>NZ_OZ208512.1:350000-700000 GCF_964512435.1 Tenacibaculum insulae | reverse complement strand
GCACGAATGGTGCAACGATCTGGACACTGTCTCAGCCATGAGCTCGGTGAAATTGTAGTATCGGTGAAGATGCCGATTACCCGCAGCGGGACGAAAAGACCCCGTGAACCTTTACTATAGCTTCGTATTGACTTTGGATAAGTAATGTGTAGGATAGGTGGGAGACTATGAAGCGGCGTCGCTAGGCGTTGTGGAGTTGTCCTTGAAATACCACCCTTTGCTTATCTAGAGCCTAACTCAGCAATGAGAACAGTGCGTGGTGGGTAGTTTGACTGGGGTGGTCGCCTCCAAAAGAGTAACGGAGGCTTCTAAAGGTTCCCTCAGCACGTTTGGTAACCGTGCGTAGAGTGCAATGGCATAAGGGAGCTTGACTGAGAGACATACAGGTCGATCAGGTACGAAAGTAGAGCATAGTGATCCGGTGGTTCCGCATGGAAGGGCCATCGCTCAAAGGATAAAAGGTACTCCGGGGATAACAGGCTGATCTCCCCCAAGAGCTCACATCGACGGGGGGGTTTGGCACCTCGATGTCGGCTCGTCACATCCTGGGGCTGGAGAAGGTCCCAAGGGTTGGGCTGTTCGCCCATTAAAGTGGCACGCGAGCTGGGTTCAGAACGTCGTGAGACAGTTCGGTCTCTATCTGCTGTGGGCGTTAGAAATTTGAGTGGATTTGACTTTAGTACGAGAGGACCGAGTTGAACTAACCTCTGGTGTATCAGTTGTTCCGCCAGGGAGCACTGCTGAGTAGCTACGTTGGGAAGGGATAAGCGCTGAAAGCATATAAGCGCGAAACCCACCACAAGATGAGATTTCTTTAAAGGGTCGTGGAAGATTACCACGTTGATAGGATACAGGTGTAAAGGCAGTAATGTCATAGCCGAGTATTACTAATAACCCATAGGCTTATGTAAAGTCTTTCCCTTCTAGTAAGGGGAAGCGCAACTCTTTTGACAATTTACGATATGATTTTACTAGTATGTTAACTTATACAGTTGAAATATACTGAACGATTTAAGGTGATTATCGCAATGGGGCTCACCTCTTTCCATCCCGAACAGAGAAGTTAAGCCCATTAGCGCCGATGGTACTGCCAATGGTGGGAGAGTAGGTCGTTGCCTTTCTTTTAAACCTCAATCTGAATAGATTGAGGTTTTTTTTTGCTTTAAATCGAAATGAAAGTAAGGAAAAGCGATCAAAAAAGAAAAAGCGCATTAAAAAGTAGTTGTAAAAGCATTTTTAATACAATATATATGAGAGCTATTTTCATGGCGCGTCAATTTTCTATAAAAATTGTCGGGCTTTCACTACTCGCTTTTTAGCTTTGTCAAGCAAAAAGAGCTCAAACATGTCGTTCAATCCCTCGCGCAAACCAATTTAAAAGTTAGTTATTATAAAAAACAAATAGGTAACTATCTCAAAAACAGTTAAACAAAAAAAACTTCAAAAAAAACAATAAAAAGGTAGTTGTTATGTTAAAAAAGGGTTCTATATTTGCACCCGCTAAGGGAAAAACGAGTGTTTAGAATTAAGCAAAGTTCATTAAGATAAGGGTTAAGATATGGTCAAAAAAAGATTAAAAATAAGTTAATTTTTACTTGTTTAAATTGAAAGAAAGAGAGTATCTTTGCAGTCCGTTTTAAAGACGAAAGTTCATGTAAATATTGCAAAAAAATAAATTAAAAAAACTTCAAAAACAATTTGTCAGTTTTAAAATAGTTTGTAGATTTGCAACCGCTTTAAGAAAGCGAAACGATCAGAGAGATTTTGGAATGATTTTAAAATAAAATCAGTTAGTTCGAATCTAACATTTCTACAAAAAAGGTTGAGTTAAAGAGATGAGATAGCACTTGTCATTGGCGGCTCGCCAAGTTCATTGAAAATATTGAAATTGACAGCGTAAACAAAGAGTAGAATAACCATGTTTAACTTCGTTAAACAAATTCTTTTGAAACTTATTCATTAATATTATTTAAAATATACAATGAAGAGTTTGATCCTGGCTCAGGATGAACGCTAGCGGCAGGCTTAACACATGCAAGTCGAGGGGTAACATTGTAGCTTGCTACAGATGACGACCGGCGAACGGGTGCGTAACGCGTATAGAATCTGCCTTGTACAGGAGGATAGCCTTTAGAAATGAAGATTAATACTCCATAATGCTAATTAGTGGCATCACTATTTAGTTAAACATTTATGGGTACAAGATGACTATGCGTCCTATTAGCTAGATGGTAAGGTAACGGCTTACCATGGCAACGATAGGTAGGGGGTCTGAGAGGATTATCCCCCACACTGGTACTGAGACACGGATAAGACTCCTACGGGAGGCAGCAGTGAGGAATATTGGTCAATGGAGGCAACTCTGAACCAGCCATGCCGCGTGCAGGATGACTGCCCTATGGGTTGTAAACTGCTTTTATACAGGAAGAAACTTATCTACGTGTAGATAACTGACGGTACTGTAAGAATAAGGACCGGCTAACTCCGTGCCAGCAGCCGCGGTAATACGGAGGGTTCAAGCGTTATCCGGAATCATTGGGTTTAAAGGGTCCGCAGGCGGTCAATTAAGTCAGAGGTGAAATCCCGTCGCTCAACGACGGAACTGCCTTTGATACTGGTTGACTTGAGTTATACGGAAGTAGATAGAATAAGTAGTGTAGCGGTGAAATGCATAGATATTACTTAGAATACCGATTGCGAAGGCAGTCTACTACGTATATACTGACGCTCATGGACGAAAGCGTGGGGAGCCGAACAGGATTAGATACCCTGGTAGTCCACGCCGTAAACGATGGATACTAGTTGTTGGGTTTCGACTCAGTGACTAAGCGAAAGTGATAAGTATCCCACCTGTAGGAGTACGGTCGCAAGACTGAAACTCAAAGGAATTGACGGGGGCCCGCACAAGCGGTGGAGCATGTGGTTTAATTCGATGATACGCGAGGAACCTTACCAGGGCTTAAATGTAGAGTGACAGGGCTAGAGATAGCTTTTTCTTCGGACACTTTACAAGGTGCTGCATGGTTGTCGTCAGCTCGTGCCGTGAGGTGTCAGGTTAAGTCCTATAACGAGCGCAACCCCTATTTTTAGTTGCTAACAGGTTAAGCTGAGGACTCTAGAGAGACTGCCGGTGCAAACCGTGAGGAAGGTGGGGATGACGTCAAATCATCACGGCCCTTACGTCCTGGGCTACACACGTGCTACAATGGTATGGACAATGAGCAGCCACTATGCGAATAGGAGCGAATCTATAAACCATATCACAGTTCGGATCGGAGTCTGCAACTCGACTCCGTGAAGCTGGAATCGCTAGTAATCGGATATCAGCCATGATCCGGTGAATACGTTCCCGGCCTTGTACACACCGCCCGTCAAGTCCATGGAAGGCTGGGGGTGCCTGAAGTTCGTTACCGCGAGGAGCGACCTAGGGTAAAACTGGTAACTAGGGCTAAGTCGTAACAAGGTAGCCGTACCGGAAGGTGCGGCTGGAACACCTCCTTTCTAGAGAAAGATGGTGAGTTACAAAAGGGGAATTTTACTCTTTGCTGTTAATTTTAAATAAAACACTAATAATAAGCTATTCTAGTCTCGTAGCTCAGCTGGTTAGAGCGCTACACTGATAATGTAGAGGTCGGCAGTTCGAGTCTGCCCGAGACTACAAAAAGTTATATTGTTAGAAAGGAAATTCTAGAAACAAAGTTAATTACGAATTACGAATTAGTAATTATTACTAATCTCTACAATCTAATTACTATAAGCTAGTATTAGGGGGATTAGCTCAGTTGGCTAGAGCGCTTGCCTGCACGCAAGAGGTCATCGGTTCGACTCCGATATTCTCCACCAGGTAGCACCTGGAGGCAATTTAAATGTATTGTTTCAGAGTGTTATGTGAATCCAGCTGATAAATACTTATCAGTCGCGATTCGCGACGTTCATTGACATATTGGTAAAATGATATCGTAAAGAAATCAAGATAGAGAAGTTAAATTAATATTTAACAACAATATTTTTATAAAAATAAATAATTATAAAGAGCTCGTTCTAAATAGAGATATTTAGAGCAAAAAGTACAATAAGCTAAATAAGGGCGTATGGCGGATGCCTAGGCTTTCAGAGGCGATGAAGGACGCGATAAGCTGCGATAAGCTACGGGGAGGGGCACATACCTTATAATCCGTAGATTTCCGAATGGGGCAACCCAGCATGTTGAAGACATGTTACCCGTAAGGGGGCAAACCCGGTGAACTGAAACATCTAAGTAACCGGAGGAAGAGAAAACAATAGTGATTCCGTTAGTAGTGGCGAGCGAACGCGGATTAGCCCAAACCAATGTTGTTACGGCAATATTGGGGTTGTAGGGCTGCGACATTAGAATCTAAGTGAACTAGAATTGTCTGGAAAGACAAACCGTAGAGAGTGATAGTCTCGTATAGGTAAGCGAAGAAGATATAGCAGTACCCTGAGTAGTGCGGGACACGAGTAATCCTGTATGAATCCACCGGGAGCCATCCGGTAAGGCTAAATACTCCTGAAAGACCGATAGTGAACTAGTACCGTGAGGGAAAGGTGAAAAGAACCCTAAGTAAGGGAGTGAAATAGAACCTGAAACCGTACGCCTACAAGCGGTCGGAGCACATTAACTGTGTGACGGCGTGCCTTTTGCATAATGAGCCTACGAGTTACTGTTACTAGCAAGGTTAAGGATTTAAGGTCCGGAGCCGAAGCGAAAGCGAGTCTGAATAGGGCGAATTTAGTTAGTAGTAGTAGACGCGAAACCGAGTGATCTACCCATGGGCAGGTTGAAGCTGTGGTAACACACAGTGGAGGACCGAACCAGTTGACGTTGAAAAGTCTTTGGATGACCTGTGGGTAGGGGTGAAAGGCCAATCAAACTCGGAAATAGCTCGTACTCCCCGAAATGCATTTAGGTGCAGCGTTGAGCGAAAGTTTTATAGAGGTAGAGCTACTGATTGGATGCGGGGGCTTCACCGCCTACCAATTCCTGACAAACTCCGAATGCTATAAAATGTTACTCAGCAGTGAGGGCATGGGTGCTAAGGTCCATGTCCGAGAGGGAAAGAACCCAGACCATCAGCTAAGGTCCCCAAATATATGTTAAGTTGAACTAACGAGGTGAAACTGCTTAGACAGCTAGGATGTTGGCTTGGAAGCAGCCATTCATTTAAAGAGTGCGTAACAGCTCACTAGTCGAGCGGTTTTGCATGGATAATAATCGGGCATAAACATATTACCGAAGCTATGGATTTATACAAAGTATAAGTGGTAGGGGAGCATTCTATTTGCGCCGAAGGTGTACTGTAAGGTATGCTGGAGCGGATAGAAAAGAAAATGTAGGCATAAGTAACGATAAAGGGGGCGAGAAACCCCCTCACCGAAAGACTAAGGTTTCCTCAGCGATGCTAATCAGCTGAGGGTTAGTCGGGTCCTAAGGCGAATCCGAAGGGAGTAGTCGATGGCTAACAGGTTAATATTCCTGTACTTCTTATAATTGCGATGGGGTGACGGAGTAATGAAAGCACCGCGAACTGACGGAATAGTTCGTTGAAACATGTAGCTATTGGCACTGTAGGTAAATCCGCAGAGCTAGGTGAAATGTGATAGTACAACAAATCTTCGGATGCGTTGATAGTGTGCCTAAAGGCTTCCAAGAAAAACCTCTAAGCTTCAGATTATGAGAACCCGTACCGTAAACCGACACAGGTAGTTGGGATGAGAATTCTAAGGTGCTCGAGTGATTCATGGCTAAGGAACTAGGCAAAATCGACCCGTAACTTCGGGAGAAGGGTCGCCCATCTTCGGATGGGCCGCAGTGAAAAGGTCTAGACGACTGTTTATCAAAAACACAGGGCTTTGCTAAATTGAAAGATGATGTATAAGGCCTGACACCTGCCCGGTGCTGGAAGGTTAAGTGGAGTTGTTAGCCTTTGGCGAGGCAATGAAATGAAGCCCCAGTAAACGGCGGCCGTAACTATAACGGTCCTAAGGTAGCGAAATTCCTTGTCGGGTAAGTTCCGACCTGCACGAATGGTGCAACGATCTGGACACTGTCTCAGCCATGAGCTCGGTGAAATTGTAGTATCGGTGAAGATGCCGATTACCCGCAGCGGGACGAAAAGACCCCGTGAACCTTTACTATAGCTTCGTATTGACTTTGGATAAGTAATGTGTAGGATAGGTGGGAGACTATGAAGCGGCGTCGCTAGGCGTTGTGGAGTTGTCCTTGAAATACCACCCTTTGCTTATCTAGAGCCTAACTCAGCAATGAGAACAGTGCGTGGTGGGTAGTTTGACTGGGGTGGTCGCCTCCAAAAGAGTAACGGAGGCTTCTAAAGGTTCCCTCAGCACGTTTGGTAACCGTGCGTAGAGTGCAATGGCATAAGGGAGCTTGACTGAGAGACATACAGGTCGATCAGGTACGAAAGTAGAGCATAGTGATCCGGTGGTTCCGCATGGAAGGCCATCGCTCAAAGGATAAAAGGTACTCCGGGGATAACAGGCTGATCTCCCCCAAGAGCTCACATCGACGGGGGGGTTTGGCACCTCGATGTCGGCTCGTCACATCCTGGGGCTGGAGAAGGTCCCCAAGGGTTGGGCTGTTCGCCCATTAAAGTGGCACGCGAGCTGGGTTCAGAACGTCGTGAGACAGTTCGGTCTCTATCTGCTGTGGGCGTTAGAAATTTGAGTGGATTTGACTTTAGTACGAGAGGACCGAGTTGAACTAACCTCTGGTGTATCAGTTGTTCCGCCAGGAGCACTGCTGAGTAGCTACGTTGGGAAGGGATAAGCGCTGAAAGCATATAAGCGCGAAACCCACCACAAGATGAGATTTCTTTAAAGGGTCGTGGAAGATTACCACGTTGATAGGATACAGGTGTAAAGGCAGTAATGTCATAGCCGAGTATTACTAATAACCCATAGGCTTATGTAAAGTCTTTCCCTTCTAGTAAGGGGAAGCGCAACTCTTTTGACAATTTACGATATGATTTTACTAGTATGTTAACTTATACAGTTGAAATATACTGAACGATTTAAGGTGATTATCGCAATGGGGCTCACCTCTTTCCATCCCGAACAGAGAAGTTAAGCCCATTAGCGCCGATGGTACTGCCAATGGTGGGAGAGTAGGTCGTTGCCTTTCTTTTAAACCTCAATCTGAATAGATTGAGGTTTTTTTTTGCTTTAAATCGAAATGAAAGTAAGGAAAAGCGATCAAAAAAGAAAAAGCGCATTAAAAAGTAGTTGTAAAAGCATTTTTAATACAATATATATGAGAGCTATTTTCATGGCGCGTCAATTTTCTATAAAAATTGTCGGGCTTTCACTACTCGCTTTTTAGCTTTGTCAAGCAAAAAGAGCTCAAACATGTCGTTCAATCCCTCGCGCAAACCAATTTAAAAGTTAGTTATTATAAAAAACAAATAGGTAACTATCTCAAAAACAGTTAAACAAAAAAAACTTCAAAAAAAACAATAAAAAGGTAGTTGTTATGTTAAAAAAGGGTTCTATATTTGCACCCGCTAAGGGAAAAACGAGTGTTTAGAATTAAGCAAAGTTCATTAAGATAAGGGTTAAGATATGGTCAAAAAAAGATTAAAAATAAGTTAATTTTTACTTGTTTAAATTGAAAGAAAGAGAGTATCTTTGCAGTCCGTTTTAAAGACGAAAGTTCATGTAAATATTGCAAAAAAATAAATTAAAAAAACTTCAAAAACAATTTGTCAGTTTTAAAATAGTTTGTAGATTTGCAACCGCTTTAAGAAAGCGAAACGATCAGAGAGATTTTGGAATGATTTTAAAATAAAATCAGTTAGTTCGAATCTAACATTTCTACAAAAAAGGTTGAGTTAAAGAGATGAGATAGCACTTGTCATTGGCGGCTCGCCAAGTTCATTGAAAATATTGAAATTGACAGCGTAAACAAAGAGTAGAATAACCATGTTTAACTTCGTTAAACAAATTCTTTTGAAACTTATTCATTAATATTATTTAAAATATACAATGAAGAGTTTGATCCTGGCTCAGGATGAACGCTAGCGGCAGGCTTAACACATGCAAGTCGAGGGGTAACATTGTAGCTTGCTACAGATGACGACCGGCGAACGGGTGCGTAACGCGTATAGAATCTGCCTTGTACAGGAGGATAGCCTTTAGAAATGAAGATTAATACTCCATAATGCTAATTAGTGGCATCACTATTTAGTTAAACATTTATGGGTACAAGATGACTATGCGTCCTATTAGCTAGATGGTAAGGTAACGGCTTACCATGGCAACGATAGGTAGGGGGTCTGAGAGGATTATCCCCCACACTGGTACTGAGACACGGACCAGACTCCTACGGGAGGCAGCAGTGAGGAATATTGGTCAATGGAGGCAACTCTGAACCAGCCATGCCGCGTGCAGGATGACTGCCCTATGGGTTGTAAACTGCTTTTATACAGGAAGAAACTTATCTACGTGTAGATAACTGACGGTACTGTAAGAATAAGGACCGGCTAACTCCGTGCCAGCAGCCGCGGTAATACGGAGGGTTCAAGCGTTATCCGGAATCATTGGGTTTAAAGGGTCCGCAGGCGGTCAATTAAGTCAGAGGTGAAATCCCGTCGCTCAACGACGGAACTGCCTTTGATACTGGTTGACTTGAGTTATACGGAAGTAGATAGAATAAGTAGTGTAGCGGTGAAATGCATAGATATTACTTAGAATACCGATTGCGAAGGCAGTCTACTACGTATATACTGACGCTCATGGACGAAAGCGTGGGGAGCCGAACAGGATTAGATACACCTGGTAGTCCACGCCGTAAACGATGGATACTAGTTGTTGGGTTTCGACTCAGTGACTAAGCGAAAGTGATAAGTATCCCACCTGGGGAGTACGGTCGCAAGACTGAAACTCAAAGGAATTGACGGGGGCCCGCACAAGCGGTGGAGCATGTGGTTTAATTCGATGATACGCGAGGAACCTTACCAGGGCTTAAATGTAGAGTGACAGGGCTAGAGATAGCTTTTTCTTCGGACACTTTACAAGGTGCTGCATGGTTGTCGTCAGCTCGTGCCGTGAGGTGTCAGGTTAAGTCCTATAACGAGCGCAACCCCTATTTTTAGTTGCTAACAGGTTAAGCTGAGGACTCTAGAGAGACTGCCGGTGCAAACCGTGAGGAAGGTGGGGATGACGTCAAATCATCACGGCCCCTTACGTCCTGGGCTACACACGTGCTACAATGGTATGGACAATGAGCAGCCACTATGCGAATAGGAGCGAATCTATAAACCATATCACAGTTCGGATCGGAGTCTGCAACTCGACTCCGTGAAGCTGGAATCGCTAGTAATCGGATATCAGCCATGATCCGGTGAATACGTTCCCGGGCCTTGTACACACCGCCCGTCAAGCCATGGAACTGGGGGTGCCTGAAGTTCGTTACCGCAAGGAGCGACCTAGGGTAAAACTGGTAACTAGGGCTAAGTCGTAACAAGGTAGCCGTACCGGAAGGTGCGGCTGGAACACCTCCTTTCTAGAGAAAGATGGTGAGTTACAAAAGGGGAATTTTACTCTTTGCTGTTAATTTTAAATAAAACACTAATAATAAGCTATTCTAGTCTCGTAGCTCAGCTGGTTAGAGCGCTACACTGATAATGTAGAGGTCGGCAGTTCGAGTCTGCCCGAGACTACAAAAAGTTATATTGTTAGAAAGGAAATTCTAGAAACAAAGTTAATTACGAATTACGAATTAGTAATTATTACTAATCTCTACAATCTAATTACTATAAGCTAGTATTAGGGGGATTAGCTCAGTTGGCTAGAGCGCTTGCCTTGCACGCAAGAGGTCATCGGTTCGACTCCGATATTCTCCACCAGGTAGCACTTATGGAGGCAATTTAAATGTATTGTTTCAGAGTGTTATGTGAATCCAGCTGATAAATACTTATCAGTCGCGATTCGCGACGTTCATTGACATATTGGTAAAATGATATCGTAAAGAAATCAAGATAGAGAAGTTAAATTAATATTTAACAACAATATTTTTATAAAAATAAATAATTATAAAGAGCTCGTTCTAAATAGAGATATTTAGAGCAAAAAGTACAATAAGCTAAATAAGGGCGTATGGCGGATGCCTAGGCTTTCAGAGGCGATGAAGGACGCGATAAGCTGCGATAAGCTACGGGGAGGGGCACATACCTTATAATCCGTAGATTTCCGAATGGGGCAACCCAGCATGTTGAAGACATGTTACCCGTAAGGGGGCAAACCCGGTGAACTGAAACATCTAAGTAACCGGAGGAAGAGAAAACAATAGTGATTCCGTTAGTAGTGGCGAGCGAACGCGGATTAGCCCAAACCAATGTTGTTACGGCAATATTGGGGTTGTAGGGCTGCGACATTAGAATCTAAGTGAACTAGAATTGTCTGGAAAGACAAACCGTAGAGAGTGATAGTCTCGTATAGGTAAGCGAAGAAGATATAGCAGTACCCTGAGTAGTGCGGGACACGAGTAATCCTGTATGAATCCACCGGGACCATCCGGTAAGGCTAAATACTCCTGAAAGACCGATAGTGAACTAGTACCGTGAGGGAAAGGTGAAAAGAACCCTAAGTAAGGGAGTGAAATAGAACCTGAAACCGTACGCCTACAAGCGGTCGGAGCACATTAACTGTGTGACGGCGTGCCTTTTGCATAATGAGCCTACGAGTTACTGTTACTAGCAAGGTTAAGGATTTAAGGTCCGGAGCCGAAGCGAAAGCGAGTCTGAATAGGGCGACCATAGTTAGTAGTAGTAGACGCGAAACCGAGTGATCTACCCATGGGCAGGTTGAAGCTGTGGTAACACACAGTGGAGGACCGAACCAGTTGACGTTGAAAAGTCTTTGGATGACCTGTGGGTAGGGGTGAAAGGCCAATCAAACTCGGAAATAGCTCGTACTCCCCGAAATGCATTTAGGTGCAGCGTTGAGCGAAAGTTTTATAGAGGTAGAGCTACTGATTGGATGCGGGGGCTTCACCGCCTACCAATTCCTGACAAACTCCGAATGCTATAAAATGTTACTCAGCAGTGAGGGCATGGGTGCTAAGGTTCATGTCCGAGAGGGAAAGAACCCAGACCATCAGCTAAGGTCCCCAAATATATGTTAAGTTGAACTAACGAGGTGAAACTGCTTAGACAACTAGGATGTTGGCTTGGAAGCAGCCATTCATTTAAAGAGTGCGTAACAGCTCACTAGTCGAGCGGTTTTGCATGGATAATAATCGGGCATAAACATATTACCGAAGCTATGGATTTATACAAAGTATAAGTGGTAGGGGAGCATTCTATTTGCGCCGAAGGTGTACTGTAAGGTATGCTGGAGCGGATAGAAAAGAAAATGTAGGCATAAGTAACGATAAAGGGGGCGAGAAACCCCCTCACCGAAAGACTAAGGTTTCCTCAGCGATGCTAATCAGCTGAGGGTTAGTCGGGTCCTAAGGCGAATCCGAAGGGAGTAGTCGATGGCTAACAGGTTAATATTCCTGTACTTCTTATAATTGCGATGGGGTGACGGAGTAATGAAAGCACCGCGAACTGACGGAATAGTTCGTTGAAACATGTAGCTATTGGCACTGTAGGTAAATCCGCAGAGCTAGGTGAAATGTGATAGTACAACAAATCTTCGGATGCGTTGATAGTGTGCCTAAAGGCTTCCAAGAAAAACCTCTAAGCTTCAGATTATGAGAACCCGTACCGTAAACCGACACAGGTAGTTGGGATGAGAATTCTAAGGTGCTCGAGTGATTCATGGCTAAGGAACTAGGCAAAATCGACCCGTAACTTCGGGAGAAGGGTCGCCCATCTTCGGATGGCCGCAGTGAAAAGGTCTATAGCGACTGTTTATCAAAAACACAGGGCTTTGCTAAATTGAAAGATGATGTATAAGGCCTGACACCTGCCCGGTGCTGGAAGGTTAAGTGGAGTTGTTAGCCTTTGGCGAGGCAATGAAATGAAGCCCCAGTAAACGGCGGCCGTAACTATAACGGTCCTAAGGTAGCGAAATTCCTTGTCGGGTAAGTTCCGACCTGCACGAATGGTGCAACGATCTGGACACTGTCTCAGCCATGAGCTCGGTGAAATTGTAGTATCGGTGAAGATGCCGATTACCCGCAGCGGGACGAAAAGACCCCGTGAACCTTTACTATAGCTTCGTATTGACTTTGGATAAGTAATGTGTAGGATAGGTGGGAGACTATGAAGCGGCGTCGCTAGGCGTTGTGGAGTTGTCCTTGAAATACCACCCTTTGCTTATCTAGAGCCTAACTCAGCAATGAGAACAGTGCGTGGTGGGTAGTTTGACTGGGGTGGTCGCCTCCAAAAGAGTAACGGAGGCTTCTAAAGGTTCCCTCAGCACGTTTGGTAACCGTGCGTAGAGTGCAATGGCATAAGGGAGCTTGACTGAGAGACATACAGGTCGATCAGGTACGAAAGTAGAGCATAGTGATCCGGTGGTTCCGCATGGAAGGGCCATCGCTCAAAGGATAAAAGGTACTCCGGGGATAACAGGCTGATCTCCCCCAAGAGCTCACATCGACGGGGGGGTTTGGCACCTCGATGTCGGCTCGTCACATCCTGGGGCTGGAGAAGGTCCCAAGGGTTGGGCTGTTCGCCCATTAAAGTGGCACGCGAGCTGGGTTCAGAACGTCGTGAGACAGTTCGGTCTCTATCTGCTGTGGGCGTTAGAAATTTGAGTGGATTTGACTTTAGTACGAGAGGACCGAGTTGAACTAACCTCTGGTGTATCAGTTGTTCCGCCAGGAGCACTGCTGAGTAGCTACGTTGGGAAGGGATAAGCGCTGAAAGCATATAAGCGCGAAACCCACCACAAGATGAGATTTCTTTAAAGGGTCGTGGAAGATTACCACGTTGATAGGATACAGGTGTAAAGGCAGTAATGTCATAGCCGAGTATTACTAATAACCCATAGGCTTATGTAAAGTCTTTCCCTTCTAGTAAGGGGAAGCGCAACTCTTTTGACAATTTACGATATGATTTTACTAGTATGTTAACTTATACAGTTGAAATATACTGAACGATTTAAGGTGATTATCGCAATGGGGCTCACCTCTTTCCATCCCGAACAGAGAAGTTAAGCCCATTAGCGCCGATGGTACTGCCAATGGTGGGAGAGTAGGTCGTTGCCTTTCTTTTAAACCTCAATCTGAATAGATTGAGGTTTTTTTTTGCTTTAAATCGAAATGAAATTAGGGAAAGGTAAAAGGTATAAGAGTGAATAGAAAAAGGAAAAAGTGAGGTAGAAAGTAAGCAAATAAGTTTTAGATATACGAATTATACATTGATAGGTTTAGCCACGATTGAAGCATTTGTTTGAGCTCTTTTTTGATTTTTATTTTAAAAAGTAAAAAAAGCGAGTGCGGAAAGCGTGAATAGCTTCTACTAATTATTTTTAATGGTATTTTATAATATACTTAAGTAGCAATTATACTAACAATTATCATAAACGATTAATTTTATTTAGAGTAATTTTGTGTAAAATTACAAAAATGAATAAAGCTATCTATATTGCAGCAAGTGAGGCAAATTCTGGAAAATCAATGCTTAGTATTGGTTTGATACAATTATTGCTTAAAAAAAAGCCTAAAGTTGGTTATTTTAGACCTGTTATTGATAATCCGATAGGAGGAAAAAGAGATAATCATATTAATACTATTCTTAATTATTTTAATCTTAAAGATAGTTATGAAGATTGTTATGCTTTTACACGCTCTGAGTTAATTGAAAAATTGAATGAAGATAAAGAGGATGAAGTTATCAGTAAAATTATTGAAAAGTATAAAGGTTTAGAAGATAAAAATGATTTCGTTATTGTTGAAGGGACAGATTTTTCTGATCATGGATCTATTATTGAAATGGATTTAAATGTTTTAATTGCTAAAAATTTAGGAATTCCTGTGATAATAATATCAGGAGGAATTAATAAAACATTAAATGAATTTATTCAAAATTTACGATTAACATATGATTTGTTTGCAAATAAAGATGTTAAAGTAATTTCGGTTGTAGCGAATAAAATTGAAGAAAAAAATATTGATATTGTTCTTAATGAAGTTGGAAGTAATCTACCAAAATCTGTATCAATAAACGCAATTCCTATAAATAAAAAATTAAATAATCCTACGGTTAAGGAATTTTTAAATGAGATTGATGCCAAAGTTTTATTTGGTGAAAACTTTTTAAATAATACTACAGGAGATATAAAAGTTGGGGCCATGCAATTGTCTCATTTTTTACATCATCTAACAGAAGGCAGTGTGGTGGTTACTCCCGCAGATAGGTCGGATATTTTATTAGGTACTTTACAAGCAAATATATCAACAAACTATCCATCAATTTCAGGAATTGTTTTAACAGGAGGTATTGAACTAAATCCATCAATCATTAAATTAATTGAAGGTTTAGAAAAAATAGTTCCTATTTTATGGGTTAAAGAAGGAACTTTTGCTACAACAACAAAATTAGGAAATGTAAGATCTCATATTTATGCAGAAAATGTTGATAAGATAAAGATGTCTATCAATGTTTTTGAAAAATTTGTTGATGTTACTGCTTTAAATGAAAAACTTACAAGTTATAAAGGTACAGATGTTCTTACCCCAAGAATGTTTCAATATAATTTATTAAAAAAAGCAAAAGAAGTTAAAAAACATATTGTTTTACCAGAAGGAAATGATGACAGAATTTTAATAGCTGCCTCTCAACTTCAAAAAACAGCTGTTGTTAAATTAACTATTTTAGGGAAAAGAGTAAATATTGAAGCATCAATAAAAAGATTAAATCTTTCTTTTGATTTTGATAAAACAGAAATTATTAATCCGATTGAATCAACATATTTTAAAGATTTTTCGGCAACTTTATATGAATTAAGAAAACACAAAGGGTTAAGTCCTGCCATGGCAGATGATTTAATGGCAGATGTATCTTATTTCGGAACCATGATGGTGTACAAAGGATTGGCTGACGGAATGGTTTCAGGAGCTGCTCACACTACACAACATACTATAAAACCAGCGTTACAGTTTGTGAAAACAAAACCAGGTTTTTCGGTAGTATCCTCTATTTTCTTTATGTGTTTAGAAGATCGAGTTTCTGTTTTTGGTGATTGTGCTATTAATCCGAATCCATCTGCAGAAGAATTGGCAGAAATAGCAATTTCATCAGCAGATTCTAGTATTGCTTTTGGAATTGATCCTAAAATTGCCATGTTATCATATTCATCAGGAGCATCAGGAAAAGGAGAAGATGTTGAAACCGTTAGAAAAGCAACCGAAATTATTAAAGCAAAACGACCAGACTTAAAAGTTGAAGGGCCAATTCAATATGATGCAGCAGTAGATACATCCGTAGGAAAAAAGAAATTACCAAACTCAGAAGTAGCCGGACAAGCAAATGTGTTAATTTTTCCTGATTTAAACACAGGAAATAATACTTATAAAGCCGTGCAAAGAGAAACTGGCGCGTTGGCAATTGGGCCAATGTTGCAAGGTTTAAATAAACCAGTAAACGATTTAAGTAGAGGATGTACAGTTGATGATATTTTTAACACTATAATTTTAACTGCAATTCAAGCTCAAGATATATAAATATGAAAGTATTAGTTATTAACTCAGGAAGTTCATCAATAAAATATCAATTATTTGAAATGCCAGCGCAAGAAGTAATTTGTGCAGGATTGATAGAAAGAATTGGATTAGAAACAGGAAATATTCATTATAAATCAGCCAATAAAAGTGTTGAAGAAACACTTGAAATTAAAAACCATAAAGCGGGATTAGAAAAGGTTGTTGATTTATTGTTAGATCAAAATGTAGGTGTAATAAACTCTACAAATGAAATTGAAATTGTTGCGCATAGAGTTGTACATGGAGGAAGCACTTTTACAAAAACAACCAAAGTAACATTAGAGGTTAAAAATAAAATTGAAAAATTATTTTCATTAGCACCACTCCATAATCCAGCAAATCTAGAAGGTATAAAAGTTGCAGAAGCTATTTTTACAAAAGCAACCCAAGTAGCGGTTTTTGATACTGCTTTTCATCAAACAATACCTGTTAAAGCTTATAAATATGCGATACCAAACAAATTTTTAGAAGAAGATAAAATTCGCTTGTATGGTTTTCATGGTACGAGTCATAAATATGTTTCTGAAAAAGCGATTGAATATTTAGGAAAACAAAATTCTAATATAATTACAATTCACTTAGGAAATGGTTGTAGTATAACAGCTGTTAAAGATGGAAAAAGTATAGATCATTCTTTAGGATTTGGTCCAGTTACAGGTTTAATAATGGGAACTCGTTCTGGTGATATTGACCATGCTTTGGTGTTTTATTTGATAAACAATTTAGGCTACAATGCAGATTATGTAAATAATATGTTGCAAAAAGAAAGCGGTATGTTAGGCTTAACAGGGTTTAGTGATTTAAGAGATATTGAGGCTGCTGCCGAAAAAGGCGATGAAAATTGCCAGTTGGCTTTAGATATGAATGCTTACCGAATTAAAAAATATATAGGTTCATATATTGCAGCAATGAACGGCTTAGATGCTGTTGTTTTTACTGCTGGAATAGGAGAGAATTCTGTTTTGATGAGAAAATTAGTTTGTAATGCTATGGATGTTTTTGGTATTAATTTAGATGAAAATAAAAATGATGTAAGAGCTAAAAAACTTACTGAAATTCATCAAGAAAATTCAGCAGTAAAAATATTGGTGATTCCTACAAATGAAGAATTAGAAATTGCCAAACAATCATTCGGTTTATTATAATGATGAATTACAAGTATACATATTTAGTTACGATTCAATATTTAGGTTTCCGTTTTCATGGATGGCAAAAACAACCAAATTTAAAAACAGGTCATTTATTTTTAGATAAAACGTTAAAGTTTATTTTTAAAGGTATTCGTTTAAAAAGTTTAGGAGTTGGTAGAACAGATGCTAGAGTTTCGGCAAGCCATTTTGCGTTTCAATTATTTATTGATGAAAAAGTAGATTTTGATGAATTTATGATAGATTTTAACGCAAATGCTCCAGGTGATATGAGAGCTTTAAAGATTGAAAATATTGATAGAGATTTTAATATAATTCAGCACCCGAAGTTAAAAGAATATCGTTATTATTTTTCTTATGGTGAAAAAAATCACCCGTATGCAGCTCCGTTTTTAACACGTTTCAGAGAGCAATTAGATGTTGATTTGATGAAAGAAGGAGCAATATTATTTGAAGGTTTTCATAATTATAAACGCTATTGTACAAAGCCAACCGAAGAAACTAAGGTTGAAAGAGAAATTCAATTTTGTAGAATTGAAAAAAATACTGAATTGACAGCATCTTTTTTTCCGAAAGAGAGTTTTGTGTTAGTTGTTAGAGGTGAAGGTTTCTTAAGAAATCAGATTCGATTAATTATGGGCGCATTGCATGATTTAGGAAAAGGAGAATTTGATTTAGATTTTATCAAACAAAGTTTAGATCCTGATTCTGATATTGAGTTTATAAAAAATATAGCTCCGGCTTCTGGTTTGCATTTACATAAATTAGAATTTAAAGATTTATAATTATAAATACACGCGTTAGCGATTGCAGTTTTGTTTGAGCTCTTTTGTGAAGAATGAACAAAAAGCGAGTACGGAAAGCGCGACCCTTGTGGTAACGCCCAAATATTTAATACTAAAAAAGTCCATCAAATTAATGATGGACTTTTAGTTTATAAATATCTACTGTTATCGATCAGACAGGTTTTAACCTCTGATAACGCCTCTAGAAATTACGATTTTCTGAATTTCTGATGTTCCTTCGTAAATTTGTGTAATTTTTGCATCACGCATTAAACGCTCTACATGGTATTCTTTAACGAATCCGTTACCACCGTGAATTTGCACAGCTTCAACGGTTTGTTCCATCGCAACTTTTGATGCATATAGTTTAGCCATTGCTCCAGACATATCAAAACTGTTACCTTGATCTTTGTCCCAAGCTGCTTTCATAACTAACATTCTTGCCGCTTCAATTTCAGTATACATATCAGCTAATTTAAAAGCAATTGCTTGATGGTTACAAATTTCGGTACCAAAAGCTTTACGTTCTTTAGAGTATTTTAAAGCTAATTCATAAGCTCCAGATGCAATACCTAATGCTTGTGCAGCAATACCAATACGTCCACCAGATAAAGTTTTCATAGCGAATTTAAATCCGAATCCGTCTTCACCAATTCTGTTTTCTTTCGGTACTTTTACGTCGTTAAATTGTAAAGTATGCGTGTCAGAACCACGAATACCTAATTTATCTTCTTTAGGACCAACATGAAAACCTTCTGTTCCTTTTTCAACAATAAAAGCGTTGATTCCTCTATGTTTTTTACTACGATCGGTTTGTGCAATTACTAAATAAACATCAGCACGCCCACCATTGGTAATCCAGTTTTTTGTTCCGTTAATTACATAATGATCTCCTTTGTTCTCGGCTGTTGTAGCTTGAGAAGTAGCATCAGATCCTGCTTCAGGTTCAGATAAACAAAAAGCACCAATTTGCTCACCAGTAGCTAATTTTGTTAAATATTTTTGTTTTTGTTCTTCAGTTCCGTAAGCTTCTAAACCGTAACAAACTAAAGAGTTATTTACAGAAACCATTACAGAGGCAGAAGCATCAATTTTAGATAATTCTTCCATAATTAATACATAAGAAATCGCATCCATTCCGCTTCCTCCGTATTTAGGATCTACCATGATACCTAAAAAACCAAGTTCTCCCATTTTTCTTACTAATTCATCTGGGAAAGTTTGTGCATTATCTCTTTCAATTACTCCTGGTAATAATTCGGTTTGTGCAAAATCACGCGCTGCATCACGAATCATTAAGTGTTCTTCTGTTAAACTAAAATCCATTATATATAATTATTATATTCGTAAAAAATGAGCTCAAAGATATCGTTTTCGTAGCATATTTTCAATAGGCTTTTATTATTTTTACAGACTATGAATAACGACTTTTATTATATAATAGGATTGATGTCTGGTACTTCATTAGACGGAATAGATTTAGTGTATGTTCAGTTTGATAAAAGCGAACCTAAAAATTTTAAAATATTAGTTGCTGATACCATTCCGTATTCTAAAACATGGAAAAGTAAATTACAAAAAGCAATTGATTTTAATGTAGATGATTTAGCAATTTTAGATATAAAATATGGCGAGTTATTAGGTGAAAAAATCAATTTGTTTATCAAAAAAAACACTATTAATAAGATTGATTTTATAGCTTCTCACGGACATACGATTTTGCATCAACCGGATGAAGGAGTAACTCTTCAAATTGGTAGTGGAAAAATATTATCTGAAATTACCAATAAAAAAATAGTGTGCGATTTTAGAACGCAAGATGTTCAATTAGGTGGACAGGGCGCTCCGTTGGTTCCTATTGGTGATGAACTGTTGTTTGCTAATTATGATTTTTGTGTAAATCTTGGTGGTTTTGCTAATGTTTCGTTTAAAGAAAATGAAAACAGAATTGCTTTTGATATTTGTCCAGTAAACATCGTGTTGAATCATTATGTACAAAAACTCGGATTTGAATATGATGATAAAGGAAAAATAGCATCCAAAGGAAAAACAAATAAAGAATTATTAAAAAAATTAAATGCGTTGGGTTTTTATGATAAAAAACCACCTAAATCTTTAGGATTAGAATGGGTGCAATCAACTATTTTTCCTTTAATTGATGATTTAGAAAAAGACATTCCCACCATTTTAAGAACTTTTATTGAGCATGCTGCAATTCAAATAGGAAAGATTGTTTTAAAAAACGAATCGGTTTTAATAACAGGAGGCGGTGTTTTTAATTCTTTTTTAATTAGCAGAATTGAATTTTATTCAGAAATAAAAATAAAAATTCAGTCAAACGAACTTATTAATTATAAAGAAGCTTTGATTTTTGCTTTTTTAGGATTGTTACGTGTTGAAAATCAGGTAAATTGTTTAAGGAGTGTTACTGGCGCAAGAAAAAATCATTCTTCAGGGGTGATTTTTTCATTACAATAATTTAAATCAAAAAATTTGACCTATTATTTTTTTTATGGTAAGTTTGTGACTGCCTGTTTTTAACAGGAAAAAACAACAACTAAAAACTTTTAAAATGAGACAACTTTAACTTCTTTTTAAGAATATATGTATAGAGAATTTACTAAGAATTATAACTAAAATTAAAGTTGAAAATTTACTAAAAGATATTATGAAAGATTTACTTAAAATATACGAAGAAAAAGATCCTGAAATTGTTTTTCATTGGAAAGATCAGGAAACAGATGCAGAAGGATGGACAGTAATAAACTCGTTAAGAGGTGGTGCTGCCGGTGGAGGAACAAGAATGCGTAAAGGATTAAACAAGAACGAGGTTTTATCTTTAGCAAAAACAATGGAAGTGAAATTTACGGTATCTGGACCGGCAATTGGAGGTGCAAAATCGGGAATTAACTTTGATCCGAATGACCCACGAAAAAGAGGCGTTTTAGAGCGTTGGTATAAAGCAGTTACTCCGTTATTAAAACATTACTACGGAACTGGAGGAGATTTAAATGTAGATGCAGATAAAGATGTAATTCCGATTACAGAAAGCTGTGGAGTTTGGCATCCGCAAGAGGGTATTTTTAATGGGCACTTTAAACCTACCGAAGCTGATAAAATTAACAGAATCGGACAATTACGTCAAGGAGTAATTAAGGTAATTGAAGATCAGCAATTTTCGCCAGATTTATCTAAAAAATATACTGTTGCCGATATGTTAACAGGATATGGTGTTGCCGAAGCGGTTAAACATTACTATAATATTTATGGGGGAAATGTAAAAGGAAAAAGAGCCATTGTTCAAGGTTTTGGAAATGTAGGTTCTGCAGCGGCTTATTATTTAACGCAATTAGGCGCAAAAGTTGTTGGTATTATTGATAGAGACGGAGGAGTTATTAACGAAAACGGATTTTCTATGGATGAAATGACAGCTTTGTTTTTAGCAAAAGACGGTAACAAATTGGTTGCTGACGATATGATTCCTTTTGATGAAATTAATGCTAAAATTTGGAGCTTACCAGCAGAAATATTTGTACCAGCAGCAGCCTCAAGATTAGTTTCTCAAGATCAAGTACAACAAATGATTGATACTGGTTTGGAAGTTATTTCTCCAGGAGCAAATGTTCCTTTTGCAGATAAAGAAATTTTCTTTGGACCTATTATGGAATATACAGATAAACATTTAAGTTTATTGCCAGATTTTATTTCTAACTGTGGTATTGCTAGAGTTTTTGCTTATTTAATGGAAGCAAAAGTAGCTTTACCGATGGAAGATAAAGCAATATTTGACGATACATCTAATATTATTAAAAAAGCATTACAAAGAACATTTGTAAAAAGTGCATCGAAAACAAAAATTTGTTCAACCGCATTTGAAATCGCATTAAAAGAATTAATATAAAAATTAAATTTAAACCATGGAAATAGCTATTATTTTAATATTTGTAATGGGGTACTTAGGTATTACTCTAGAGCATAATGTAAAACTTGATAAATTAATACCTGCATTAGTAATGATGGCTCTTTGTTGGGCTTTGGTAGCTTTAGGAGTAGATAGCTTTTCTAATTGGTTTGATTCATCAAAGCATGCTTTGGTAGAAGGTTTTGGAGCTTTAGCACACGAAGATAAATTACATTTAGTTGAAGAGACGTTATTGCACCATTTAGGTAAAACAGCCGAAATATTAGTGTTCCTTTTAGGAGCAATGACAATTGTTGAAATTATTGATTATTTTGATGGATTTTCAACAATAAAAGGATATGTAAAAACAAAAAGCAAGAAAAAAATCTTGTGGATGTTTGGTGTGTTGGCTTTTATCTTATCAGCAATTATAGATAATCTTACAGCTACGATTGTATTAATCTCAATTTTACAAAAAATAGTAAAAAGAAGAGAAGATAGAATTTGGTTTGCAGGTTTAATCATTATCGCCGCAAATGCAGGTGGGGCTTGGTCTCCAATTGGTGATGTAACAACAACAATGTTGTGGATTGGTAAAAAAGTAAGTACGCCAATGTTAGTAGCATATTTATTTGTTCCTTCATTATTATGTATGATTGTACCAACTTTTATAGCTTCTTTTTTACCTGCTTTTAAAGGTGATATTGAATCTGAAGATGCTAAAGAAGAAACAACACCTAATCCATATAGTGCAAGAATGTTGTATTTAGGTTTAGGAGCTATTGTATTTGTGCCTTTCTTTAAAACAGTAACTCATTTACCTCCTTATGTAGGTATGATGCTGTCGTTAGCAGTTGTTGCTACTTTTGCAGAAATTTATAGTAGAACAAAATTTTCGTTAACAAGTGTTGATAGAGACGAATCTGATAATCATGCGCAACATAGTCCTGTACATGCCTCTTTATCTAAAATAGAAATGCCTAGTATTTTATTTTTCTTAGGAATTTTAATGGCAGTAGCCGCTTTAGAATCGTTAGGTGTTTTATTTAATTTTGCTGATGGATTAAAAGAAAGTATTCCTTTAATGGGAACTGAATTAGCAGGAACTCACGTATCTGATTTAGTTGTAATTTTATTAGGAATAGGATCTGCAGTGATAGATAATGTGCCTTTAGTAGCTGCATCTTTGGGAATGTTTTCAGAACCGTTAGATAATCCGTTATGGCATTTTATTGCGTTTTCTGCTGGTACAGGAGGATCAATGTTAATTATTGGCTCTGCAGCAGGAGTTGTAGCAATGGGTATGGAAAAAATAGATTTCTTTTGGTATTTAAAAAAGATATCATGGTTAGCATTTGTTGGCTTTTTAGTAGGTTCACTTGCTTTTGTAATTATGAGAGGAATTATTTAAAATTATACAGTTTTAATTAAAAATCATTTTGAGTAAACGGAGTATTTTAATAAGTACTTTAGCTTATTCAAGATGATTTTTTTTTAAACAATTAAAAAAGAAAAGGTACGTTAGTATTAAGTAACTTAAAAAATAAGTTGATGTTATTATTTATTCAAGAAAATTTAGAAGAAGCTATATCAGAAGAAAAAACATTGTCTATAATTCAGTTAATTAAAGATGGTGGTTTAGGAGGGCAAATTATCATTGCAATTTTATTTGTGCTGTTAGCTGTAGCATTATATATTTATTTTGAACGTTTTTTTGCTATCAAAGAAGCATCAAAAGTAGATAAGAATTTTATGAATCAAATTAGAGATCATATTATTGGAGGGAAGTTAGAAAGTGCCAAAGCGTTGTGTACAAATACCAATTCTCCTACAGCAAGATTAATAGGAAAAGGAATTTCGAGAATAGGAAAACCATTAGATGATATTAATAAAGCGATTGAAAATGCAGGAAGGTTAGAGGTATATCAACTAGAAAGAAACGTTTCGGTGGTTGCAACTATTGCAGGTGCAGCACCTATGATTGGTTTTTTAGGAACTGTAATAGGTATGATAGTTGCCATACATGAAATAGCAAACTCTGGCGGTCAAATAGATATTAAATTATTATCTGACGGATTATATACCGCAATGACAACTACGGTTGCAGGATTAATTGTGGGGATTATAGCTTACATTGCATACAATCATTTAGTAGTTCGTACCGATAAAGTTGTGTATCAAATGGAAGCAAAATCAGTAGAGTTTTTAGATTTACTAAACGAACCTGCTTAATTTAATAGTTAACTTTTTTTGATTAAAAATGAATTTAAAAGGAAGAAATAAAGTAGATCCCAGTTTTAATATGTCGTCTATGACGGATATTGTTTTTTTGTTGCTAATATTTTTTATGCTAACATCAACATTGGTAACTGTTAGTGCTATTGATGTTTTATTGCCTAAAGCTGGCGGAAAAACAGAAAACAGTAAATCTGTAGCTGTTACCATAACAGAAACTTCTTCTTTTTATATTGATAAAACAAAAGTTAGCGCGGTTGATTTAGAGCAAAAAATACTGGCAAAAGTAGGTGGCAATAAAAAGAAAACGGTAGTGATAAGAGGTGATCAGAATGTGCCTTATAAAAATGTGATGAAAGTTATTGATATTGCCAATAGAAATAAATTAAAAATGATTTTAGCTGTAAAGGGTAAATAAAAATGCAAGTTTTAAATACCGAACATAAACGTAAATCAGCAATTATTACCGCTGTTATTCTGATGATTTTAATCTTCGGAATATTTAATGTTGGAATGAAATATCTTGACCCACCAATTGAATATGGATTGGCAATTAATTTTGGTAATTCAGAAATTGGTAGTGGTGAACCTGTTGAAAAAACAAAAAAAGCAACTGCAAATAAAGAAGAAGTAACAGAAGAAATAGTTGAAGAAGAGGTGGTAGAAACTCCACAAGAAGTAATTAAAGAAGAAATAATTACTGATGATACTGCCACGAATGTTCCTGTTGTAGAAAAATCAAAAGAAGAAAAAAAAGAAGAAAAAGAAACCCCTAAAAAAGTGACTCCAAAAGAGAAGCCAAAACCTAAACCATCAAAAGAAGCTACGAATGCTTTAAATAGTTTGTTAAACGGAACTTCAAATAACGGAGCAACAAAAGGAGAAGGAGATGATGCGAAATCTGGAGTAAAAGGAAATGAAAATGGAGATCCGAATTCAGATAAATATTATGGAAATTCAGGAAGTGGTTCAGGAGGAAATTATAATTTAACAGGAAGAAAAGCATTATTAAAACCGATAAAAAAACCAGATTGCGAAGAAGAGGGTACGGTAGTGGTTAGTATTGAAGTTAATCAAAAAGGAGAAGTGGTTAAAGTGCAAGCTGGTGGTTTAAAAGGAAGTACTAGTTCGGCACCTTGTTTAGAAAAGGCAGCAAAAGAAGCCGCTTTTAAAACTAAATGGAATGCCGATGAAAATGCACCGACAAAACAAAGAGGAACAATTATCTACAAGTTTTCTCTGTCACAATAAAAAATACAAATTTTAATAAATTTCGTCTCAAATAGAGTCGGTAAGTTGTAAAAAGTAAAGATGACATATCAAGAAACCTTAGATTGGATGTTTAGGCAATTGCCGATGTATCAACGAGAAGGTAAAGCTGCGTTTAAAAAAGATTTAACCAATATTTTGGCTTTAAGTAAAATGTTAGGAAATCCTGAAAAAAAGTTTAAAACAATTCATGTAGGCGGTACTAACGGAAAAGGATCTACGAGTCATATGATCGCTTCAGTTTTACAAGAAGCAGGTTATAAAGTAGGTTTATATACTTCACCGCACCTTAAAAATTTTACAGAGCGCATACGTGTAAATGGCGAAGAAATTAGAAGAGAAAAAATAATTGATTTTGTTGTTGATAATAAAGCGTTTTTAGAAAAGCAACAAGTATCATTTTTTGAAATGACAGTTGGTATGGCTTTTACCGAGTTTGCAAACCAAAAAGTTGATATAGCAATAATTGAAGTTGGCTTAGGAGGGCGACTAGACTCTACAAACATTATTACACCCGAAGTTTCGGTAATAACAAATATAGGACTAGATCATACGCAGTTTTTAGGAGAAACCTTACCTGAAATAGCTTTTGAAAAAGCAGGAATTATAAAAGAGAAGACCCCTGTTGTTATTGGAGAAAAACAAGAAGAGGTTACTGCTGTTTTTTTCGCTAAAGCGGATAAATGCAATACTACAATTGTATTTGCATCCGAAGAAAAAGATGCTTATAAAACAGATTTACTAGGTAGTTACCAGCAAAAAAATATAAAAACAGCTGTAAAAGCAATTCAGCAATTAAAAGGATTTTCTGTTTTAGAGGAAAACATTAAAAACGGATTGTTAAATGTTGTAAAGAACACGAATTTAAAAGGGCGCTGGCAAATTTTACAAGAAAAACCTAAAGTAATTTGTGATACCGCACATAATAAAGAAGGGTTAATTTATACTTTAAATCAGTTAAAAAAAGAAGAATATAAAAAATTGCATATCGTTTTAGGAGTGGTTTCAGATAAAAATTTGGAAGATATTTTGCCAATGTTTCCTAAAAAAGCGGTGTATTATTTCTGTAAACCAGATATACCAAGAGGTTTGTCTGAAAAAATATTAAAAGCACAAGCAGAAAAAATCGATTTAAAAGGAAATGCGTTCGGTTCTGTAAATCAAGCTTTTGAGGAGGTTAAGATAAAAGCAAGCAAAGAAGATGTTGTTTATGTAGGAGGAAGTACATTTGTTGTTGCAGAAATTTTATAAAATTATAGTAAAATAGTGTTGTTTTTTTCTAAAACAATATTATATTTGCACCCGCAATTGAGGGCAATTAGCTCAGTTGGTTCAGAGCACCTCGTTTACACCGAGGGGGTCGGGGGTTCGAATCCCTCATTGCCCACAATATTCCAAACCGAAAAAAGGAATTAAAAAAAATATCGGGCAATTAGCTCAGTTGGTTCAGAGCACCTCGTTTACACCGAGGGGGTCGGGGGTTCGAATCCCTCATTGCCCACAATATTCCAATCCGAAAAAGGAATTAAAAAAAATATCGGGCAATTAGCTCAGTTGGTTCAGAGCACCTCGTTTACACCGAGGGGGTCGGGGGTTCGAATCCCTCATTGCCCACCAAAAAGTCTTGTCAAAATTTGATGAGACTTTTTTATTTTACAATATTTTGTTAGTAATGTTTTTTGTACTTTCGTAGGCTATTTACAAGGTATTTTATTAGTGTTAATGAAGATGAGTACACCAAAGATTGCAATTATAGGATTAGGTTATGTAGGGCTTCCGCTAGCTAGGTTATTTGCAGAAAAATATTCGGTTGTTGGTTTTGATATAAAAAATCAAAGAGTAGCGGAGTTAAAATCTGGCGATGATGTAACGTTAGAGGTAGAGAATAACTTATTAAAGTCGGTTTTGGTAGCTAATTCTTCAGAAAAAAAAGGGCTATTTATTACCAATGATGTTAACGATATAAAAGATTGTAATTATTATATTGTAACAGTTCCTACCTCTGTGGATAAAAACAATCAACCAATTTTAATTCCGTTATTAAGCGCTAGTAAAACGATAGGGCAAGTTTTAGAAAAAGACGATATCGTTATTTACGAATCAACAGTATATCCAGGAGCTACAGAAGAGGATTGCGTGCCAGTTTTAGAAAAAGAATCAGGATTAAAATTGAATAAAGATTTTTACGTTGGTTATTCGCCAGAAAGGATAAGTCCTGGAGATAAAATCCGTACAGTAGAAAATATTTTAAAAGTTACTTCGGGATCTACTGAAGAAACTGCCCAAAAAGTTGATGATTTGTATCAGTCAGTTATTAAGGCTGGAACTCATAAAGCAACTTCTATTAAGGTTGCAGAAGCATCAAAAATTATAGAAAACTGTCAGAGAGATATTAATATTGCTTTTGTAAATGAGTTAGCTAAGATTTTTAATCTGATGAACATTAATACGAATGATGTTTTAGAAGCTGCGGCAACAAAGTGGAACTTTTTACCTTTTAAACCAGGTTTAGTTGGAGGGCATTGCATTGGAGTTGATCCGTTTTATTTAGCGCAAAAAGCACAACAATTTGGGTATTATCCTGAGATAATTTTATCAGGAAGAAGGTTAAATGATAGTATGGGAAGTCATGTGGCATCAGAAGTTGTAAAGTTGATGATTTCAGAAGATGTTAAAGTTAAAAAGGCTGAGATTTTAATTTTAGGAATTACCTTTAAAGAAAATTGCCCAGATATTAGAAATACAAAAGTGATTGATGTGTATCATGCTTTAAAAAGTTATGGAGTAAATATTGATGTTTACGATCCGTGGGCTAAAAAAGAAGAAGTTTTAAAAGAGTATAATTTAGAGTTGAATACTAAACTTTACGAAAAAGAATATGATGCTGTTGTTTTAGCGGTATCGCACAATGAATTTAAGGAGATTGATTTATTGAGGTTGAAAAAAGAAAACGGAGTGGTATATGATGTGAAGAATTTTTTACCTCAAAATCTAATAGATAAAACATTATAATGAAAAATTTCGCATTAATTGGTGCTGCTGGTTATATAGCACCACGTCATTTAAAGGCAATAAAAGATACTAATAATAATTTAATTGCTGCGCTAGATAAATTTGATAGTGTAGGGGTGATGGATAGTTATTTTCCGAATGCAGATTTTTTTGTAGAGTTTGAAAGGTTTGATCGTCACATTGAAAAAATTAAACGTCAACAAAATATACAGTTAGATTATGTGAGTATTTGCACACCAAACTACTTGCATGATTCTCATATAAGAATGGCGTTGCGAAGAGGAGCAGATGCTATTTGCGAAAAACCTTTAGTATTAAACCCTTGGAATGTTGACGCATTACAAGCAATAGAAAAAGAATCAGGAAATCGTATTAACACGATCCTTCAATTGCGTTTGCATCCAGGTATTATTGCATTGAAAAAGAAAGTAGCTTCTGAAAATAAAAAAGGAAAATACGATATTGATTTAACTTATATTACTTCTCGTGGTAACTGGTATGATGTTTCATGGAAAGGAGACGAGAGTAAGTCAGGAGGAATCGCAACAAATATAGGGGTGCATTTTTACGATATGCTTTCTTGGGTTTTTGGAGATGTGCAAGAAAATCATGTGCATTTAAGAGAAAAAGATAAATCGGCAGGGTATTTAGAGTTTAAAAACGCTAGAGTTCGTTGGTTTTTATCGATAGATGAAAAATCATTACCTGAACAAGTTCAGAAAAAAGGGCAAAGAACTTATCGATCTATCACAGTAGATGGGGAAGAAATTGAGTTTAGTGGAGGTTTTACTGAATTGCATACCGAAAGTTATAGAGGAATTTTAAAAAATGAAGGCTTTGGTTTGATAGATGCAAAACAATCTATCGAAATAGTGCATGATATTAGAAATTCGGAATTAGTTAATTACGGAGATAAACATTTGTTTTTAAATAGATAAAAGTATATTTGCAAAAAAGAAATAAAAAATGAAAATAGGAATAACTTTTAGTGCATTCGATTTGTTTCATGCAGGACATGTTAAAATGTTAGAAGATGCAAAAGATCAGTGTGATTATCTTATTTGCGGCTTGCAAACAGATCCTACTATTGATAGACCTGAAAAAAATAGACCAATACAATCTGTTGTAGAACGATATATTCAGTTAAAAGGATGTAAGTATGTAGATGAGATTGTACCTTATGCAACTGAGCAAGATTTAGAAGATGTATTACAGTCATTTAAGATTGATGTACGTATTTTGGGAGACGAGTATGCTGATAAAAATTTTACAGGAAGATCTTATTGTGAAGAGAAAGGAATAGAATTGTTTTACAATAAAAGAGAGCATCGATTTTCTAGTAGCGGCTTGCGAAAAGAAGTGGCAGAAAAAGAAGAATTGAAAAATTCAAAGGTGTAAAATGAATATAGCTATTGTTGGATCTGGTTATGTAGGGTTGGTCTCAGGGACTTGCTTTTCAGAAATGGGAAATAAAGTAACTTGTGTAGATGTTGATCAAGATAAAATTGATAAATTACATAAGGGAATTATACCTATATATGAACCAGGTTTAGAAAAGTTGGTTTTAAAAAATATAGCGAATAAAAGCCTGTTATTTACAACTGATTTAGCAGAAGCAATAAAAGATGCTGAAATAGTTTTTATAGCGGTAGGAACTCCAATGGGTGATGATGGTTCTGCGGATTTACAGTATGTTTTAGCGGTAGCCAAAGAAATTGGTGCTAAAATGACTAAGCGATTAGTAGTTGTAGATAAATCAACAGTTCCTGTAGGTACCGCCGATAAGGTAAAAGAGACAATTAAACAAGAGCTTGATAATAGAAAACTTAATATAGAATTCGATGTAGTTTCAAACCCGGAATTTTTAAAAGAGGGAGATGCTATTAATGATTTTATGAAACCCGATAGGGTTGTAATCGGAGCAGATTCGGAATATGCTTTTAATAGTCTAAAACAATTATATAGTCCATTTACAATGTCTCATGATCGTTTTGTAGCGATGGATATCCGTTCAGCAGAAATGACAAAATATGCAGCAAATGCAATGTTAGCAACTAAAATTTCATTTATGAATGAAATAGCAAATATTTGTGAAAGAGTAGGTGCTGACGTTAATAATGTGAGGGTCGGAATTGGTTCAGATAGCAGAATAGGATATAGTTTTATTTATCCAGGAGCTGGTTATGGAGGTTCTTGTTTTCCGAAAGACGTAAAAGCGTTAAAGAAAATAGCCGAAGAAAATGGGTATGAGGCCAAATTAATCACATCTGTAGAAGAAGTAAATGATCGTCAAAAATTTGTAATAGCAAATAAAATCACTAAAAGATTTGGTGAAGATTTATCAGGAATGACTTTTGGTTTATGGGGATTGGCATTTAAACCTGGGACTGATGATATGCGTGAGGCGCCTGCTATTTATGTAGTAAAAGAGTTAGTAAAGCGAGGCGCTAAAGTTAAAGCATATGATCCTAAGGCAATGGAAGAGTCTCAGCATTTTTATTTGAAAAATGTAGAAGGAATTTCGTATGGAGAATCAAAATATGATGTGTTAAAAGATGCTGATGCTTTAATTATGTTAACTGAGTGGAAAGAATTCCGTTCACCGGATTTTTCAGAAATAAAGAAACAATTAAGTATTCCTGTAATTTTTGATGGAAGAAATCAGTATAATATTTTTGATTTAGAAGGACAAGGATTTGAATATTATCAAATAGGAAAAAACTAATGAAAGTTTTAGTAACTGGAGCAGCGGGATTTATTGGGTTTCACTTATCTAAAAGATTATTGGGTAAAGGTCATACGGTAATTGGAATAGATAATATTAACGATTATTATGATGTTAATCTTAAATATGCAAGATTAAAAGAATTAGGAGTTGAGAGGGAAAGTGCTGAAGATTTCTATAAAGAAGTAGTTAGTGATACTAATAGTAATTTAAAATTTATTAGACTTAATTTAGAAGATAAAAAAGAATTATCACAATTATTTGAAAAAGAACAGTTTGATGTTGTTTGTAATTTAGCTGCGCAAGCGGGTGTTCGTTATAGTATTGAAAATCCGGATGCATATATACATAGTAATATTGTAGGTTTTTTAAATGTCTTAGAATGCTGTAGAGATAGTAAAATAAAACACTTGGTGTATGCAAGTAGTTCTAGTGTTTACGGAGCAAATAAAAAAATTCCTTTTGAAACTTCTGATAATGTAAATAATCCCGTAAGTTTGTACGCTGTTACTAAAAAAAGTAATGAATTAATGGCTCATGCATATAGTCATTTATATAAAATGCCAACAACCGGTTTGCGGTTTTTTACAGTGTATGGGCCTTGGGGAAGACCTGATATGGCGCCGATGTTATTTTCGGAAGCTATTTTTAAGGGTAAACCTATAAAAGTATTTAATTACGGAAAAATGCAACGTGATTTTACGTATATAGATGACATTGTTGGAGGTGTTGAAAGAATAATTAGTAAGTCGATAGAAAAAAGAGATTTATATAAAATATATAATATCGGAAATAATAATTCTGTTAATTTATTAGATTTTATAAAAGAAATAGAAAAAAATATTGGAAAAGAAGCCGAAAAGGAAATGTTACCAATGCAACCTGGTGATGTAGAAAAGACTTGGGCCAATGTTGATGAATTAGTAAAAGATTATAACTATAGACCTTCAATGCCATTAAATGAGGGTATTAGAAGTTTTATTGATTGGTATAAAATGTATAAAATTAAAAAATAATATAAAATTGAAAAAAGAATTATTTAAATCCATTTTAGTGGCGTTAATGTTGTTTTTAGGAACGACTATTTATGCTCAAGGAGAAATGAGTAAGGTTCAAGTAGATAGTCTTTCAGATAAACAAGTTGAAGCTTATCGAGATAGAATAAAAAAAGAGGGATATACAGTAGAACAAGCTTTAGCTATTGCTAAAACGAGAGGAATGTCTGAATTACAGGCTCAGAAACTAAAAACAAGAATTAGAGATTTAGGAAGCTCTAATTTAAATAGAACTACAAGTGATAGCAAAACAGAAAGTAGCTCAAATCAAAATCAATCTTTCTTTGGTTTAACAGGAGGTGTAGAGAGTAAGCGAAAGAAAGAAAAACTTTTCGGATATGATTTTTTTAACAATCCGAATATTTCTTTTACGCCAAATTTAAACGTTGCAACTCCTGAAAGTTATGTGATTGGAGCTGGTGATGTTCTTTCTATTGATTTATGGGGAGCAGCAGAAGTAAATTATGAGAAAAAAGTAAATAAACAAGGAGCAATAAATATTCAAGGTGTAGGATATATCTATTTAGTTGGATTGCCTATTAATGCAGCTAAATCTAAAATTAAAAATTATTTAAGAAGAATATATGCCGGTATAGGAGCTTCAAATAGGAGTTATAATAAGGTGCATTTTGCAGTTTCAATAAAAGAAGTAAGAAACGTTCAGGTAAGTATTGTAGGTGAAGTAAAAGTGCCAGGATCATATTCATTAAGTGCTTTTTCAACGGTTTTAAATTCTTTATATGCTGCTGGGGGACCAACAAAAAATGGATCATTTAGAAATATTCGCCTTTTTAGAGCTGGAGAAAAAATAGCTGATTTTGATTTTTATGATTTTTTAATAAATGGATCTGAAGTTGGTAATATAACGGTGCAAGATCAAGATGTTATTATCATTAAGCCATATCAAAAATTAATTAATATTGAAGGAGCTGTAAAAAGACCAGGGTTTTATGAAATGAAGTCATCCGAAACTGTTTCGGATTTATTAAGCTTTTGTAGTGGTTTTACCTCTAAAGCATACAAACAGAATATAATTATTGAAAGAATAAATGGAATACAAAAAGAAATTGTTGAGATTCCTTTTAATAAAATTTCTAAAGAGAATTTAAAAGATGGTGATTATATAACCATCAATGAGGTAGCAGATGAATTTTTAAATAAAGTTAGTATTAGAGGGGCTGTATTCCAGCCAGGGAAATATGAGTATGTAGAAAAATTAACGTTAAAAGATTTATTAAGCAAAGCAGAAGGAGTAACTAAAGAAGCTTTTTTAGATAGAGGTATTATTGTTAGAACTTATGATAAAACGAATAAAGAAACTATTTCTTTTTCATTAAGAGAAGAAAACAATAATTTGTTTTTAAAAGAGAATGATGCCGTTTATATTTATAGTAAAGATGAATTAAAAGAAAAAGAATTCATTACCATAAATGGAGCTGTAAATAAAGCTGGTAAATTCGATTTTATGTCAAGCATGCAAATAGAAGATTTAATAGCTCTAGGAGGAGGATTAAAGGATGGGGCAGATGCAACTATGATTGATGTTTCAAGAAGATTAAAAGACGGTAGTTTTGAGACAATAAGTGAAAACTTTGATTTAAAAGCAAGTAATAATTTAGAAGGTACAGCTAATGACAATTTTGAATTAAAACCTTTTGATATTGTTTCAGTAAGATATATAAAAGGATATACGGCACAAAAAACAGTGTTTATTAAAGGTGAAGTAAATTTTTCAGGAAAATATTCATTGAGCACAAAAAATGAAAGAATTTCTGATTTAATTGATCAAGCCGATGGTTTAACTAAATTTGCTTACACAGAAGGCGCCTTTTTAACCAGAAAGAGTAATTCTAAAGAAGAAAAAAAACAATTAGAAATGATTTCTAATTTAGATAACTTGGCAGAAACCACTACACAAGAAATAAAAAAGAAAAAAGCGTTTAAAATAGGTATTAGTTTAAATAAAATTTTAGCTAAGGGAGGTAAGAATTCTAAATATGATTTAATTTTAGAAGAGGGCGACGAGCTTTTTATCCCATCAGAGAGACAAACGGTAAAGGTTGAAGGAGAGGTCTTATCTCCATCAATGGTACGATATGAAAAAGGAAAGAATTTTCAGTATTATATCGAAAATTCGGGAGGGTTTTCTTCAAACGCTAAAAAAAGTAGAGCTTATGTAATTCATGCAAATGGAGATATAAAAACGACAAAAAGATTTTTGTTCTTTAAATCTTACCCAGAGATAAAGCCAGGTTCTGTGGTTTTGATACCAAATAAGCCAGAAAACAAGAAGGCTATGTCAACTCAAGAGGTTATTGCAATTACCACAGGTTTGGCTACTTTAGGGGTGTTAGTAAAAACATTAACGGATAAATAAGAATAAGAATGGGGAATAGAACGATAAAGAATAAATCAGAGAATGAAATAGATGATATAGTTATCGTATTTAAAACAATAAGTAAAGAGAAGAAAATAATTACTCGTTTTATAATTATTTTTAGTATAATAGGCTTATTAGTTGCTTTTTTTTCACAAAGAGAATATACTTCTTCAGTGATCTTAATACCACAAACTTCAGGAGTGAAATCGGGAGGGAATTTAAGTGGGTTAGCTGCTATGGCTGGAATTAATTTAGGAGCAGGTGGTAATGAAGAAATATCTCCTCTGTTATATCCTAAAATTATAGAGAGTGTTACTTTTAAAAAACAATTATTAAATACTCCTTTATATTTTAAAGATATAGAGAAACCGATAACATATAAGGAATACTATGAGGAATATAGTTCATTCAATTTTAAAAACTTTATAGTCAGTTTACCAGGTGAAATTATAAGTTTTTTTAAAGGAGATGAAAAAGAAGATATAATAGTTGAAGTTGACTCGACTATTCATAAAGTATCTAAAGATGAAAATGAATTGCTAAAAGGAATTAAAAACCAGCTTAGTATAAATGTAGATAATAAAGATGGGTTTGTTGAGTTGTCTTTTACAATGCCTGAGGCTTATCCGGCAGCTCAAATGATAAAAAAAGCTCAAATGTTACTGCAAAAAGCAATTACTGATTTTAAAGTGCAAAAAGCAAAAGAAAAACTAGAATTTATTGAAAACCGTTTTTTTGAACAGCAAAAGAAAATGCATGAATCTCAAGAGAGATTAGCACTATATAGAGATTCTAATTTAGGATTAAATACATCGATATCAAAAACAAAAATTGAAAAATTACAGACTAATTTTAATTTGATCTATGGAGTTTATTCTGAATTAGCAAAACAATTAGAAGCTCAAAAAATTCAAGTAAAAGAAGATACACCTGTTTTTACAGTAGTTCAACCAGTAGTAGTAGCAGTAGAACCTAATTCTAGTAGAAAAAAAATCTTATTTTTATATATAATAGTTGGAGTTATATTAGGGATTAGTTTCGTACTGTTGAAAAAAGAATATGTTTCTTTTAGAACAAAAATTGAAGACATAAATTAATAATTAAGATAAAAATAGAATTAAAGTGTAAACTTTATGATTGGTTGTTTTTATAAGTTGTAAAAACGTATGTAATATTTGTATCACCAAATATTTTTACTTAAGAGTTGGAGTAGACTAAGAAAAAAATAATAGTTAAAATAACAATTCATTCTTTTTAGTTTGATTATAAAGTTATCGTTTTGTTATAAATCATTAGATTTTTAAATAATTAAATTAATGAAAAATATATGAAAATAACTGCGCTGTTACCTATGAAAGGAAATTCAGAAAGAGTACCAAATAAAAACTTACGAGATTTTAATGGAAAGCCTCTTTTTTTTCATGTTTTAAAAGCTTTAAATAGTTCACGTTACATTGATGAAATAATAATTAATACCGATAGTAAGCAAATTTCAAGAATTGCTTTGGAAGAGTTTAGTGATTCAGTTATAATTCATGATAGAGTGGAAAGTATTTTAGGAGATATGGTTTCAATGAATGAAATTATTAATTACGACTTATCTGTCTCTAAATCAGATTTTTATATTCAAACACATAGTACAAACCCATTGCTTAAAACAGAGTCTATAGATAAAGCCATAGAAAAAATGATTTTATTGCATGAAACAAAAAAGAATGATTCTGTTTTTTCAGTTACTAAATTACAAACTAGACTTTATACTCAAGATGTACAACCCTTCAACCATAACCCGAATGAACTATTAAGAACTCAGGATTTAGAGCCGTTGTACGAAGAGAATTCAAATTTTTATATTTTTTCTAAAGAATCATTTAAAGAGTCAGGAGGTAAGAGAATAGGGGTAAGTCCCTATATGTTTGAGTTAGATAAGATAGAGGCGGTAGATATTGATGAGCCAGAAGATTTCATAATTGCAGAATCACTTCATAAACTTTTAAGATAATGATTTACGATAAAATAGAAAAATGGAGTAATTATTTTAAAGAGCCTATTTTTAAAAAAATATTTAAGGACTTAGAAGATTTTAATATTAAATCCCCTAATGGTGTATACGTAAAAGAAGGTTACACTTTTAAGGTCATGAGTTATGAAACCAAATTAGAACCTGTAATCATTGAGTCACATAGAAGAGAGGTTGATATACAGATTCTTTTTTCAGGAAATGAAAAAATAAAAATATATGATTCAAACTCTGTAGAAGTAATAAAAAGATATGACGTTAGCACTGATTGTGAATTTTATAAAGCTGTAAATAATCCTTTGTTAGAATTATCTTTGAAGCCAAATTTTATGGCAGTATTTTTTCCTCAAGATATTCATTACCCTCAGTTTATTGTTGATAATAAAATAGAAAAATTAAAAAAAATAGTAATAAAAGTAGATGAAAAATTTTTCACATAAAAAAAGTAATTTGAAGAGTAAATTACTAAATCTAGAGTTGAGTATAGGTTCGTGGTTAACGATTCCTCATCAAGCGGTAATTGAAATTCTAAGCACAGCAGGGTTTGAATGGTTGGTTATAGATATGGAACATTCACCAATAAGCATTGAAACATCTATGAACCTCATAGGCCATATTCAAGGAAATGGAATGCAAGCTTTAGTTAGAGTAAGTAAAAACGAAGAGGTAATTATCAAGCAAGTTTTAGATGCTGGGGCAGATGGAGTTGTTGTACCAATGATAAAAAATAAAGAAGAGGCTGAGAGAGCTGTTGGTTATGTTAAATATCCTCCGATAGGTAAAAGAGGTGTTGGACTTAATAGAGCTCAACATTATGGAACAGCGTTTAATAATTATCAGGAATGGAATAAAAATCAATCAGTAGTTATTGCTCAAATAGAACACATAGAAGCTGTTAATAATTTAGAGGAAATTTTATCTGTTGAAGGAATTGATGGAATTATTGTTGGGCCTTACGATTTGTCTGCATCAATGGGATATCCTGGAGAATATGATAGAGAGGACGTTCAAAAGGCTTTGGCAAAAATTGATAAGGTTACAAAAAAAATGAAAAAACCATTAGGTTTTCATGTTATTGATTCAGATCATTCTAAAACTTTAGAAAAAATAGAAAAAGGATACACATTTTTAGCTTTTAGTTTAGATTTTTTCTTTTTAGGAGATAAAGCAAGAGAAGAAATGAAGGTTTTAAAAGAAAAAATATAATGAATAAAAAAGAAGTTTTAGTTTTTGGAGGTTTTGGTTTTCTTGGGGTGTATTTAGTTGAAGAATTATTAAAAAGAAACTATAAAATAACTGTCGCTGATATCATTAAACCTGAGAAGTATAAAAAGTATTTGGAATATGTAGATTATATTGAATGTGATATTTCATCTCCGTTAGAAATTGAGTCAGTTTTTAAAAAAAAATACGATATTGTTTATAATTTAGCAGGCTTCGCAAATTTAGATAAAGCGGTTAAAGACCCCATAAAAACAATTGAGTTAAATGTTTTGGGAAACCTTTTAATTTTAGAGCAATGCGTGAAAAATAAAATATCAAAATTTATTTACGCAAGTAGTGCTTATGCGATGAGCAATAAGGGTTCGTTTTACGGCATAAGTAAACTAGCTTCTGAAAAAATTATTGAAGAGTATAATAAAAAATATGATTTAAATTTTGTGATTCTAAGATATGGTTCAGTATATTCAGAAAGGAATTATGATAATAATTATATATATAATTTAGTAAAAGAGGCTGTAATTAATAAAAAAATAACTCACCATGGTGATGGTTTAGAGATTAGAGAATATATCCACGCTGCTGATGCTGCAAAACTTTCAGTAGATGTAATAGAAAAAGAAGAGTTTAATAATATGCATGTAATACTTACTGGTGTAGAAAGAATGAAGAGAATAGAAATGTTTTCAATGATTAACGAAATATTAAATAATCAAATAGAGATAGAGTGTGAAAATTCTGGTTATAATAACCACTATAAATTTACACCATATTCTTTTCAACCATCTGTTAGTAAAAAAATAATAGCTAATCCACATATTGATATGGGACAAGGGTTGTTAGAATGTATAAGAGCTGTTCATGAAAATGAAAAATAATATTATATACACGAAAGACTTTGTAAATTACTCTACGGAATATATCATTGATTTTTTTAAAAAAACAAAAAACCTTAAAAAAGGCAACATTAATATAGCACTATCTGGAGGTAGTACACCTATCCCTATTTTAATTAATTTAAAAAAAAAAGGTTTAGATTGGAGTAGATGTAATTTTTTTATTGTAGATGAAAGATGTGTCTCTTTAATTGATTCAGAAAGTAATTATGGAAACATAAACAATTCTTTTTTTAGACACATAGATGCTAATAATATTTTTTCTTTTTTTAAAGAAGGATTAGATTATCCTGAAATGATAAATAGGTATGCCAACGAAATTATTTCTAATGTTAGTGAAAAGAAAAATGAAATACCAGTATTTGATTTAATTTTATTAGGTATGGGAATTGATGGACATACTGCGTCTTTATTTCCTAATACAAATGCTCTAAATAATAGAGACGAAATTGTAGTTTTAAATTTTATTAAAAAAATAAATAAAAATAGATTAACATTTACTTATCCTTTAATATTGAATGCAAAAAAGATAATTGTATTTATTAAAGGGAAAGATAAAATTGAAATAATGAATAAAATTGTTAATTCTAAAATTAAAGAATATCCAATGACTTTGATTTCTGAAAAACATAATGATATAACATGGATAGTGAAAAGTTAAAAATTAAATATATTTTTTTTGATTTCGACGGGGTTCTTGCTGAATCCGTTGATGTGAAAACACAAGCATTTAGAGAATTATACATGGATTATGGAGTGATGTTTGCAAATAAAGTAGTTGAACACCATAAGTTAAATGGAGGAGTGTCTAGATATGAAAAAATAAAAATATATAATGGTGATTGGTTAAAACAAGAAGTAACAAAGGAATTAATAGAAAAGTATGCTTCAAGATTTAGTGATTTAGTTGTAAATGGGGTGGTGAATTCTCAAGAAGTTAAAGGTACTACAGAGTTTCTAGAGAAGAGTGGCGAATATAAAAAATACATTATAACAGGAACACCAACTAAAGAAATTATACCAATTTTAAAAAAAAGAAATATGTATGATTTTTTTGATAAAGCTTGTGGTTCACCTCAAAAAAAAGGGTATTGGGTAAATAAAATCCTTAATGAAGAAAATATAAACAGTATAAACTGTATTTTTATAGGTGATGCTTATGCAGATTATGAAGCAGCGGTTAACAATAAAATAACTTTTGTTTTAAGAGAAACAGAAGATGGGAAAAATGTATTTAAAAATTTTAAAGGCTATAGAATTAAAGATATTAGTGAGTTAAATAATGTAATAAATAAAATTAATAATGAAAGAAAAATTTAAAGTATTACTAACTTCTACTTCATTCCAAGACACACCGGGTAAACACATAGAACTTCTTGAAAAACAAAACTACGATGTAGATACCCTTAGAGGTCCGGTTAATGAAAAAGTATTACTACCAATAATTGGAGATTATGATGCAGTAATTTGTGGTGATGATGAATATACAGAAGGTGTCTTAAGAAAAGGGGCTTTAGGAAAATTAAAATTTATCTCTAAATATGGGGTTGGATTAGATAAAATTAATCTTAAAGTAGCAAAAGAAATAGGTATTCCTGTTACAAACTGCCCTGGAGTTAATCAAGTATCTGTAGCGGAACATGTTTTAGCCTTATTATTTACTTTTGAAAAAAATATTCACATTCAAAATGAAACAACTAAAAGAGGTAGTTGGAAGAGGTTAACGGGGAATGAAATTGAAGGAAAAACGATTGGTATCATTGGTTTAGGATCAATAGGTAAAGAATTAGCCAAAAAATCATTAGCATTAGGTTTAAATGTGATAGCTTTTGATGTTTATAAGAATGAGAATTTTTTAGAAAAATTCCCTAACGTATTTTTTACAAATGAGTTAAATTATCTTTATGAAAACTCTGATGTAATAAGTCTTCATGTACCTCATACGTCAGAAACTGATGAGTTAATTAATGAAACAGTAATAAATACTAATCTGTTAAAGAAACCAATAATAATAAATACAGCTAGAGGCAAGTTAGTAAACACAGAATCTATTATTAATGGATTAGAAAAAGGTAAAATAAGAGGTTATTTAGCAGATGTTTTAGCTATTGAACCAATTGAAGATAGGGAAAAATTAAGAGGTTTAAATGATGTTATTATAACACCTCATGTTGGCTCTAGAACAAATCAAAGTGTTGAGAGGCAGGGTGTTATGGCTGTTGGTAATTTAGTAAGAATGTTTACAAAGCTATAAGTAAAATTAGATATATTAATAACAAGTGTATCAGACATAAATATAGATGTTTAATATACTGAAAACGTGTGAGAATTTGAATATTATAAAAAAAATATGGAATTCACCAACATTAATGACTTGGGGAAATTTAATTTCTTCAAGTCTTAAATTAATATTATTAACACCTCTTATATTAACTCGTTATAATGAAGATTATATTGCTTTTTGGTACTTGTTATTAACAATTAATTCTTTAGCAATAGTTCTCGACTTTGGTTTTTATCCTACCTTTTCAAGGATAATATCTTATGCTTTTAATGGTTTAGATAGTATTAAAGACATAACTTTAATTAAAAACTCAAAAAAAGATGAAGGGAAGCCAAACTGGTCTTTTTTAGAAAAAATATATGGTACAGTTAATACTATATATTTTTCACTAACCTTTTTAGTAGGGATATTAGTTTTTGTATTTAGCTTTTCGCCTATTTATAATATTATTGATAGGGTACTAGATAAGTCTACTCTAGAAACTGCATATTTTGTGTTTATTTTAAGTATAGTACTTAATTTTTTATCAAAAAAATTTGATTCTGTACTAATTGGAACTAATCATGTAGCTTTAATAAATAGATGGAATATTATTAATAATGTTTTAAATACTTTTACATCTATTTGTATAGTTTTGATAGGGTTAAATGTTGAGTGGTTAGCATTCAATCAATTGTTTTTTTCAGTATTTCTTTTTTTTAGGAATTATTTTTTAGAACGTTTCATTTGTAATGAAAAGTTTAAGGAATTTAAGTTGTTTAGTTTTGATAAAGATATTTTTAAATGGGTATGGAATCCAGTATGGCAATCTGGTATTTTGATTTTTGCATCTACAGGTTTAACTCAAGCAACAGGATTGATTTATTCAACATTGTCAGATTCTTCTCAATTAGTTTCATATCTTTTAACATTAAAACTTGTAACTATAGCATCCCAGTTTTCTCAAGCTCCATTTTATTCTAAAATACCTGTGTTTTCTGGATTAAGGGTTAAAGGTAAAATAAAAGAATTGTCAACTGTTACCCAAGAATCAATATTCAAATCTTTGATTGTTTATGTTTTTTTAATCTCATTAGTATTTCTTTTTGGAGATTATGCTCTACAGATAATTGGATCTAAATCTAAATTAGAGAATTCTAATTTTATTATTTTAATGGCTTTCGTGTGGTTTTTTGAAAGACACCACGCAATGCATGCACAAATTTTTGTAACAACAAATAAAGTGCCTTTCTACAAAACCGCCATTATTTCGGGGTTAATAAACTTAATTTTAATTTATTTATTATTGCCAAGTCTTTCAACTTGGGCTTTCCCAGTTTCATACGGAGTGTCGAATGCTGTAATAAATAATTGGTGGAATGTTAAGTTGTCTCTTAATTCTCTTAATGAAAATAAGGTTAAGTATTTTTATAAATCAGCTGCAATACCTCTTATAATTTTATTACTTTTGGCAACTCTTAATTTCTTAATTAAAAATTGATGAAAAAAATACTTAAATATATATATTATTGTTTTATAGATAAGTTTGCTTACACTTTAAAAACACCATTAATTAATAGGTTTTTTTATACACTTAGATATAAATTGGCAAATAAAGGGATGTTTTTAAATTCGAATGAAAAAAAAATAAAAAATTTACAAAATAAACATAAGGGAAAAAGATGTTTTATTATAGGTAATGGGCCTTCTTTAAATAGCCTTGATTTAACTAAGCTTAAAAAGGAAGTGACTTTCGGTGTGAATGCAATATATTTGAATTATGATAAAATGCAATTCCATCCAACTTATTATGTTGTTGAGGATAATTTAGTAGCGGAAGATAGGAAAGAGGAGATAAACAATTATACAGGACCTGAATTAAAAATATTTGGAACCTTTTTAAGATATTGTTTGAAATCAGATCCTAAAACAGTTTTTATTAATTTATTAAGGAATTATAATGAAAAAAAATATAAACCTTTTTTTTCTGATAATGCTTTAAGAAGTGTTGGTGTAGGGGGATCCGTGACTTATGTTTGTCTGCAGATGGCTTATTATATGGGGTTTGAAAAAGTTTATATGATAGGTTTTGATCATAATTATGTAATTCCAAAATCAGTTCTAATTGAAGATCAGAGTTCTAGTTTAGAATTAACATCTACAGAAGATGATGTTAATCATTTTTCAAAAGATTATTTTGGTAAAGGTTATCGATGGCATGACCCTAACGTTGAAAGAATGGAAGTTGGTTTTAAAGAGGCTGAAAAAAAATTCAGAGAAGGAGGAAGAGCAGTTTATAATGCTACCTTAGGAGGGCATTTAAATGTTTTTGAAAGAGTAGATTTTAATTCGATTTTTAATGAAGGTTAGTGTTTTAATTAATAATTATAATTACGGTAAGTTTATAGGTTATGCTATTCGTTCTGTTTTAAAACAAAAATATAAAGATTTAGAAATCATTGTTTATGATGATGGTTCAACAGATGATTCTTTAGATGTTTTAAAAAGTTTTGGAAATGATATCGTTTTAATCTCTGAAGATAATTATGGAGGTAAGCCATCTGTTAATCAGGCTAATGCGATAGAAAGGGCTTTTAGTGTTTCATCAGGAGAAATTGTTTTTCTTTTAGATAGCGATGATGTTTTTTTAGAGAATAAAATAAATAAAGTTGTGAGTGTTTTTAAAGAAGAGTTAGAAGTAGTTTGTGTTCAGCACACCTTTAAGTTGATTAATGAGAAAGGAGAGGGGTTGAAAGAGAGAAAAAGACCTATTTTGTCAGGTGTTAATTTACCTGAAGCTATGTTTTTTACAGGTAGTTTTGGCTATTTTTTTTCTCAAACTAGCTCTTTAGCTTTTAGAAGATCTTTTTTAGAAGGTTTTTTGCCATTTGATAAAGCTAATTTTTTGATGCAATGGCCTGATATTAGGCTTACAAGGAATGCAATGTATTGTGGGGATGTAAAGACGTTACAGCTAGATTTAGGAGGCTACAGAGTTCATGGAAGTAATGATTCGGATAAGTTGAAGAATAAAGAGTATCTTCGTAGATTTATAGAAGAGCATACACTTTACTTAAACAGTTTATCTAAGAAATATATAAATAAAAAGTTTAAATATAAAGGGAGATTTACGTCAGTTTTTTTAATTTTTTTATTAAATTTAGTATCAAAAAAATCAATCATTAATAAAATAAAGTTTTACAAAAATTTTTTAATAAGAAGATAATGTTAATCTAAATGAAAAAATTTGCTGTTATAATATCTTTGTTTTATTCAAATATAAGTGTTGTTTTTTTAGGGACACCTTTGGTTGTTTTGCCTACTTTGTTATTGATTGCTTTAGTTGTGTTTAATGCTCTTTCTGAGCAAAAAAACACTGGTTTTAAGCTTCCTTTGTTAATGGTTGTTTTTTTCTTATTGATTGTTATAGGGAGTCTAAGAAATAATAATATTGGTTCTAACTTTAATTCAATAGTTTATCAAACATCTAAATTTGTCTTTTTTTTTATAGCTTTTATTCAAACATTAAACAAGTCTTTTATTCAAGAAAAAAGTATAAGTGATATTTTTAATTGGATGATATATCTGCCTCTGTTTTTTTGTGTTTTCATTAATGTTAGTTTATTAACTCTCGGTTTTGAACCAGAGGTTAATGCTGTTTTAGAAGGAAAAAAAAATGACTTTGTTATTTTATCAGGATTAGGAATTGCGTATAATCCAGAGTGGTCATTTATAGAAGGGTTTAAGGGGTCTAGATCTATTATAGGATTACTTCTTTTGTTAAGCTTGTTAAAGTTAAGGAATAAGTTGTTAAATAAAACATTTATATATTTAAGTATAATTACATCGGTAATAATATTATTGATACTTGATACTAGAGCTGCATTATTTTACCCTATATTTATTTTTATTCTTGTTGTTTTCTTTTTTAATAAAGAAAAACCACCGAGATTTTTATTTGTTTTGCCTTTTTTAATATTATATGGTTCTAATTTATTACTATTGTTTTTGGCATATATTTCACAAATGGAAGAGTTTTCTTTTTTAGCAAGGTCCTCAGAAGATTTTGCAACGGGTAACTCAAGAAGTTTAATCTGGGGTATTTCTTTTTTGGAATTTTTTAATTTTAAACCTATCCATATTGTGGGGTATGGAGAGTTTGGGCACTATAAGTCTGGAGCATCTATTTTGTGGTCTGCTATTTTTTCAGGAGATGAAGGAGGGGAGACGAAAACTCCGCATAGTTTGTTTTATTCAGTATTATTTGATTATGGTTATATAGGTTTGTTAATAATATTATTAATTCAACGTAAAATAATTCGTGTTATCCGATATACTTGGTCGAAATGTTTTCACGAAAGTGTTTATATTTTGTCTTTTTTTATTTATTGGGTTTTATTAGGGATAACTGAATCTTTTTTTGGTTTTTACTCTTCTAATATAATATTTATATTTGTTAGTTTTTGTGTTTTTTCACTAGGACTTAAGTTTTATACTGATGTTAATTTAAATAAATTTTAATAATAAAAATTGATAAATGGAAAAGTTTTTTAGAATTACGAGATTTACTATAGCAAAAGCAAGAATGTTTTTTTTTCTTGGTTATTATAAAATTTTAAATAGAAATAAAGAAAGAATACTCTTGTATACAGATTCTAGAGGGTATCAAATCGCAGATTTAGACTGTAGAAAAACACCTTTTAAATCTTATCTATATTCTTTTATTAAAAAATATAATTGTGATGTGCATATTTGTGAAGAAAAGCATACTACAATATTTGATTTTTTATATCTTTATGAGAATAACATAAGACGTAAAAAATATGATTACGTTATTTCTCACATAGGTGTTGTTGATTTTTCACCAAGACCTTATAATGACATAGAAAGCATACTTAATTTAAAGAAAAATAAAATTATTAAAATTTTTGGGAAAGAGTTTTTTAATAAATTAATTGATTTAAAAATATATGAAGAAGAATATTTTGGTGTAAAAACATCTGCAATCTTAGCTGAAGAAAACCTAGAACTTATTGGAAATAAGTTTTCAAATATACCTAATCATATTTGGATTAGCTGCAATCCTGTAGATCTTAAATGGAGGGGTAATTACCCTAAAGATAGACCAATAAATATAAATATGGTAAATGATAAAAGTAAACAATTAATGAATTTATTAGGGAATAACGTAAATATCATTGATTTTACAAATTTCTCCTTAAAGGAAGTGAGAAAATATACATGTGATAATATACATATGTCAGATGAAGGAATGGATTTGATCAAAGAAAAAATAAAGCAATGTTTAGAAAAAAAATAAAGAAATATATATTAAAAAAATTTCCATTATCAATAATTGATGAGCCTGGTTTATTTTATGGTTTTAAAAGAAAAAAAATATTAAATCTAAAAGACAAATATAAGGGAAAGAGGTGTTTTATTGTTGGTAATGGTCCATCTTTAAATAAATTAGATTTAGGTAAGTTAAAAAATGAATATAGTTTTGCAGTCAATGGAATCTTTTATAAAACAAAAGAAATGGGTTATAAACCTAATTTTTATGTAGTAGAGGATAAGGCAGTGATGAATGATAATACAAAGGAAATTAATGATTATGATTGTGATTATAAGTTCTTTCCTAGTATTTATAAACCAAAGATAAAAAACAGAAAAAATACTTTTTTTTTCAATATGAATAGATCATTCTATAATGAAAAAAGCCCGTATTTTGAAACCCCAAGATTTTCATTAGATTGTGAAAATAGAGTTTATGCAGGACAATCTGTAACGATAGACAATTTACAGTTAGCATATTATTTAGGTTTTACTGAGGTATATTTAATTGGTATGGATTTCTCATACAATATACCTGAGAGTGCAAAAGTTGATGGACATGTTATAGAGAGTACAGAAGATGATGTAAATCATTTTCATCCAGATTATTTTGGTAAAGGTAAAACTTGGCATGATCCTAAACTTCATAATGTTTTAAAAAGTTATAAACTTTCAAAACTAATGTATGAATTTGATGGGCGAAAAATATATAATGCAACCTATGGTGGGAACTTAAATATTTTTGATAGAGTTAATTATAATGAGTTGTTTTAAATTATTATGTTAATAGAAAAGATTAAAAAACTAATAGTTAAAGATCCTGATACTTTTTTTAAGGAACTAGAGTTTTTAAATGGAGGAATTTACTCTTTCTTAAACCCATACTCTTATAATGTTTTGAGGGGTAATATTAAATTCGATATTAATAAATTAGATGGATTATTTGTTGATGGAATTTTATTGGTATTAATGTTAAAATTTATTAATATAAAAACAAAACGATATAGTTTTGACAACACATCAGCTGCAAATTTGGTTTTTAAATTTAGTGAGTTAAAAAACAAAAAAGTATTTTTGATTGGATCAAAATCAAAGGAAATAAAAAAAAGCTCTGAGAATTTTTTAAAAGTCTATCCAAAATTAAATATTGTTGGTTATAGGAATGGGTATTTTACACCAAACGAAAAGGGTATTATCATTGAAAATATTTTAAAATTATCTCCAGATATTGTAGTAGTAGGAATGGGTACACCAATGCAAGAGAGTTTTTTAATTGATCTTAAAGAAAAAGGTTTTCAAGGAATAGGCTTTAGTTGTGGAGGTTTTTTACACCAATCATCCAAAAAAGTAAATTACTTTCCTAAAATAATAAATAAATTACATTTAAGGTTTTTGTACAGAATGTTTAAGGAAAAAGAAATTTTTTATCGTAATTTAAGAACATATCCTGTTTTTTTATATAACTTCTTATTTGATATATTAAATGAAAGAAAAAATATTAGTAACAGGTAGTTCTGGTTTTGTAGGAGGAAATTTAATTTCATATCTTAAAAGAAAATCTAACTATGAAATATATAAGGTAAGTAGAACAATTAAAGAAAGTCATGTATTTAATTATGAAGAGTTAAATGAAAATATTTTTAATAAATGTTTTGCAATAATTCATTTGGCAGGTAAAGCTCATGATTTAAAAAATGTGTCAAAACCAGAAGAGTACTTTGAAGTTAATACAGATCTAACTATAAAATTATTTGATGTTTTTCTAAAAAGTAATAGTAAGTTTTTTATTTATGTGAGTTCAGTAAAAGCTTCAAGAGATTTCATAGACGAAATTTTAACTGAAGAACATTTACCTGAGCCAACAACCATTTATGGCAAATCTAAATTGGCTGCTGAAAAATATATTTTATCTAAAAAAATACCGCCAAATAAAAAAGTTTATATATTAAGGCCATGTATGATTCATGGACCAAACAATAAAGGGAATTTAAATTTGTTATATAATTTTGTAGATAAAAAAATACCATACCCTCTAGGGAAATATTCTAATTTAAGATCTTTTTTGTCAATTGATAATTTTTGTTATTTAGTAGATAAAATGTTAAAATCGGATATAGATTCCGGAATATACAATGTCTCGGATGATAGAGCTTTGTCAACGATAGAATTGGTTTCTTTGATTGGAGATGAAATTAATAAACCTGCAGTAATAATTAAAACTCCAAAAGTATTACTAAATGTAGTAGCAAGAATCGGTGATGTTTTTAGTTTACCAATTAATTCAGAAAGGTTAAGTAAACTAACTGAGAATTATATAGTTTCAAACAGAAAAATTAAAAAAGCATTATCTTTAAAAGCATTACCTTTATCTGCGGAATTAGGAATGAGAAAAACAATAAATAGTTTTAAAAAAGAGTAAATGCAAAAAATATATTTAACAATCACAGCTCACCCTGACGATGAAGCTTTAGGCTTTGGCGCAAGTTCTTATGTGTTATCGCAAAAAGGGCACCTGGTATACAATTGTATTTTATCAGGAAAAGTAGCTGCTAGGCGACATAAACCAAACGAAGATGAGCTCAAAGAACATACTAGTAATGCTCAAAAATTTATGGGAGCAGAAGAACCTATATTAGGACATTTTCCAAATATAAAATTTAATACTGTTCCACATTTAGAATTAGTACAATATATTGAGGGAATTATTGAACAAGTACAACCAGATGTTATTATTACACATCATCCATATGACTTAAATAATGATCATTATCATACCTCTAAAGCCTGTCAAGCAGCTGCTAGATTATATCAAAGAAAACCTTGCAAAGCTTTAAAAGGATTATACTTTATGGAAATCCCTTCTTCTACAGATTGGGCTTTCCCTGTTGATGGGCAAAACTTTACGCCTGACACCTTCATAGAGGTAGGCGAAATAGGTGTAGAGCAAAAGCTAAAAGCACTATATGCTTATGAAGGAGTTATGCGACCATATCCACATCCAAGAAGCGATGAAGCTATCAAAGCATTAGCAACATTAAGAGGTTCACAAGTAGGTCGTAATTATTGTGAAGCGTTTCAAACAGCAATGAATATTATTGAACCATAAAATAAATTATGTTTTTATTATTTAAAAGATTATTTGATATACTATTAGCCATCATATTAATGATGGTATTAATACCAATTTATCTTATTGTTGCCCTAATTATTTTTCTACAAGATTTTGGTACTCCAATATTCAAACAAATGCGTGTTGGTAAGAGTGGAAAAGAGTTTATGTTTTACAAATTTAGAAGTATGCCTTTAAAAACGCCAAATGTAGAATCGCATCAAAAAAATAAACTAAAAATTACACCTTTTGGTAAACTAATCAGGCGTACAAATTTAGATGAACTACCGCAGTTTTTAAACGTATTAAAAGGAGATATGAGTTTTATTGGGCCAAGACCACCAATTCCTTCGCAAGAAAAGTTAATTACTATGCGAAGAGAAAATAAATCACTATTCTTAAAACCTGGGCTAACAGGTTGGGCACAAGTTAATTCATATGACAACATGCCTGAAAAGGTAAAGGCCAAATTTGATGGCGAATACGCAGAAAGAATATCTTTAAAAATGGATTTACTAATCCTTTTTAAAACTTTAGAATATTTCACTAAAAAACCACCAGCATACTAGTATGAAATTTGCATTTGTAACCTGTGTTCAAATAGGATTGAGTTGTATGGAAGCTATATATGAAATAAATGGCTCGTTAGATTTAATAATCACCATACCGGATGAAAAAGCAAAAAAAAAATCAGGAAGAATTTTTGTTGATGATTTTGCTGAAAAAAATAATATTCCAGTTGTAAAATCAAATCATGTAAATGATGCTATTGTTATCCAGGCGATTAAAGATTATGATATTGATTGGTTATTTATTATAGGCTGGTCTCAGATTGCTTCTAAAGAAGTCATTGAAGCATCTAATATTGGAGCTATAGGAGCTCATCCTACTTTATTACCAGTTGGAAGAGGGAGAGCTGCTATTCCTTGGGCAATCATAAAAGGAGTAAAAAAGACAGGTGTTTCTTTTTTTAAAATGGATGTTGGTGTTGACACAGGTTTAATTTTAAGGCAAGAAGAGGTTACTGTAGATTCAAATGAAACAGCTTTAACTTTATATAATAAAATAAACTTTGCTCACGAAATTTTAATTAAAAAGTTATTTATTGATATATTAAACAATAATGTAAAAGGGAGAGTGCAAGACGAATCAAAAGCAACCTACTGGAAGGGTAGAAAACCTATGGATGGGGAGCTCTTTGAAGAAATGTCAATGGATGAAGTTGATAGATTGGTTAGAGCTACTACAAAACCATATCCAGGTGCTTTTATTATAAGCGGGGGTGAGAAGGTTACCATCTGGGAAGGTTTTAAGTCAAAGAAAAGGAAAAAAGATGATGCACATCATGAACTTATATTAATTGATGGTTTTTTTTACGGAACTAATTATATTGTATCTGATTCTTAGCTTATGAAAAAATAGATTAACTTTTAATATTAAAGAAAAATAATTAGTTTTTTTAATTGAAAAATCATGAGGACAGATTGCTGGAATTTATATGTTTTATAATAATTTGTTGTAGTTTTGTGTTAAAAAAGTAGAGTTATGGTTAAACAGTTTCTTATTAAAACATTAAACAAATCAGCATCTAAGTGGTTGGTATTAGGAATAGATATTTTCTTGGTATGTTTGTCTTTTGTTTTTTCATATTTTGTGAGGTTTAACGCAAGTTTAAATTTTGATTTAACACATTTGTTATTTCAAATACCACTAGTAATATCTATAGCTTTATTTAGTTTTTTAGTGGTAGGTTCTTATAAAGGAATTATTAGACATACAGGAACAAGAGATGTCTTTAATGTATTTATAGGGGTTTCTTTATTGGCAGTAATTACTATTATAGTTGTTTTTTTTAATAGATTTATTGGCGTATTTAGTAAGTTTACAATCCCAATTTCAATTATAATAATTCATTATTTTGTTAATATTTTTATACTCATATTAAGTAGGTTTGTTTTTAAAGCATTTTATGAAATTATTTCATCTGAGATTAGTGATGTTACAAATGCTTTAATATATGGAGCTGGAGATTCTGGTTTAATTACTTATGCAGCTTTAAATAAAGATACAAAAACGCGTTATGATGTATTAGGTTTTTTAGATGATAACCCGAATAAAATCAATAAAAAGATTGATAGAATAAGGATTTACAATTTAGAAACGATAACGCATGATTTTATTGAAAAAAATAATATTGATGAAATTATTATATCGATACAAAACGTAAAAGCTTCAAGATTACTTGAAATAACAGATTACTTCATAAATTTTGATGTAAACGTGAAAATTGTTCCTGCATTAACAAATTGGATTGATGGAGATTTACAAGCGAATCAAATTAGAGATGTTAAAATTGAAGATTTATTAGATAGAGCTCCTATTTTAATTGATAATCCTATTTTACAAAGAGATGTAAATGGTAAAGTAATTCTTGTAACTGGTGCTGCAGGTTCTATAGGTAGTGAAATTTCAAGGCAGTTAAGTAGATACAAACACAAGCATTTAATTTTAATAGATCAAGCCGAATCTGATTTGTATGATTTACAACAAGAATTAACTCAACAAGGAGTTGTTAATTTTACAGCCATAGTAGCTGATGTTAGAGACGCAGAGCGAATGGAGTCGATATTTAAAGAATATCGACCACAAAAGGTGTTTCATGCGGCAGCATACAAACACGTTCCTTTAATGGAAGAGAGTCCATATGAAGCGGTTAAGATAAATGTATTAGGGACAAAAAAAATAGCAGATTTATCTTTAAAATACGAAGTAGATCGTTTTGTTATGGTGTCGACTGATAAAGCTGTGAACCCAACAAATGTAATGGGGGCAACCAAACGTGTTGCAGAAATGTACATAGGTTGTTTAAGTGATAAAAGCAAAACAACCAAATTTACAATAACTCGATTTGGAAATGTATTGGGTTCTAATGGATCAGTTATACCATTGTTTAAAAAACAAATAGAAAAAGGTGGGCCATTAACAGTTACGCATAAAGATATTACACGTTATTTTATGACGATTCCTGAGGCATGTAGGTTGGTTTTAGAAGCTGGTACAATGGGTGATGGTGGTGAGATTTATATTTTTGATATGGGAAAATCTGTCAAGATTTTTGATGTAGCAAAAAAAATGATACACCTTTCTGGGTTAAAATATCCTGAAGATGTTGATATTAAAATAACAGGATTACGACCTGGTGAAAAATTATACGAAGAATTATTAGCTACAGGAGAGAATACAATACCCACTTATCATGATAAAATTATGATAGCTAAAACACAAAAGTTAGATAGCGAAAAAAGTTTAACTTTAATTCATAAATTAGAACAAGAAAATGATGTGTTAGATAGTAGAAAAACTGTTTCCAATATCAAGAAGTTAGTTCCTGAGTATATTTCAAATAACTCAGTTTATGAAAAGTTAGATAAAAAATAGCTATAACGTTTTTTAAATTCAAAACAATTAAAGATGAAAAGAATATTAGTAACTGGAGGTTTAGGTTTTATAGGCTCTCATGTAGTTGTAGAACTTCAAAAGTCAGGATTTGAAGTGTTAATTGTAGATGATTTATCTAATAGCAACATTGAAGTATTAGATAATATAGTTGCTATAACAAATAAATCAGTTGATTTTAAGCAAATAGATTTGCGTATTAAAAATGACGTTCAAAAACTGTTTAGTGAAAACAAAATTGACGGAATTATTCATTTTGCGGCATTTAAGGCTGTTGGAGAAAGTGTAGAAAAACCGTTAGATTATTACGAGAATAATATAAATAGTTTAGTGTATTTATTGCAAGAAATGAAGAATACTAAAGTAGATAACTTTATTTTTAGCTCTTCGTGTACTGTTTATGGTCAAGCAGATGAATTACCAATAACAGAACAGGCTCCATTAAAACCCGCTGAATCTCCTTATGGAAATACTAAAAAAATAGGAGAAGAAATTATAAAAGATACTTGCAAAGCATATAATATGAATGCTATTGTACTGCGTTACTTTAACCCAATAGGAGCTCATAACTCTATAAAAATAGGAGAATTACCAATTGGAACACCTCAAAATTTAATTCCATTTATAACTCAAACAGCTGCAGGTATTCGTAAAGAATTAGCAGTTTTTGGAGACGATTATCCAACTACAGATGGTACTGCTGTGAGAGATTATATTCATGTAGTAGATCTTGCTAAAGCACATGTTATTGCTTTAGAACGTTTGTTAGAAAATAAAAATAACGAAAATTATGAGTTTTTTAATATCGGAACAGGAAAAGGGAGTTCAGTAAAAGAAGTAATTGATACCTTTGAAAAAGTTACGAATAAAAAGTTAAATTATAAAATTTCTGATAGAAGAGAAGGTGATGTTATTGCTGCTTATGCAGATACAACAAAAGCAAATGAGGTATTAGGATGGAAATCAGAAAAAACACTAGACGAAGCATTAAATTCTGCTTGGAAATGGCAAGAAAGTCAAGAGTAGTAAACATTTAAATTATTACAAATAAATGAAAGGAATCATATTAGCAGGTGGCTCAGGTACTCGATTATATCCTATAACTAAAGGGGTATCTAAACAGTTACTTCCTGTATATGATAAACCGATGATTTATTATCCACTATCAGTATTAATGCTGGCAGGAATTAAAGAAGTTTTAATTATTTCTACACCTGAAGATTTACCGAATTTTATAAAATTATTAGGAGACGGAACTGATTTAGGAATTACCTTAAGTTATGCAGAACAACCTTCTCCAGACGGATTAGCACAGGCTTTTATTATTGGAGAAGATTTTATAGGAACAGATGATGTTTGTTTAATATTGGGCGATAATATTTTTTACGGACATGGACTGCCAGAAATGCTAGCGTCTGCAAAAAACAATGTTATAAATAATAAAAAAGCTACAGTTTTTGGATATTACGTAAAAGAAGCTAATCGTTATGGTGTCGTTGATTTTGATGAAAACGGAAATGCAAAATCAATTATAGAAAAGCCAGAAAACCCAAAATCTAATTACGCTGTGGTTGGTTTGTATTTTTATCCGAATAATGTGATCGAAATTGCTAAAAAAGTAAAACCATCTAATAGAGGAGAGTTAGAAATTACTTCAGTAAATCAACAATATTTAGAGAATCGTCAGTTAAAAGTCGAGTTAATGGGACGTGGTTATACTTGGTTAGACACAGGTACTCACGATTCGCTATTAGAAGCCAGTCAGTTTGTTGAAACCATTGAAAAGAGACAAGGTTTAAAAGTTGCTTGTTTAGAAGAAATAGCGCTGTATATGGGATATGTAAATAAAGAACAAGTAAAAAAATTAGCAGCACCTTTACAGAAAAATAGCTACGGACAATATTTACTGAATTTAGTAAAAGAAATGTAATGATTTTTACCAAAACAGAAATCCCCGAAGTTGTAATTATCGAGCCAAAAGTTTTTAAAGATGAACGTGGTTATTTTTTTGAATCTTTTAATCAACAAGAATTTACTGAAAATATTGGTAAAATTAATTTTGAGCAGGATAACGAGTCAAAATCCACTTTTGGCGTTTTAAGAGGCTTACATTTTCAAAAACCACCTTTTGCGCAAGCTAAATTAGTGCGTTGTATTCAAGGAAAAGTTTTGGATGTTGTGGTAGATATAAGACCAAAATCTCCAACTTACGGTAAGTCTATTTCAGTACTATTATCCGAAGAAAATAAAAAACAATTGTTTATTCCAAGAGGATTTGCACATGGTTTCGTTGTGCTTTCTAAGGAAGCCATCTTTTCTTATAAAGTTGATAATACTTATGCGCCTAAATATGAGGATGGTATTTTATGGAATGACAAAATCTTAGCAATCGATTGGCAAATAGCATCAGAAAAAATAATTATCTCTACTAAAGATAAAATATTACCTACATTTAACAAATTTGATTCTCCTTTTTAATCTTTGTAAATTTGAAATTTACTTTATAAATAATCATAATTAATGAAAAGTATTTTAATTACAGGAGGCGCAGGTTTTATCGGTTCACACGTAGTACGATTATTTGTAAATAAATATCCAGCATATCACATTATTAATTTAGATGCGTTAACCTATGCGGGTAATCTTGATAATTTAAAAGATATTGAAAGTAGTTCGAACTACACTTTTGTTAAAGGTGATATTTGTGATGAGAATTTCGTAAAAAATATTTTTAATAAATATACTATTGATGGAGTAATCCATTTAGCTGCCGAATCGCATGTAGATCGTTCAATTTCCGATCCTTTTTCGTTTGTTAAAACCAATGTTTTTGGAACACTAAATTTATTAGAAAACGCAAAAAATAGTTGGAAAGAGAATTTTAAGGATAAACTTTTTTATCATATTTCTACGGATGAGGTGTACGGAACTTTAAAAGAAACAGGTTTTTTTACTGAAAAAACAGCTTACGATCCACATTCGCCATATTCAGCTTCAAAAGCATCTTCAGATCATTTTGTTAGAGCTTTTTACAATACTTATAATTTACCGATTGTAATATCTAATTGTTCTAATAATTATGGCCCAAATCAGTTTCCTGAAAAATTAATTCCACTTTTTATTGATAATATAGTTAATAATAAACCATTGCCAGTTTATGGTAAGGGAGAAAATGTTAGAGATTGGCTGTATGTTAAAGATCATGCAAAAGCAATTGATGTAATATTTCATCAAGGAAAAAAAGGAGAAACCTATAATATTGGGGGAGATAATGAATGGAGAAATATCGATTTAGTTAAAGTCTTAATTAAATCGGTAGATGAGTTTTTAGGAAGAAAAAAAGGCTCTTCAGAAAAATTGATAAATTATGTTACTGACAGGGCAGGACATGATTATCGCTATGCAATTGATGCTTCTAAATTAAAAAATGAGTTAGGTTGGGAGCCTTCTTTACAATTTGAAGAGGGAATAATAAAAACGATAGACTGGTATCTAAATAACCAGGAATGGTTAAAGAATATAAAAAAATAAAACAAAAAAGCTCACATTTTAATGTGAGCTTTTTTGTTTTATTTAAGTCTAGTTAAGCTGAGGTCTTTGTTGTATTTTACAATAAATAAACCTGTGTTACTGGTGCTTCCAAAAGTTTTTTTACGATAATCAAACTTGTTTTCTACACGAAAAGAAACTCCGTCTTTAAAAGTATCTGTTAATTTTTTACCTGAAGCTAATCGTATTAAAATATCATAAGTAATATCAAATCCTTTAATGGCATAATTAGAAGGAATTGTATGATTTTTTTGATAATATTTTTTGTTAAATATTTTTACATTTTCAGGAGAATCATCAGTACAAGCGTTCGATACATAAGTAAAATCAATACTTGCAAGTTTATTGTTTTCTATTTTATTGTACGATTTGTTTTTTTCAACAGCAAATACTTGTACCGTAGTTTCATCGGGTAAGCCAATCATACTATTTAAAGCATCAGCAATAGCTACATAATCATTTGAAGTGATAATTACCCAATTGTGTTTATTAGGAATCATTTTATCAGTAAAAAGCTCTTTTTTTATATAACCTTCAGTTGGTTTTAAAACGTGTATTTCTTTAATAGAATCGTGCGTTTTTAGAGTGTTTACAATTTCACTTATTTTATTATTTGAATCTTTTTTACCATCACCTACAACAAAAATTTCTTCACCATTGTAAGCATCTTTTAAGTATGAAGTTAAGTATTTGGTGTAATTTTTTTTGTCTGGGGCAGATTTAATTAATCTTGAAGCAGAGAAGCTTTGTTGTTTATTAGAATAATGAGGGTAAACAACAGGAGCATTTACTTTACGAGCTACTAGTTCAGCTTTGCTAGAGTAAAAAGGACCAATAACTACGTCAGCATTATCTAATTTGTTTTCTGCTAAAATAGCAGAAACATTGTTGTCTCTATTACCAGTGTCAAAAACAGTTGCATTAACGTTAATACCTTGTTCTTTTATAGAGTCGATAGCAATTTCTAATCCCATATAAAAATCAGTAACCATATTGGCTAGCTTTGCTGAGTTTTTATTATAGTCTTTATTAAAAATTTTTTTACTTGAAATACTATCGTATTCTTTGGCTTTAAAAGGAAGTAAAACAGCTAAATTTATTGAAATATCTTCTTGAATACTATCTTTATAAAAAGTAAAGTTTTCATCAGCGTTAACTTCGTTAATTGGTTTTATTTTTAAGAGTTGATCAACAGAAAGTTCGTTGTTAATAATACCAGGATATTCTGGATTTAAACGAATTAAATCTTGTTTTGTAACATTGTAAAAACGAGTTAAACTATATACGGTTTCTTTACTTTTAACAGTGTGCGTTAAAAAGTTTTTTAAAACTTCTTCTTTATTTATGGTAACTATTTTTTCTATTGATTTAACTTTTAAAACCTGTCCGATACTTAACGTATTGTGTTGAATCGCTGGATATTCAGGATTCCAATTCATTAAATCATTTTTAGTGATATTGTATTCTTTGGTAATTCTATAAACGGTTTCTCCTGCCTTTACTGTGTGAAATTCATATTCGTAAACCGTTTGTTGAAAAGTGCTGTCTCCATCGGGTTTAACGGCTGTATCATCAACCGTATCTTCTGGTTGCGTTTCTGAAGTATTTTCATCATCAGAAGTTGTAATTTCGTCCGAAGTTATAGAAGAAGAAGTTCCGTTTTTTATTTCAGGATTCGGAATAACAATTACGGTGTTCGCTTCTGGTTTTCTTCCAATATCAGGATTTAAACGTAATAAGTCTTTTGTTTTCATGTCTAGTCGGTTGGCAATGTCGCGCATTGTTTCTCCTTCTTGAACTTTATAAGACACATAACGTTTTTGTTGTCCACAAGAAACGGTAAAGGTTAAAATACAAATTAAAAATAAAAACTGTAACTTCTTCATCTATGTTATTTTATTATTAGGACTTTTTATTCCCACTCAATTGTTGCAGGTGGTTTAGAGCTTATATCATATACAACTCTATTAACACCTTTTACATTATTAATTATTTTGTTTGATGTTTTTTGTAAAAACTCATAAGGTAAATTTACCCAATCGGCAGTCATACCATCGGTACTTTCTACAGCGCGTAAAGCAACTACTTTTTCGTAAGTTCTTTCATCACCCATAACTCCAACAGAGTTTACTGGTAATAAAATTGCTCCTGCTTGCCATACTTTGTTGTACAAACCATCTTCTTTTAATCCGTTGATAAAAACAGCATCTACTTCTTGTAAAATGCGTACTTTTTCTTCGGTAATATCTCCTAAAATACGAATTGCTAATCCAGGATCAGGAAATGGATGACGCCCTAATAAATCTTTATCAATTCCCATTGAAGCTCCTACCCGGCGAACTTCATCTTTAAAAATCATACGTAAAGGTTCTACGATTTTAAGTTTCATAAAATCTGGTAAACCACCTACATTATGATGACTTTTTATGGTTGCTGATGGACCTCCGTTTACCGAAACAGATTCAATTACATCCGGGTAAATAGTTCCTTGTGCTAACCATTTTGCGTCGTCAATTTGATTTGCTTCATCATCAAAAACATCAATAAAAACCTTACCAATAGCTTTACGCTTTTCTTCTGGGTCACTTAAACCAGCAAGTTCATTCAAAAAACGTGCCGAGGCATCTACTCCTTTAACATTTAAGCCCATACCTTCGTATTGCTTTAATACATCGGTATATTCGTTTTTACGAAGCAATCCGTTATTAACAAATATACAGTGTAAATTGCTTCCAATAGCTTTGTGTAATAATACGGCAGCTACGGTAGAATCTACACCTCCAGATAAACCTAAAACTACTTTGTCGTTACCAACTTTTGCTTTTATATCTGCTACAGTTTCATCAACAAACGAATCTGGTGTCCAGGTTTGAGCAACGCCTGCTATATTAACTAAAAAATTTGCTAATAATTGTTTTCCGTCGGTAGAATGATATACTTCTGGGTGAAATTGAATTGCATAGGTTGTTTCTCCTTCAATTTTATAAGCGGCATTTTCTACATCATGAGTGCTGGCTAATAAAGTACCGTTTGTAGGTAAATTTTTAATCGTGTCTGAATGACTCATCCAAACTTGACTTCCAGAAGAGATGTCTTTAAAGAAATCTTCTCCCTCTTTAACAAACGATAAATTGGCTCTACCATATTCTCTTGTGTTTGATGGTGCTACCAATCCGCCAGAAAAATGAGCTAAATATTGTGCTCCATAACAAACAGCTAATAAAGGTTTTTTACCTCTAATTTCAGCTAAATCAGGGTGTAAAACACCTTCGGCTCTTACAGAGTTTGGGCTACCCGAAAGTATAACAGCTTTAAAATCGTTTAAGTTTTGTGGAATTTTGTTATATGGATGAATTTCACAGTAAATGTTTAATTCTCTCACACGGCGCGCAATAAGTTGTGTGTATTGCGATCCGAAATCTAAAATAAGTACGTTGTGTTGTTGCATGCGCAAAAATAATACTTAGATTTTAGATTTAGAGAATTGATTTTAGATTTTTTCGAAGTTTTTTAATAGCGATAAACGATGGCATTTATATTCATTCCAGAACCTACCGAAGCAAGCATAATCACGTCTCCTTTTTGTATTGTTTGATTTGCTATTTTTCCTTTTAACACTAAGTCTAATAAAGTAGGAACCGTTGCAACCGAGCTGTTACCTAGTTTGTGAATGCTCATAGGCATAATTCCTTCCGGAGTTGGTTTTTTGTAAAGCCTGTAAAATCGTTTTATAATAGCTTCATCCATTTTTTCATTTGCTTGATGGATAAATATTTTCTTTACTTTACTAATTTCAATTCCGCTTTTATCTAAGGCAGTTTTCATGGCTTGCGGTACATTATTTAGTGCAAATTCATAAATTTTACGCCCGTGCATTTTTATATAACGCACATCTTTGTCTGAATTTTTATTAAAAGAATTTCCGAAAAATAAAAAATAAGCTTCTTCTTTTGTAAAAGTTTGCGTTGCATGACTTAAAATTCCGCTATTATCTTCCGCTTCTTTTTGTTCAATAATACAAGCGCCAGCACCATCACTATAAATCATAGAATCACGGTCATATTCATCTACAACTCTCGATAAAGTTTCGCTACCAATAACCAAACACTTTTTGGCAATTCCTGCTTTTATAAAAGCTTGTGCTTGTATAACACCTTCAATCCAACCAGGGCATCCGAATAAAATATCATACGCAACGCAATTAGGATTTTCTATTTGAAGTAAGTGTTTTACACGACTTGCCAAACTTGGTAAGATATCGGTTTGAATAGCGCCATCTTTTACATCACCAAAATTATGAGCAAAAATTAAATAATCTAATTCCTCAGGATTGATATTCGCATTTTCTATGGCTTTTTTTGCAGCAAAATAGCCTAAGTCAGACGATTTGTAAGTTGTCTTAGCGTAACGACGTTCTTCAATACCTGTTATCGATTTAAACTTTTCAATAATTACGGTATTGGTGTTGTTAAATGGAGTTCCATCAGCATTTAAAAATTGATTTTCTAAAAACTGATTGTTTTCTTTTTTTATAGAAGGTATAAAAGAACCGGTACCTGTAATTACTGCTGATGCCATGTTAAATTTATTAAATTTAAAAAGACAAGTAACGATATTTAATTTGATAAATCGATTAAAAGAGGCTCAATTTTTAAGATTTATTAAATTCTTAAAAAAGAGGAAAATAATTTACTGTTTAAAAAAATTAGGAGCGTTTTTTTGAGGTTGTAATTTTTTAGAAATTATAAATATGAGCTGTCAAATGAAAAAGGTAATAATGAAAGTAAAGATTCGGTTTTTACAATTTTACCAACTTCGCCCATAAATAATACTTTTATAGGTTCTTTTTGGTTGATTTCATATTCTGATAAGGTTTGCCTACAGGCACCACAAGGACCAACAGGTTTATTTACGGTAGAATTTTCTGAAGCTGCGCTAATGGCTAATTTTTTAATTTTTATACCAGGAAATTCCGATCCTACCTTCCAAACTCCAACTCTCTCTGCGCACATTCCTGAAGGATATGCTGCATTTTCTTGATTATTTCCTAAAATAACAGTTCCGTTTTCTAACAAAAAAGCGGCACCAACATTAAATTTAGAATAAGGAGCGTACGCTTTTTTTCTAGCTTCAATAGCTTTATTCATTAAATTTTTATCCTCTATCGTTAGTTCTTCAATACTATTATATACAGTAGCAGATGCTTTTAGTTCTATTTTTTCCATAAGAAATAATGTTAGTCAAAAAAAGCAGCCTGTTTAGACTGCTCTTAATTTTATGTATTACGAATTTATTAAAAAAAAACTACATTTTAATAATCTTCGTAAATTTCTCCTAAATCAAATGATAAAGAAAAACGTAAAGTATTTTCTAAAGGATTATTAACTGCTGATGTGTTTACTAAGTAAGATAAATCAATAGTTAATGCTTTTGTGGTAAATCCGGCTCCTAAGGTTAAAAATTGTCGAAGTCCTTTTTCTTCACTTTCATGAAAATAACCCGTTCTAAGCGCAAAAGAGTTTTGGTATAAATATTCTACACCCAATGCCCAAGTAGTTTCTTGTAATTCTTCGCTAAAACTTCTGTCACCTAATGAGGTAAACATTCCTTCAAACCAACCTCTAGTAGAGTTAGGAGCACTTGATGGAACTAATAATTTTGTAAACTCTAAATTAAGACCTACAATATTTTTATCATTTAAAATAAAGTCAAAACCTCCACCAAATTTAGCGTTGGTAGGAATAAAGTTTTCAGAACCAGCTTCATATTCTACTTTTGGTCCAATATTCGCAATATTAAAACCTAAGCGATAGCGCCCATTAAAGTTTCCGTAATTTCTTTCATCAGATTGATAATAACCCGAAACATCTACTGCAAATGAATTAACAGCATTAATATTACTGTCATTAACATCTAAATTAGAGTTGATGTATTTTAAACCAATACCCATAGAGAATTTTTCGCTTAATTTCATTGAATAAATACCTGTAATAGCAAATTCACTAGGGTTTTGTGTTCCTGTACTTACTCCGTTAGTGTCAGTTAAATCTACTTGACCAAGAGAAAAATATTTAACATCAACACCCCAAGCTGATTTTTCATCAAACCTATTTACATACGAAGCGTTTCCAACAAAAATATCATCGGTTAAATTACGAAGCCACGGTGTGTAATTTACACCAATACTTATTTTATTTTGATTAAAAACTGTTTTAGCAGGATTGTGAAAAATTGAAAAAGCATCTGCAGATGTAGCGACTCCTACATCTCCCATAGCACCAGCTCGAGCATCAGATGATATTAATAAAAATGGCGTTGCTGTAGTAATTTGTGCTTTGGTTTGAAGGGCAAAACATGCAAAAAACAAAAAAAATGATAATTTTTTCATGTATAAATTTGATTATTAGTTGAGCAAATATATGTTTTTCTTAAAAATTTGCTAATTTATGTTAAATTTTAATCATTACTTTAACGTTGTATGGTGGCAATTATTATATTGTTTAGAATGAATTTAAAAAAAAAGTGCATTTAAATGGTGTTTTTTGTAAAATGAGAACTCGAATTGTAAAATAAATTAATTTTAATGGTAAATAATTAATCTTTTTCTTAGATTCGTAATACTAAAGATTAAAAAAACTCGTTTGTTATCATGCAAGTGAAACCTTTTTTATAACAGAATTTATAAATAAATTAGTTGTAAGGAGTTATAAATATTGTAAATTGCGCCACCCTTAAAATAGTAAAAAATAGATGAAAAGCACATTAAAATTATTTAGTTTATTGATTGTCACTGGACTGCTAATTGCTTCTTGTAAGAGCAATAGAAGAGGTGGTTCAAGTAAATCATCTCTAACAGGTTGGAATTTTAATGACCCTAATTATGGGGGTTATATAAAAGGAAAAGATAAAGAAGGTAAAGAAACACCCCCAGGTATGGTTCATATTGAAGGAGGTAGTTTTACTATGGGATTAGTACAAGATGACGTAATGTTTGATTGGAATACAACCCCTAAAAAAATGCATGTTCGTTCTTTTTTTATGGATGAAACGGAAGTTACAAATGCAGAATACGGGTTGTTTATGCAGTATACGAAAGATATTTTTCCGCCAGAAGAACCTCAGTTTAAAAATATTTACCAATCGGTTTTACCAGATACTTTAGTTTGGAGAAAAGGATTAGGAAATACTAATTTATTATCAGAAAGTTATTTAAGACATCCGTCTTATGCAGAATATCCAGTAGTCGGTGTTAGTTGGTTACAAGCAAATAAATATTGTAAGTGGCGTACCAATGCGGTGAATTTAAAAATTTTAATGGATAAAGGTGTGATTAAGAACATCTTTAAAGAAGATTCATTAAGTTTTAAAGGGAAAAATAATTTTGATACCGATACTTATTTAACAAATCCTTATGCTTTGTTTGATGGAGATTCAACAATTTATAAAAAAGGATTGCCAATTCCAAGAATAAAAGGAGAGCCAAAACCAGAAAAAGATAAGTTTTCAGGAAGACAAGTAACATCTTCGGATGGAATTTTAGCTCAAAAATTTAGATTACCAACAGAGGTAGAGTGGGAATATGCAGCAAAAGCAATTTTTGAAAACCGTGAATACAATAATATTCGTGGTAGAAAAAAATATGCTTGGGATGGTAAATATACTCGTGATAGAGATAAAAGAAGACGTGGAGATCAATTAGCTAACTTTAAGCAAGGAAAAGGAGATTATAGTGGTATTCCTGGATGGAGTAGTGATGGTTCTGATATACCAAATGCTGTAAGAAGTTATCCGCCAAATGCTTTTGGTTTGTACGATATGTCTGGTAACGTTGCAGAATGGGTAGAAGATGTGTATCGACCTATCATTGATTCTGAAGCAAATGATTTTAATTATTTTAGAGGAAATATTTTTACTAAAAAATTAATAGATCAAAACGGTAAAGTTGTTATCGTTGGTGATGAAATGGGAGAGGTAGAATATGATACTTTAGAAAATGGTAGAATTGTACCTAAAGATTTACCAGGAAGTGTGAAGTACATTCCTATTACTAAGGAAGATACCTATATGAGAAGAAACTATAACTTGGCAAATAACTCAAGTTTAGGAGATGGAGATCAAGCTTCTTCTAAAGACTATGAGTTGGATAAAGATCAATTAGATCGTTCATCAAGAATGTATAATTCACCTCAAAAACCTGAAGCAGAAAGAGATTCTTTAGGAAATGCATTAGATAACTATAAATATGATGCCAAAAGAAGAACTACATTAGTTAGTGACAAATCTAGAGTTTATAAAGGAGGTTCTTGGACAGATAGAGAGTACTGGTTAGATCCTGCTCAGAGAAGATACTTTCCGGAATATATGGCAACTAATTTTATAGGATTTAGATGTGCTACTGACAAAATGGGACCAATGATGTTAAATAAAAGAAAAACTGCGGTTCCTGATAAAGCAAAGTAATAAACGTTTAATATAATATAAAACCTCATTGATTTTCAATGAGGTTTTTTTATTTTTACAATATGAAAATAGCAGATTTATATAGCTTATACAGTCAGCATGGTTTGGTTGATACTGATACTCGAAAAATTAGAGAAAACACGTTATTTTTTGCCTTAAAGGGCGATAATTTTAACGGAAATAAATTTGCTGAAGAGGCATTAAAAAAAGGTGCTAATTTTGCTATTATTGATGAATCTGAATATAAAACATCAGAAAACATTATTTTAGTTGATAATGTATTAAAAACGCTTCAAGAGTTAGCAAGTTATCATAGAAAAACGTTAAACATTCCTATTATATCTTTAACAGGAAGTAATGGGAAAACTACTACGAAAGAACTAATTAATGCAGTATTATCTTCAACATTTAAAACTACTGCAACAAAAGGGAATTTAAATAATCATATTGGCGTACCGTTAACTTTATTGTCGATGACTACAAGTACAGAAATCGGTATTGTTGAAATGGGCGCAAATCACCCTAAAGAAATTGCTTTTTTATCAGAAATATCAAATCCAGATTTTGGTTATATAACTAATTTTGGTAGTGCGCATTTAGAGGGTTTTGGTTCTGTAGAAGGAGTTATAAAAGCCAAATCAGAATTATACGATTTTTTAATAAAAAACAACAAAAATATTTTTGTAAACTCAAAAGATTTAATTCAATTAGAAAAAACAAAAAATGCAAATGTTATTTTATTTGATAATTCTATTCGTTTTATTGAAGCAAATCCGTTTGTTAAATTATCTTTTAATGAAACAGAAATTGAAAGCAATTTAATTGGCGATTATAATTTTTCTAACATTGCAGCAGCAATTACAATTGCGAACTATTTTAACTTATCTAAAGAGAAAATTAAAAAATCGATTGAAAGTTATATTCCATCAAATAATCGCTCACAGATTATTAATACTGAAAGTAATAAAATTATACTAGATGCTTATAATGCCAATCCTACAAGTGTAAAAGTTGCTTTAAATAGTTTTAAAAATATTAAATCGAAACATAAAACAATTGTTTTAGGAGACATGTTTGAGTTAGGTAATTACGCTGAAGCAGAACATCAAAATGTTGTGAATATTGCATCAGAATTAAATTTTGATAATGTTTTTTTAGTAGGAGAAAATTTTAAAAAAACGATAACAGAATATCAGCAATTCGAAACGTTTAATGATTTAAAGTTGTACTTTTTAAAGCATCCAATAAAAGAAAGTGTAATTTTAATTAAAGGTTCGAGAGGAATGGCTTTAGAAAGAGCTGTAGAGTTTTGCTAAAATGTGTTTTTTTGATGAAACTCAACTAATTTATCAATAGGGCGTTGAACAACATCGGTAATTATTAAGTTGTTTTTTATGGCTATTTTTTCTAAAATATCTTTAAAATAGTAAGCAATAGAACCAATAAAATAAATTGGAGTTTCGTTATCTTTTTGATAAGGTAATATTTGAAATTTAAAATATTTTTGAAACCCTTTTTGTATCAATTTCTGAATGTATTTTTCATTTTTATGATTAAACATAAATTTTGCAAAAGCTGCCAAATACATATTCGGGCTAGGGTTTACGTATAAATTCGATTTAACAACATCAATATTAAGATTAAATTCACTTTTAAAAAGTGTGCTTAAATGTGTAGGCATTTTCTCGTAATAAAAATCACGAAGTAATTTTTTGCCAAAATAATTGCCGCTGGCTTCGTCCATTATCGCATAGCCTAAAGAAGGGAACGTTTTCTGTATAGTATTTCCGTTGTAATAGCAACTATTAGATCCAGTACCTAAAATAGCAACAATTGCGGGTTCTTTAGGTGAACATGCGTAAACTGCAGCAAGCATGTCTTCTGAAACAGTAATTTTTGCGTTTGAAAAAACTGTTTGTAGTAAATTATTTAAAAGAGTTGCAGGCTGTGGAGAACCACAACCTGCACCATAAAAATAAATTTCATCAACTTGATTTTTTATATTAATCAGTTGAGGTATGTTGTTTATTGTAAAAATTAATTCTTCTTTTAATAATATAGCAGGATTTAAACCAGAAGATTTAATTCTATAAAGTTCTTCTTTGTTCCTGTTAAGAACAATCCAATCTACTTTTGTAGAGCCTCCATCTGCTATTAAAATCATTTTTACAGTGTTGTAAATGAAGTTTAAATTTTCTTCATTTGCTGTTTCATCATTTGCATTTGTTCTTTTAGCATGCCATGTTTGTCTAATTTTTTGGCTTCAGCCATTAAATTAGTAGCCTCGCGTTTTCTACGTTTTGTCATAGCAATACCTGCTAATTGTAGTTTAGCCATAGCTAAATCATTATCCATAGCTAAGCCCATTTTAACAGCTTTACGTAAAAATTTTTCTGCTTGAGTTATGTTAGTTTGACTTAACATAATTCCGTGTAAATAATTAAAGTATCCTTCTTGTTTTTGAATTAATGCTGAAGATGGATTTTTAATATAGCCTAACCATTTTTTAGCACCTTCAAAATTTTGTTTACGTAATTGTAAGAAAGCAAGTAAGATAAATTCGTTTTTAAAATAGAAAAACACGAATAGACCAGCAAGTAAAAGAATTGAGATTCCATTCATAATATGAACTTGAGAAAACTCATAAATTGCCCATAAAGTTATTAATCCTGCTAATCCTAATTTTATATTTTTATTGAACATATATTTTTATTTATCAACGTACAAAAGTACATTTTTCTGTTAAAATAATAGAGAATTTATTTTTTGTAAAACTTTTTATATTTAAACCAAGCAAATAAGCCTAAAACAAATACAAAACCAACAGAATAATAAACAGATGTTGGTGTAATTACTTTGTCTCCACTAGCATAAGAATGTAATCCTGATAGATAGAAATTAACACCAAAATAAGTCATCATTATTGATGCAAAAGCAATTACAGACCAAAGGTTAAAAGTATAACGACCTCTTAAACCAGGAATTAAACGCATGTGTAATACAAAACCGTATATCATTATTGATATTAAAGCCCAAGTTTCTTTAGGATCCCAACCCCAGTAGCGCCCCCAACTTTCGTTAGCCCACATTCCGCCTAAAAAAGTACCAATGGTAAGCATAACAATTCCAACGGTTAAAGACATTTCATTAATTATGGTTAATTCTTTTATATGTAGATCCATTTTTTTCTTATTCTTCGAGTTTGTAAAAATCATTAAGAATAAGCTAAAAATTCCTAAAATCATACCTAAAGAAAAAGGTCCATAACTTGCTACAATAATAGATACGTGTACTTTTAACCACCAAGAATTTAATACAGGCTGAAGGTTTGCGATTTCTGGATCTAACCAGTTTTGACTTGCAAAAAATAACGTAATTGCTGTAATGAAAGTAGCAGCTGCTACTGTTAAAGTTGATTTTTTCCCCAATATTAAACCAAATAACATAGTAGCCCAAGCTACAAATACAATCGATTCGTAGGCGTTACTCCACGGTGCATTTCCACTAATATACCATCTAGAAAGTAATCCGAAGGTGTGCATCATAAAAAATACAATTATCAGAGCAATCAACCCTTTTGCAACATAATTAATCCATTTTTTAGTAGAGAAAATTTGAGCAATTAAAAAGATAATTAAGAGTATACTTGATAAACCATAGTATTTAATTAAGCGATTAAAAACATCAAATTTATTATAGGCAATTTCTAGTTCAATTTGATCTTCTGATGGATATACCTTTTCGCCAAATTTCTTTTGAAATTTTTTAATTCCGTCTAAAACTTTATCTGTTTCTGTATAGTTTCCTGACTTTTTAGAAACTTGTAAAAGTTGTAAATAAACAGGTAATGATTGACGAACAAATACTGAATCGGTTCCTTTAAATCCAGCTTCTAAGGTTTCTGGTTGTGATACCCATTTATTATTATCATCATTAGGAATAGGGTAAATACGTAACATTCCGCCACCTAAAGTTTGTGATAACAACCAAACTCTTTGCTCAATTTTAATAATGTCAGTTTCAAATTTACTCTGAATGTTTTTCTTCTTAGCTTCGGCTACAAGTTTTCCTATTTTAGAGGTTCCTTTGGCATCATAAAAATCAATAAAACGAGCATATTTTGCATCTTTGCTAAGACCTAAAAGTTCTCTTATTTGTGTATTTCCTTTTTCTAAATAAATAAAAGGAACGTTTAACCAAAGCATTGGCATTTCTGTAATAGAAAGCAATACTTGTGTTGGGTTCATTCCTTTAAAACTATTAGCATGAGCTACTTTTCTAACCAATTCTGACGCTAAAGTGTGTGCAGGTTTCATTCTACCACCAACATCTTGTATAATTATAGAACTGAATTTTTCACTGTGCTTTAATGTTGCTTTATTACTTGTTAAAATAGAATCTATTTGTATTTCAGAGAGTTGTTCTGGTTGATGAACTTCGTGTTCTTGACCAATTGCATTCAGTGATAAAAGCAATACAATTACTGATAATTTTGCTTTTTTAACTTTGATTTTATTTAATGATTTTTTTAAATCATCAAAACGTGTGTTTTTAATAAATAAGATGCAAATTAAACCAAAAAACAATAAAAAATATCCGATGTAGGTAATCCAAGTACCCCAAAAATCATGATTTACAGATAGATGTGTTTGCTCGTGTTCTCCATCAATTTTATAACTAGACTGAAATAATTTATAACCTCTATAATCTAAAATATTGTTCATAAAAATTCTAAAATCAAAAGTTTCTTCACGGTCTATGACAGTTATTTCACTAGCATAAGCAGCTGCACTTTCCGATCCTGGATATTTTTCTAATTGAAAATCATTTAGTTTTACATTAAAAGGAGTTTGCCTTTTCTTAGCTCCATACCATGCTCTAAAATTTAAATCTCCAATACTAAATTCTTCTATATTATCAACATTAAATTGACCTCCATAAAGTTCTACTCTTTTGGTTTCGCTATTCATGGTAACATCAAAAATAACGGTATCGTATTTGTTGTTGTCTTTTTTACCGGCCAACGTTTTCATTATTCCTTTTTCTGGTGATTTTGGAATAACGAACTGCAATCCGTTTATAGTATGTAATGTTAAATATTGAAAATTTTGCGCGCTATCTTTAACAATTTTACCTCTACTTTGATCTGCCATTTTAAGCCAGTCACCATTGCTTTTAGAAGTCATTTTTAAAACACCTTCTTCGTAGTAAAAATTAACAGAAGCATTGTTTTCTGGTACTCCAAAACTAACAAGTATGTTGTGTATGTTTTGTGTAGTTCCTTTTTTTATGTAGTGTTCATGTCTACTTCCGCTTGAACTTTCTACCAAAAATAAATATTCAACACCATTTTCATCTAAAACTAATTTTTTTTCAGACCATGGAATATAATCTACTAAATTAAAATTTATTTCATGTAGCTTTCCATCTTTTTTAGGTTGAAAAGTTTCTGTAAATTCAGCGGAATTACTACCCCATGCCGAAAGTAATAATTTGTTGTTGGTTTCTTTTTGAAACTCATTATTATCAACTATAACATTTAAATAATTAATGTCAGAAAAGAAAGTGTTTGTGCTTTCTCCTTCATCAATAATCATAATTCCTTCGTAACTAATATAGCGAGTAACCCCAGCGCCAATTAAAATTAGTAAAAAAGATGCATGAAAAAGTAACACGCCCCATTTTTCTTTTTTATATAATCGATACCTGAAAATGTTACCAAAAAAATTGATAACAAAAAATAACATGATTAACTCAAACCACCAAGTGTTATAAATTAACGCTTTTGAAGTTTGTGTGCCGAAGTCATTTTCAATAAAAGTGGCTGCTCCCATTGCTATAGCAAATACAAAGAATAGTATTGCTGTTAAACGGGTAGAGTAAAGAATATCTAAGATTTTTTTCATCTGTAAATCTGCTAAGTGTAAAACTTCGCAAATTTACGGATTAATGTCTTAATAAGTTGATAATTTCTGTCATTTTTAAAGAAGAAAAACGTTAAAATAAAACAAATTAAAGTCCTATTTTCTCACCCATTTTAACAAATGTTTCAATGCGATTTTTGGTGTTTTGTATAATATCAGCATCAATGGTTAATTTATTTTTATCAACTAATAAAACAATGGTCGATCCACCAAAAGCAAAATAGCCCATTTCGTCTCCTTTTTTTATTGATTGATTTGGTTTGTAGGTTTCAATAATACTACCAACCATCGTTGCACCAACTGGGGCTACAATAATTTCGCCTTTTTCTTCGGATGATAAAATGCAATATTCTCGCTTGTTCTCGCAAAAAACTTTAGTAAAATTTGAAGCTAAAGCATAAGGTGAAACCGAAAAATAATCACCTTTTATTTTTGTCATTTCAGATGGAGTTCCGTTGTAAGGAAAGTGGTATCTGTGATAGTCATTGGGAGCTAGTCGTAAAATAATTAGTGAAGCGTTTTTGTGCTTTTCTGCTAATTCGTCATTACCTAAAAATTCTTTTAAAGTAAATTTTCTCCCTTTTATAAAAAAATCATGAATATCAGCAATGTTCTCAAATGCTAACATTTTTCCGTCACCAGGAGATACAAATCCATTTTCTATCGGACGAGCACTCTTTTTTAATTTTCTGTAAAAGAAATCGTTAAAAGAAGTAAAGTCAGAAACTGATTTTTCGGCTTCATCAATATTAATGTCTAATTGATTTACAAAACCATTGATTTTTTTAACAGATGAAGGTTTGTCCATTTTTTTACCATACCAAGCTGATAAAAATTTTCGTTTAGCAACAGGTAAAACAGCCATTTTACCAAACGGATTGTTGTAAAGTAATTTTAAAAAAGTTTCACCAGGTGGTGTTTCAGTAATTATATTTCCCGATTTTCTATCGATGAATTTTATTTTCATAATTTTATTCTTCGGTGCTATCAATTAAAATAGTTAACATGTCTATAGCGGCTTGTGCAATTTTGGTTCCAGGTCCAAAAACACCTACAGCGCCAGCATCAAATAAATATTGATAATCTTGCGCAGGTATTACACCGCCAACAATTACCATAATATCTTCTCTACCGTATTTTTTTAGTTCGCCAATTACTTGTGGTACTAATGTTTTATGACCAGCAGCTAATGATGAAATCCCTAAAATATGAACATCATTTTCAATAGCTTGTTTGGTGGCTTCTTGCGGAGTTTGAAACAAAGGGCCTATATCTACATCAAAACCTAAATCAGCATAACCAGTAGCAACTACTTTTGCGCCTCTGTCATGACCATCTTGCCCTAGTTTAGCTATCATTATTCTTGGACGACGCCCTTCTAATTCGGCAAAATTATCAGCTAATTCCGTTGCTTTTTTAAATAACTTATCGTCTTTTATTTCTTTACTATACACACCTGAAATTGTTTTATGAACTGCTTTGTGACGCCCAAAAACACTTTCTAGCGCATCAGAAATCTCTCCTAAAGTTGCTCTGTTTTTAGCGGCTTTTACGGCTAAGCCTAACAAGTTACCGTTGTTTGATTTTGCACATTCTGTTAAATCAGATAAAGAATTTTTTACAGCTAAATTATCTCTTTTAGACTTTATAGAATCTAATCTTTCAATTTGAGAAAGTCGTACAGCTTCATTATCAACTTCTAAAATATGTAAAGGGTCTTCTTGTGCTAATTGGTATTTGTTTACGCCAACAATAACATCTTGTCCGCTATCAATTTTTGCTTGCTTTTTTGCAGCAGCTTCTTCAATACGCATTTTCGGAATTCCTTTTTCAATGGCTTTTGTCATTCCGCCTAATTCCTCAACCTCTTTAATAAGTTCCCAAGCTTTGTTGGTAATTTCTTCTGTTAATTGTTCTACATGATAACTTCCTGCCCAAGGATCTACTGTTTTGGTAATATGAGTTTCTTCTTGTAAATATATTTGTGTATTACGAGCAATGCGTGCAGAAAAATCAGTAGGTAAAGCAATCGCTTCGTCTAAGGCATTTGTGTGTAAACTTTGTGTGCCGCCAAAAGCTGCAGCCATGGCTTCAATAGTTGTACGGGCTACATTGTTAAACGGATCTTGTTCGGTTAAAGACCATCCACTTGTTTGGCAATGGGTTCGTAAAGCTAAAGATTTTGGGTTTTTCGGGTTAAATTGCTTTACAATTTTTGCCCACAACATTCTTGCAGCACGCATTTTGGCAATTTCCATAAAATGATTCATTCCAATGGCCCAGAAAAAAGACAAACGAGGAGCAAAAGTATCAATATCCATTCCTGCTTCTAATCCTTTTTTTATGTAATCTAATCCATCAGCTAAAGTATAAGCTAGTTCAATTTCGGCAGTTGCACCAGCTTCTTGCATATGGTAACCTGAAATAGAAATAGAATTAAATTTAGGCATATTTTCAGCAGTATATTTAAAAATATCTGCAATAATTTTCATGGATGGAGTAGGTGGGTAAATATAAGTGTTACGCACCATAAACTCTTTTAAAATATCATTCTGAATAGTTCCTGATAGTAATTCAGGTGCAACTCCTTGTTCTTCTGCAGCAACAATATAAAAAGCTAAAATTGGTAAAACTGCTCCATTCATAGTCATTGAAACAGACATTTTATCTAACGGAATTTGGTCGAATAAAATCTTCATATCTTCAACCGAATCAATCGCAACTCCTGCTTTTCCAACATCTCCTTGCACGCGTTCATGATCAGAATCGTAACCTCTGTGTGTAGCTAAATCAAAAGCAACTGAAAGTCCTTTTTGTCCGGCAGCTAAATTACGTCTGTAAAAAGCATTGCTTTCTTCTGCTGTAGAAAAACCTGCATATTGTCGGATAGTCCAAGGTCTACGAACATACATTGTAGAGTATGGGCCTCGTAAATTTGGGGCAATACCAGCTACAAAGTTTTCGTGTTGTTTACTTTTAACTGCAGTTGTTAGATTTTTATCTAACTGTATGTTTGATACGTCTTTTCTACTCATCTTGTAAACGTGCTTGTTCTAACTTTTCAGCCAATCTTTTTTGAATGATTGGTTGAATTAAAGTTTTATCATTTCTAATTTTTACAAACGGAAACAACTCTAAATCATTTTTCATTATATCCTTGTCATTTTGTAGTTTGTTGGATCCTAGTAAAACAAGTTCTCCGGTATCAAATTTAGTTTGCTCTTTTTCTGCGGATTCTTTAATTTTTCGTTGGATGATACCTTCTTTTAGCTGTTTTAAAAATCCACCACCTTTTTCAATTGTTTTAAAAATATCTAAAGCATTTTGAGCTAATTGTTGCGTAATAGCTTCAATATAATAAGCACCGTCAGCAAAATTTTGAGATTCAGATAATTCGCTTTCTTGTTGTAAAATTAATAATTGATTTCTTGATATACGTTCACCAAACTCATTTGAATGATGAAAAAAATCATCATAAGAAATGTTTGTCACCGTATCTGATCCGCCTAAAACAGCGCTCATGCATTCTGAGGTTGTGCGAAGCATGTTTACATTATAATCGTACAAAGTTTTGTTACGTAAACTAGGTTGTGTAAAAAGATGCGCTTTTGTGTTTTTTGCTCCATATTCATTTAAAAGCGATGTCCATAAAATTCTAAAAGCTCTCAATTTTGCGATTTCAAAAAAGTAATTGCTCCCAACAGCGAAGTTAAAGTGTATTTTATGAGCGATTTCACTTCCGAAATGATTTAAATATTCATTTGCGTGCGCAAGTGTGTAGGCTAATTGTTGAGTGTTGTTTGCGCCTGCATTTTGATATGTAGATGCATTGATGCAAATAGAATTATCAATTGAATTAACTATTTTTTCAAATTCTTTATGATCGTTATTTAGGTTGGTAAACCAATTACCTGTACTAGCTAAATTACCTATGATGTCAATATTAAAAAAACAATTCTTTGAGTCGATAAAATTTGATAACTCAATGGTAAAATCGGCATCTAAAAACTTTAAATTAAAGTATAGTCTTGTGTTTTTTAAATCGAAATTTTTTAATATTGCTTTGTAATCGAATTTATTTTTAGCTTTAAATTCAATAGATTTTGCACCTCTCTTTAAAGAATCAATAGCAAAATAGTTTGCTTTTTTCTCGTCTTCAATAAAGATAGATTGACAAATGTTAAATCCTTTTTCAGGAATATTTATTTTTATATTGGTTTGGTCTTCTTTGGTGTAAAAAGGCTTAACAGTAATTCCTTCATCGGTTTTCCAAAGAAGAGTGTCGTTATAATCTGCACCTTTAAGATCTACTTGGATTTTTTGTTTCCATTCAGCAGCAGTAACTTCGTTAAATTCGTTAAATAAATAAGTACTCATTATTTTTGTATGGTATCAAATTCGATAATATAAACGTCTTCATTTTCTTTCTTCATCAAATATTTTTCGCGAGCATAACGCTCTAGTTGTAAAGAATCTTGAAGTTTTTCTATAGTTTCTTTGTCAGTATCAATCTTTTTTTGATGATAATTTATCCAAATCTCTAACTCATCAATCTCTTTATTAAACTCTCTATGTGTAAGATAAGAATTTTCATCAAAAAAAAGCATCCAAATTACAAATACAGTTAAAATTACAACGTAAATATTGGTTGCGATTTTAAAAGAAGGTTTGTTTTTTATTGATTTTAAATTCATAATTACAGGCGGTCGCTAATTACAGTTCTAACAATATCTATGGCAACAGTATTATGCCTGTCATTAGGAATAATAATATCTGCATAGTTTTTTGTAGGTTCAATAAATTGTTGGTGCATTGGTTTTAAAGTGCTCTGATATCTACTTAAAACCTCGTCAATATCTCTTCCACGTTCTTTAATATCTCTACGAACACGTCTTATTAAGCGTTCGTCAGCATCAGCATGAACAAAAACTTTTATGTCGCATAAATTTCTTAATTCTTTACTATTAAAAATTAAAATCCCTTCAATAATAATAACCTTTCTAGGGTGAGTTTTAATAGTGTCTTTAGTTCGGTTGTGAGCAACAAAAGAGTAAACGGGTTGTTCGATTACGTTGCCGCTTTTTAATTCACTTAAATGTTTAACTAATAAATCAAAATCGATTGCTCTTGGATGATCAAAATTTATTTTTGTGCGTTCCTCGTAACTTAAATTATCTGTTTGACTGTAATATGAGTCTTGCGATATTACACAAACTTCATCTTGAGGTAACTCGTTAATAATTTGATTTACCACGGTTGTTTTTCCGCTTCCTGTTCCGCCAGCAATACCGATTACAAATATATTTTTCATTGAGTTTTATTAAGATGAATAATGTAAGCAAATTTAGGAAAATATGCGCATAAAAAAAGCGTTAACTTAAGTTAACGCTTTTTATTTCTGAGCCGATGAGAGGACTCGAACCTCCGACCTGCTGATTACAAATCAGCTGCTCTAGCCAGCTGAGCTACATCGGCTTTTGCTTTAAAGCGATGCAAATATATAAGCTTTTTTAAAACTGACAAGTCCTTTTTTTTATTTTTTTTAAAATATTTTTGAGCGATTTTATATTGTATTGATTTACATGTTTCTACGTTTTATTTTTTTGTAAAAAAAATAAAAATTAATTTTAAGTTAATGAAATTAGGAGGTATTTCTTCTTTGTGTTTTTTTAAAACTAAAAAAGTTCTAGTTAAAAACTAGAACTTTTATCAAGAATAAATAATGTTAAGAATACCACTTAAAAATAAAGTATGTATTCTATGTTGTTAGCATAAACGAACAAAAATGTTGTTTATTGTTTTATTAAAATTATGCAGTTAAAGGTTTACCTTTTAAACGTTTTTCAATTCGTTGTTTTACAACTGTTAAACGCTTCATGGCATCCATTAAGTCACTGTCTTTAGTTTCTTTATATACTTCGTTTATTTCTAGTATTAAAGCTTTTACCTCTCTTGAAGCTAATATTCTATCGCTAGTAGTGATAAACTTAAACTTTCTGTGTTCAAATTCATCCGCTTTGCTAAGTAATTCTGAATTCATAAAATACCTACTTATATTTAATTAAATTATCTTTTAGATTTTAGTTTGGTAATTGATTTTGTTTTGCACAAAATAGTCAAATCATAAAATGGGCAACAAATATAGATTAATCTTTTTGCTAACCTATAAAAACCGTTTAAAATGTTCTATAAATAAGTTATTTTGATGGTTTAACTCCCTTGTTTGTCAATTAAAAACATAATCTGGTAAGTTAAATGTAATAATTTTTTATTTAAAACCAAATTTTTTGTTGAAATTTTAATAAAAATTTAATTGATTTTCATATAGTTATTGTTCTGTTGCGAAGAAAGGAGCGCAAAATAGCTTTTAATGGCAGTATGTTTTGTTTAAAATACTTTTTAAGTTGATTTATTTTAGATATTTGTAGCCAAGAGACATTTTTTAAACTCTAAAAACAAGGTTAAATGAGGTATTTTTTATTAATAATTATAGTTATTGTTGCTCTATCGTGTAATAATAATCAAAAAAGAAAAAAAATAGGGAAATCTGATTTTCAATTAGAAATGAATTCTAAATTTAAAGATGCTTCACAATCTCCTTTAACTAAAAAAGATTTGAAAAAGTTTAAAGGATTATCATTTTTTAAAATAGATGCAAAGTATAAAGTCGCTGCAAAAATTATTAAAACGCCAGATGCACCTACTTTTAGTTTTCCAACAACTACAGATAGGGTGGCAGTTTATAAAAAATACGGAATTATAAGTTTTACTATTGATGATAAGAATTTTCAGTTAGCCATCTATCAAGACGAAAACCCTGAATTAGCGTATGTAAATAATTTGTTTTTACCTTTTTTTGATAAAACCAATGGGAAAACCTCTTACGAAGGGGGACGTTTTATTGATGTTTTAACGACAGATATAGGTAAAGATGAAACTATAGTTATTGATTTTAATGAAGCCTATAATCCGTATTGTGCGTATAGCGATCGGTATTCTTGTCCTATAACGCCAAGAGATAATTATTTAGATGTTGAAATAAAAGCAGGAGTGATGGCGTATCAGAAATAAAGATTCTTAAATATTAAAATCGTCAATTTGAAAGCATTTCAAATTGACGATTTTAGTGTTTTATGAAAAGGATATTTATTTTTTTGGCGGATTCAATCCATCTTTTAAATCTTGGTCTATTGCTTCTTTTAAAGCAGTTAAGTAAGTTTTTCTAACTTTTAACTTTGTTTCGGCGTGCGCTTTTTTATTAAGTGTAGCAAACATTTCTGCTATTTTAATAGCTGTTGGTAGTACGTGGTTTTCGGGTACAATTTTATCTAAAAAACCAGCTGTAATAGCATCTTTAGGGTTGTATATTTCAGCATTGCTTACACTGCGCTCAAAATAAACGGGAGCTAATTTTCCTTTAGCAATTTCAATACCAGCATTGTGCATTGTCATACCAATCATAACTTCATTTAAGCCAATTTTAAAATCACCTTCGGTACCAATTCTATAATCAGCAGAAAGTAATAAAAAAGCTCCCTTTGCAATTGCATGACCCGAACAAGCTACAATTATAGGTTGCGGAAAAGATAACATTCTAAGCGATAATTTAGAACCTTTTGTAACCAGTTCTAAAGCAGATTCTGGAGATGCGGTCATGCTTTTTAAATCATATCCAGCTGAAAACATTCCAGGTTGACCTGTTAAAATTACCACTTTTTTTTCTTCCTCGGCTTTATCTAATAAAGCGTTTAAAGAAGCTATTACTTCGTGTGATATTGCGTTTACCTTACCGTTGGTAAGTGTAATAATAGCATAATTTTCTGATGATGTATATTGGGTAATTTCGTTCATTTTAAATAAATTTAATTAAATAGATTCCTGCAAAAACAGCTAAAAAACCTAAGATAAAACTAGCAATTGTGTAAAAAGCAAAGGAAGTAAAATCTCCAGATTTTAAAAAAACATGATTTTCGTAAGCAAAGGTTGAAAAGGTGGTAAAACCGCCGCAAAAACCGGTGGCTAATAATAATGTGTGATTTTGAGAAAGAGTTTGGTTTTTAGCGGCTAACCCTAAAATAATTCCGATAAGTAGGCTTCCTAAAATATTTGCAGTAAAAGTACCGTAAGGAATACCTGTTTCTGAATTGTTTAAAAATTTACCAATAATATATCTTAATACACTACCGGCACCTCCGCCTATAAAAACTAATAAAAATTGTTTCATGTCTATGCTAAAATAATAAAACCTCGTAAATTTTACGAGGTTTTAAAAATATTAAAATTTTATAGTTAGTTTAAAATAACATCATCGGCATCTGTCCAATTCCATTTACCAACAATAACTCCTTTTTCTACAGTTATAATCCCTGGGTTTGCTCTTAGTGCTGTTTTTAAAGCTGTTTCGTCACAAAAACCAAAGGTGTATGGTAAATTATATTCTTTTTGAGTAGCGGTTAAATCCTCAATATAAGATGCTGTTAATACGTAAATTTCATAGCCTTTTGTTTTGGCATCCGCAGCTACTTTTGCAACGGCTGCAATTCCGTCCTTCTCAGTACTATCAAAGTTATACATCATAACAAGCATGGCTTTGTCTTTAGCAAGCATGGTTTCTAATTGATCTCCATCATCAGTTTCAATCATAAAATCATGAATAGGAGGTACTTCATCGCTGTCTTCTTGGTATTTCATGCCTTCAGCAATATCAGTTCCTATCGAGTAAGCTCTAAAATCAATAATAGGTAAATGTTGTAAAACATGGTATGTTATTACGAGTGATAAAAATAAAGAAGCATAGGTGGTTATTGCTGTTATTTTTTTTGAAATTAACGGTTTAATGTGTGGTAATCCTTTAATTAAAATTACAATAAAAACCATAAGAATTGCACTTTTATAAAAAGTTTCTTTAGGTGTTAATTTTATCGCATCTCCAAAACAACCACAATCTGTAACTTTGTTGTAAGTGTAAGAATACCAGGTTAAAAATAAGAAAACTACGTTTAGACTAAATAAACTCCAAACCGTAAGTTTTGGTTTATAGCCAACTAAAAGCATAACTCCTAAAACTAATTCAGAAATAATTAAAAGGATAGAAAAAGGCAAAGTGTACGGAAGTAAAAACTCCATATTTAATACACCTTCACTAAAATATTCTTGAAATTTATACTGAGAACCAATAGGATCTACTAATTTTACAAAACCTGAGTAGATAAATAAAAGACCTACAAGTACTCTTGAAATATGTGTTAAAATTTTAGCAATCATTTTATGGGGTTTAAAAGTTAACTATTTAATTTTGAATGATGAATCAATGCAAAAATAGCATAATTAATCATATCTTGATAATTAGCATCAATACCTTCGGATACTAATGTTTTTCCTTTGTTGTTTTCAATTTGTTTTACACGAAGTAATTTTTGAAGAATTAAATCGGTTAAAGATGAAATTCTCATGTCTCTCCATGCTTCACCGTAATCATGGTTTTTGTTTTCCATTAATTCTTTGGTGATTCTTATGTGTTTACTGTATAATGCTGTGGCTTCATCAGTATTTAAATCTGGTTGATCAGCAATTCCTAATTCTAGCTGAATTAAAGCCATAATTGAGTAGTTGATAATTCCAATAAATTCCGGTTTTTCTCCTTCATCTACCTTTCGCTCGGTGTTTTCTTGCAATTGACGGATGCGTTGCGCCTTTATAAATATTTGATCGGTTAATGACGGAAGCCTTAAAATTCTCCACGCACTCCCATAATCGCTCATTTTTTTTGTAAACAAACTACTACATTCTTCTACTACTACATCGTATTGTTTGGATGTGTTTTGCATCTTTTTTGTTTAAAAGTATTCGTTCAAAAATAGTAAATATTAAAAGCTTTTCATTTATTTTTACTTAGAAATTTATTAGGATGACGATTAATTGCAATAAAAATTTAATTGACCTTACTACACCAAAAGTAATGGGGATTTTAAATGTTACTCCAGATTCTTTTTTTGATGGAGGAAAATATAAGAATGAGAAGGATATTCTTACTCAAACAGAAAAAATGTTAAATGAAGGCGCTACATTTATTGATGTAGGAGCATATTCATCAAAACCAGGATCTAAATTTGTTTCTGAAAATGAGGAATTGCAGCGAATTTTGCCTGTAATAGAGTTGTTAACGAGTAATTTTCCTGAAATTATTATTTCTGTTGATTCTTTTAGAAGCAAGGTTGTTAATGAAGCTATTAATGCTGGTGGAGCAATAATTAATGATATTTCTGGCGGAATGTTAGACGATAAAATGTTTGCTACGGTGGCTAAATTACAAGTACCATATATTATGATGCATATGCAAGGAACTCCAGAAAATATGCAATTAAATCCTGTTTACGAAGATGTGGTAAGTGAAATCATTTCGTTTTTTTCGGCACAATTATTTAAACTTCGTCAATTAAAAGTAAACGATGTTATTATTGATGTAGGTTTTGGTTTTGGTAAAACAATACCGCATAATTACGAATTGTTGCAAAAATTAGCATTGTTTAAAAATTTAGAAGTACCCATTTTAACAGGGGTTTCAAGAAAATCAATGTTGTATAAATTGCTTAATATTTCGGCAAATGAGGCTTTAAACGCAACAACAGTTGCAAATACAATTGCTTTATTAAACGGAACAAATATTTTAAGAGTTCATGATGTAAAAGAAGCTGTAGAGGCGATTAAAATTGTAAACCAATTACAATAAAATGATTACATTTACTAAAACTTCAAAATAATTAATGAATTTAGATTTTATCGATTTTTCGTTTCTTGATGTGCTCGATATTATTTTAGTAGCGGTATTGTTATATTACATTTACAAGTTATTAAAAGGAACGGTAGCAATTAATATTATTATAGGTATTGCTTTTATTTTTTTAATATGGAAAATAACCCAAGCGCTTCATATGGAAATGGTAAGCGGTATTTTAGGGTATTTACTTTCGGGAGGAGTTATCGCATTGATTATTGTATTTCAGCAAGAAATTAGAAAGTTTTTATTAATGATAGGAACCACTAATTTATCAACACAAAAAAGCTTTTTTAATCAGCTTAACTTTTTAAAAACGGAAGCTAATTCAGAAATTGATATTCAAACAATATTAAAGGCATTTACCAGTATGTCTAAAACAAAAACTGGCGCTTTGTTGGTGATTGAAAAAACAAATAACTTGGATTTTTTAATTAACACAGGCGATAAAATGAATGCTTTGGTAAATGAAGCTATTTTAGAAAGTATTTTTTATAAAAATAGTCCGTTACACGATGGCGCAACTGTAATTAGAGATAATTTTATTGTAGCAACTCGTGTTGTTTTACCTATTTCTGATAGTACAAAAATTCCAGCTCGTTTTGGTTTAAGGCATAGAGCAGCTATTGGAGTTACCGAAAAAACAGACGCTATTTGTTTATTGGTATCAGAAGAAACAGGTGAAATATCCTATATAAATAATGGAGAATTTGTGTTGTATAAAACGCTAGAAGATTTGTTTTTAAAACTTCAAAAAGACTTAACCGCATAAAAAAAGCTCGCAATTGCGAGCTTTTTAAATTTTATAGGAACCTGGAATTATTTAGCAGGAGCCATTTTTGCTTGGATAGCATTCATTACTTTACCAAATTTCACAGCGCTTTCAGCATCTAAAGAGCTAGTAATTTCTGTAGCTTTGGTAGCTAATTCAGCCGCTTTGGTAGCTAATTCAGTGTTTTTTAAAACATCACCTTTAGCATCAATATAAGCTTTAGCGTATTGAGAGTATGATTGTAAATACTCACCAACTTTAGGGTTTTTAAATTCAGGAATAGTTACACCTTCAATTGCAGATTTAACAGCTTCTGTAGCCTTATCTACAGTTTCTTCAACTGTTTTAGTCGCTTCTTCTGTTGTAGCTTTTGCTTCTTTTTCTACAGTTTCAACGGTAGTTTCTTTAGCATCTTTTACTTCTTCTTTGGCTTTTTTACAAGAAGTTGCTAATAAAGCACCAGCAACACACATTGTTAAAATTACTTTTTTCATTGTTTAATGATTTTTAATTAATAGATTGATTAAAACAAATGTATTGTTTTGAGAATTTTAAACCTATTAATTAAGAAGTAATTTCGGTGCTAAATTGTTTTTCGTATAAGTTTTTATAATATCCTGCTTCTTTTTTTAATAAATCATTATGATTTCCTTGTTCAACAATTTCGCCTTTATCCATTACAATAATGGTATCTGCTTTTTTAATGGTTGCCAATCGGTGAGCAATTACGATTGAAGTTCGGTTTTTAGTAATTTCATCCGTAGCGTGTTGAATCATCTGTTCAGAGTGAGTATCTACTGATGAAGTAGCTTCGTCTAAAATTAAAATACTAGGATTACTAACATAAGCACGTAAAAAAGCAATTAATTGACGTTGCCCAGAAGAAATCATCGCACCGCGTTCTTTAACATTATAAAAGTAATTGTTGGGTAAACTCATGATAAATTCGTGAACGCCAATTTTTTTGGCAGCTTTTTTAACTTCATCAAGAGAAATATGTTCGTTTTTTAAAGAAATATTATTAAAAATAGTGTCAGAAAATAAGAAAACATCCTGTAAAACCACCGAAACTTTTTTACGTAAAGCGTTTATTTCATAATCCTCAACAGCTATGTTGTCTAAGCAAATAGTACCGCTGTCTATTTCGTAAAAACGATTTATTAGGTTGATGATGGTTGATTTTCCAGCACCAGTTGCACCAACAATCGCAACGGTTTCTCCTTTTTTAACATCAAAAGTAACTCCTTTTAAAACTTCTTCGCCTTTTATATAACTAAATCGAACATCTTTAAAATTGATGTTTCCTAGCAAGGCATCAGCTGTAATAGTACCATTTTGAGTAATAGAACTTTCGGTGTCTATTACATTAAAAACGCGTTCGCCAGCTACAATTCCCATTTGTAGTTGATTAAATTTATCGGCAATTTGACGAAGCGGCCTAAATAACATTTGAGCCATTTGTATAAAAGCGATAATCACGGCAATATTTGTTGCTTGTCCGCCAATAACCTGCAATCCACCAAACCAAACAATTAATCCGATGGCTATTGATGAAAGAATTTCGGCAATAGGAAAAAAGATGGAATAATACCAAACAGTTTTTACATGTGCTTTTTTGTGTTTTTGATTGATGTCGACAAAATTTTGATATTCTATTTTCTCACGATTAAAAAGCTGTACAATTTTCATTCCTGTTACTCTTTCTTGTACAAAGCCATTTAGGTTTGCTACTTGATTGCGAACATCTTGAAAGGTTGATTTTATGGCTATCTGAAATATTTTTGTAGCATAAATTAAAATAGGTAAAGTTACCAGTGCAATAATGGCAAGTTTCCAATTGGTATAAAGCATTACAATTATTACGATAATCATTTTTAAAACATCACTTATAATCATAAAAACACCTTGTGTAAAAAAATTAGCAATAGTTTCAATATCAGAAACTACTCGTGTTACTAATTTACCTACGGATGAATTATCAAAATAACTCATTTTAAAAGATATTATTTTTCTAAACGTCTTGGCTCTAATATCTCTAATAATATGTTGGCCTACCCAATTGGCATTGTATATAAAACTAAATTGAAATAATACTTGTATTAATAAAACAACAAGCATTGCTATGGTGTAATATAATAGTCTTATTGGGTCTTTGTGGGTAACAAAATCATCAATAGCTCTCATTAAAATAACAGGACTTAATACGGCAAATGCAGCTAAAAGTATGGTTGATGCTGCGGCTATAATAAATCGTGTACGGTATTTTTTTGCAAAACTCATAAGTCTTACAAAAATTTTAATATCAAATGCTTTTCCTGTTGTTTTACTCACTATATATAGTCGTATACTACTTTTGTTAAAAATAATCCTTTTGCTGGTACCGAGGTTCCTGCGTTACTTCTGTTTTTACTTTCTATAATTTTTTTAAAATCATCAATGGTTGTTTTACCGCTTCCAATATCAATTAAAGTACCAACAATGGCTCTTACCATATTTCTTAAAAACCGATTTGCGCTAATGTAAAATGTTAATTCATTGCCTTTTAAAATCCATAAAGCATTGGTAACATCGCAGTTAAAAGTGTGTACTCCAGTTTTTACTTTAGAGAAACACTCAAAATCTTCATAATCATATAAAATAGCAGCAGCTTGGTTCATTAAATCAATATTTAATTTTTGATTGTATAGTTGCCAAGAGGTGTCTAATAAAAACGGATTTCTGCCCATCCAAATTTTATACTCGTAACTTCTGCTGCTGGCATCAAAACGAGCATGCGCTGTATCATGAACCAATGTAGTGTTTAATATTACAATATCATCAGGTAAAATAGCATTTAACCTAAAAGCAAAACCTTCAGGTAAAATAATATCAGTATCAAAATGAGCAAACATTTGCGAAGCGTGTACGCCAGTATCTGTTCTTCCAGCACCGGTAATACTTATTTTTTCTTGTAAAATAGTACTAATGGCAATGTTAATTTTTTCTTGTACAGAAATTGCATCAGGTTGTATTTGCCAACCATGATACTTTTTTCCTTTGTAAGCTAACTCAATAAAATACCTCAAAAACAACGAAATTTAAAACGCTAAATTATGAAATATTAGATTGAGTTTTTTAGCTATTTTGATAAATAAATCATCTTCTTTTTTGTTTGTTTTAAAAAGGAAGATTTTCAGATACATTTTTGAAGCAGTATTTTATTAATTTTGTATTGATGAAAAAAATACTTTTACTTTCTGATACGCATAGTTTTATTGATGATCAAATATTAAAATTTGTAAAACAAGCCGATGAGGTTTGGCATGCTGGCGACATTGGCGATTTACAAGTTACAGATACTCTTAAAAAACACAAACCTTTACGGGCTGTTTACGGTAATATTGACGATGCTAGTGCAAGAGCAGAGTTTAAGTTAGATAATAAGTTTGTTGTAGAGGGTGTTGCTGTTTGGATAACTCATATTGGTGGCTACCCAAATGCGTATAAGCCAAGAGTTAAAGAAGCGTTGAAAAAAAATGCACCTAAGATTTTTATTAGTGGGCATTCTCATATTTTAAAAGTGCAGTATGATGAAAAATTTAAATTGTTACATTTAAATCCTGGAGCTGCAGGTAAACACGGATTTCATAAAGTAAGAACTATGCTTCGTTTTGAGCTAAGTAATGGTGAAATAACAAATATGGAAGTTATTGAATTAGCTAACCGATGAAAGTGAAAAGGTTTTTTGCTGCTGAATAGGAATAATTATAGAAATTTGAGTGCCTTTATTTTCTTTTGAATTAATGGTAAGTTTTCCGTTCATCATTTTAATTCTTGCTGCTATTTGATTTAAGCCGATACCGCTATTTTTAAGAGAAGAAGACGAGGTAGAAAAACCTACCCCATCATCATTAACAAGAACAGTTAGTTGATTTTTCTCTTGTTTTATAATTATTTGCGCATAATTAGCTTTACTGTGTTTTAAAATATTATTAGCAAGTTCTTGAATAATATTAAAAACTCTAATTTCAAATTCTTGATTGTATCTATTGATGTTTTTTGCAGATACTTCAAATCGTAATTGACTATTAGAATATTTTTTTGCAATATCTTTTAATGCGTATTCTAAACCAAATTTTAATAAAATGGAAGAAATTAAGTTATGAGACAAGTCTCTAACTTTTTGAGAAGCTTCGAGTATAATGGCTTGTGTTTTTTCAATTTCTAAAGGAGTATTGCCATTAAATTGTTTTTTTGTAGCGCTTAAGTGCATGTTTGCAGATGATAATAAGGCACTTACATTGTCGTGTAATGTTTCTGCAATTTGTTTTCTCTCAGATTCTTTACCATCTATTGTGGCATTTAAAATTTTTGTTTGCGCGTCTGATTTAATTTTGTCTATGCTTTGCTGTTGTTTTAAGTTGTTTTCAGAAAGTTTTAATTGTAGGTTTTTTTGACGTAGTTTGTAGTTGTAAACAATTGCGCCAGAAATAATAATAATAAGTAAACTTAATGCAGCGAATAATAAACTAGTTTTACTTTCTTGAGCTTCAATAAGTTCTTTTTTAGCGGTTATTAAATCTATTTTTTGTTGTTCTAAATTTTCTTTGTGTTGTGCGGTAACCTCTTCAATTATTCGTCTAACTTCCTTTTCTCTTTGATTATCTTCTATTTCGTATGATAATTCTTGATAGTCATAAGCTTTATAGTCTTTTAAATTCCTCATGGTCCAAGCTAAATTGTAGTATAAATTAGCTTTAAACCTAACAGAGTTAGGGCTGTTGTCGTTTTTTATTAAATCGATGCCTTTTAAGTATGTGTTTTTTGCTTTTTTGTATTTTTTTTGTGATAAATAAATATTTCCAAGACTATTAAGTGAGTTAGCCTGATTTGTTTTATTATTTCTTGATTTATGAATATTAATAGCTTTTAATGCGTAATTTTTGGCTTTATCAAAAACAGAGTCATGCTCATAGATTCCCGATAAATTTGTGTAAGTTATAGCTTTGTAATTTAGAATTTTATCATTTGTATTTTCGTTTTCTTCAATCTTTTGATAATAAAAAAAAGCACTATCTATTAATGATAATTTTTGAAAAGCACTACCAATTCTTAAGTGAATTTTACTGGTTTCGACATCGTTATAAATGTTGTTTAATTCAAGGTGAAATAGAGATTTTTTATAGTATTTTAGGGACTTTTGATAATTATTAGTTTTATTATAAATATCAGCAATTAATGAAGAAAATAAATATTTGCTTTCATTTGATTTTGAATTGTTGTACTCATTAAGTGCTTCTTTTAATGTTACTAGATATTCTTTTTCCTTGTAATTTTTATACAATTTGTTGTACTTTTCTTTAGATATAGAGTCAGTTTTCTTGTTTTTGGAAAACGTTAAGTTTGTTTCTCTTTCAAGTTGAAAAGCTTGTATTTTGTATAAATTTAATATATTACATATAATAAATAAATAGAAGTATTTATTTTTTTTAATACCCATTAAATAATTGATTCTCCATTTTCAATAACTATTCTAGGTTTTCTAGGAAGTGCAATGGAAGTGTCTTTCTTAGACAACTTATTGTTTATAAAATCTATTTTTAACAAACCATTATCAGAAGCCGTAATAGTTCGTGAAAAATCTTTTTGTTTTGCTGCTCCACTAGATAAATGTACTTCATAAGTAGCTATGTCTTCATTATAAATAAAGTCAGTAGTTACGTCGTTATTTACTTTAAAGTTAAGTAAAAAAGTACCATCTTCATTTTTTGTAATGCTATAAGAATTCAAAAACTCTGTGATGCCTCCTTTAGCAAAGGTAATGTTTTCATCTTCAACAGATATTTGTGTGCGTTTACCTTCGTTTGCTTCTAAAAAACCAATTTTTAATTCATCGTTTTCAATAGTAAAATCATTACTGTGTTTACTAGCTGTTTTATGATTTGCTTCAGATAAAATAATTTCGGTCGATTTATCTATATTTTTAACAGTATTTACGTCTGTATTTTCGGTGGTATTAAAATCAATAGAATAAGCTCCATTTGCATCTCTTTTAAGAGTATAAGATTGCAATAAACTATCTTGAATGTTACTAATGTCTTCGTTTTCGTTTGATGAGCAAGAAGTAAAAACAATGGTAAGGGCTATAAAAAAAGGCGCTAATTTATTCATAATTTGATTATTTAAGGGTTGTTAATAAATTTTAAACTAAGTATGTTTTTTGTTTTATTAGTAGATGTTAGCGATGCAAGTTAATAATGTATAGACTGCGGGGGAAGTTTTCTTTATTACGGGGGATTAAAGAAAATTATTTGAAGGGTTTTCTATACTATATTATTTTTCACAGCGTACATCGCTAAACCTACTACATTTTTTACTTTTAATTTTTTATATAAACTTTTACGATATGTCTCAACCGTTTTAAGGCTTACTATTAAATATTCTGCTATTTCAGTAGAACTTTTTTCAGAAGCTATTAATTTTAATACTTCTATTTCTCTTTCAGATAAATCTGATCTATTTAGTTCGTTTTCTATAACTTTAGCCTCTGTAACATATAATTCTAGCAAATTGCTTTTAACATCGTCACTAAAATATTGTAATCCATTATAAACACTTTTTATAGCGTTAATAATATGAACGTTAGCAGAGCTTTTATCAACAAATCCATCAGCTCCTAATCGTACCATTTCTTGTACTAGTTTTGGGTCGCTTAAGCTAGAAAGGATAATGGTTTTAATATCAACATTTCGTTTTTTAAATGCTTTTAAAACTTCTATTCCATCCATTTCTGGCATGTTAATGTCTAAAACTAAAACATCAGCTTTATTTTTTGAAGACCAGTCTATAACTTGTTTTCCTGTTAAAGAAAAACCTTCTATTTCAAAGTCTTCTTCTGTATTTAATAAGGCGATAACTCCATCAATTAAAATTTTATGGTCATCGGCTATATGAACTTTTATTTTTTGATTCATTAGTTGTTGTGTTTACAAATCTATAGCATAAAAATAATGTGCGCAATACCCAATAACCCTAATTGAAAGTTAGGGTTAACCCTAATCGGGTTAGGGTTAACCCTATTTTTGTTAACATTTCTTTAACATTTTAAGCTAAAAAAGGGTTAAGTAGGTAAGTAACAAAAATAGAAAACCGAGATATAAATCTCGGTTTTTTCGCACTAAAATATACTAAGATGTTAGGTTTATCGTAATCTATCAACAGATTTTACAAGATCTTCATCCTTTTTAATGGCTTTATTTGCTAAAACTAACAGCAAAATAACAATAACAGGAAAAAACATCCCAATACCTTTCTCAGAAACCGAAGCCTCTCCAGATAATGTTTGCGACAGATATATCAATACGCCTAATAAAAAAAGGTTTATCAATATGTTTAAACGCCCTAATACAAATTGCAACTGACGATTTTTAAATAAAAATATGGTTACAATTGATACTAAAGCTGAAGTATAAAATAATACCGGAGCGATTTTTTGTAAAATAGAAGCTCCAGAAAATAAATCAATAACATAAGTAGTTGTTTTCGCTTCTGTGTTAGTCCAAAGACTAAAAACAAAAGTTAAACCAGCAGAGATAATTCCTGCAATTATTAAATATATTGATTGTTTTCTTTGTATCATGTTTTTTATTGGGTAGCAAATGTAATATTTCTTTTTTTAAAAAGAAATATTACAAGTTAAATTATTTGTATATATTTGTCGTAATAAGAAACTGCACAAACAATAATTATATAGCTCCTATATAATAGCAATCAAAAATAAAACTTAAATACAATTTAATCCTTTCTCTTAAAGGATTGTATAACTTAATCATTTTAAGAATGTTCGAGATTTCGGAATTAAAAACTAAAAAATTAATAGACTTACAAGCTATTGCAAAAGAAATAGGTTTAAAAAAAGTAAGTCAGTTAAAAAAGTTAGATTTAGTATATAAAATTTTAGATGCACAGGCCGAAGCTAGTGCTAATGAAGCTAAGCCAAAGGTTGAAAAACCGAAAAGAAAAAGAATAGAAAAGGCTGAAGAAACTAAAAAGCAACCTCAACAAAAAGTTGTTGAAAAAACTGCGGTTTTAGCTAAAGATAAAAAACCAGTTGTTGTTAAAAAAGTTGAAGAAAAGAAGGTTGAAGTTAAAAAACAACCAGCCGCTGAAAAAAAGCAAGCTGTTGAAGTAAAACAACAGCAAGTTGAGGTTAAAAAGAATGTTCCTAGGCCAAGAAAAGAGGTTGAAGCGGCTAAAAAAGCACAACAAACTCAACAGGCTAGTAACAGTAATAACAACAAGCAGCCGCAGCATAAAAATCAAAAAAACAGTAAACAGCCACAACATAAAAATCAAAATACAAATAAACCACGCCATAAAAGTGGTAATAAATATAGAGATCCTGATTTTGAGTTTGATGGAATTATTGAAAGCGAGGGTGTATTAGAAATGATGCCTGACGGATACGGTTTTTTACGTTCGTCAGATTATAATTATTTATCATCACCAGATGATATTTATGTATCGCAATCGCAAATAAAATTATTTGGTTTAAAAACAGGAGATACTGTTTTAGGAAATGTTCGCCCGCCAAAAGAAGGAGAAAAATATTTTCCTTTAATTAGAGTATCAAAAATAAACGGATTAAGTCCGAATATAGTTAGAGACCGTGTGTCTTTTGAGCATTTAACTCCGTTGTTTTCTGAAGAGAAATTTAATTTAGCAGAAAGAGGAAGTTCATTATCAACAAGAATTATCGATCTATTTTCTCCAATAGGTAAAGGGCAGCGTGGTATGATTGTAGCACAGCCAAAAACGGGTAAAACCATGTTGTTAAAGGATGTTGCCAACGCTATTGCAGCAAATCACCCAGAAGTATATCAATTAGTTTTATTAATTGATGAAAGACCTGAAGAGGTTACCGATATGAAACGTAATGTTCGTGGAGAAGTTGTTGCTTCTACTTTTGATGAGCCTGCAGATAAGCATGTTCGTGTTGCAAATATCGTTTTAGAAAAAGCAAAACGTTTGGTAGAGTGTGGGCACGATGTAGTTATTTTATTAGATTCAATTACACGTTTGGCAAGAGCTTATAATACAGTGGCGCCAGCTTCTGGTAAAATATTATCAGGAGGTATTGATGCCAATGCATTACACAAACCAAAACGTTTTTTTGGGGCGGCTCGTAATATTGAAAACGGAGGTTCGTTAACCATTATTGCCACGGCACTTACCGAAACTGGTTCCAAAATGGATGAGGTTATTTTTGAGGAGTTTAAAGGTACAGGTAATATGGAATTACAGTTAGATCGTAATATTTCTAACCGTAGAATTTATCCAGCAATTGATTTAATTAAATCAAGTACACGTCGTGATGATTTATTATTAGATGATAAAACAGTTCAACGTATGTGGGTGTTGCGTAAATATTTAGCAGATATGAATCCTGTTGAAGCAATGACGTTTATTAATGATAGAATTAGAACATCTAAAAATAATGATGAGTTTTTAATTTCTATGAACGGATAGTTTTTTAAAAAAAAATATTGATATAAAAAATCTCGCAGAACAGCGAGATTTTTTTAGTTTGGAACAATAATTCTATCTAAAGGAACATCAAATTGATGAGTGTCTGTAATTTTATCAATCGGACTAAAAAAGTTAAGTCCAATAGTTTTACAGTCTTTTTTACAGGCAGCTAAAAAACGATCGTAAAATCCTTTTCCGTAACCAACACGGTAATTTTTTTTATCTGAAACTAATAACGGCACAAAAACTAAATCAATTTTTGTAACAGCAACTTCTTCTGCATTTATTGGTTCTGGAACTCCGAATTTATTTACTAAAATTTCGGTGTTTTTATCAAAGTAAAAATGAGAAAGAGAATCATCTTTAAAATTACAACGACTTACAATTATTTTTTTGCCATTTGCAATAAAAAAATCAATAATTGGTTGTGTATCTATCTCATTAAATTTTCGCATCGATAAAAATAAATGCACATTATTAATGTCTTTAAAATTTAAACTAAAAATTTGCTGATAGATGTTTTTTTGAAGCTTTTCTTTTTCAGTATTAGTTAATGCATTTCTTTTTTCTTTGTATTGTTTTCTTAGATCTGCTTTTAACATTTTACATAGCTTTTAATTCTTCGCGTAATTTTTTTGTAAGCCCGCTTACAATTAAATCATACGAATGGTCTATTAATTCAAAGGCAAATTTATCAGAAACATCGTTGTTTAAAGTAACGGTATTCCAATGTTTTTTATTCATGTGCCACCCAGGATTAATGCTTTCAAATTCGGCTCTTAATTTTAAAGCGCGCTCGGGATTACATTTTAAGTTGATTTTTGCTTCGCCTTTTTCCCAAGCATCTAATCCGCTTAAAGCAAACATTTTGTTCATCACCTTAAAAACAAGTGTAACATCATCAAAAGGAAAATGCTCTGTAACTCCTTTTTTGGTAATGCAATAATTTCTAAGTTGTTCTACGTTCATGAGTTTAACTTTTTCTGATTTGACTTGGGTAGTTCTAAAGTAGAAAAATCTAGTTTCCAGCCAATGGTTTCTACTAGGTTTTCCATCAAAGAAATAGCTTCTAAAGCTTCTTTGTTGGCAGTTTGCATTAAGTTGCTTTCAGGTATTTTTTGTAAAATATGTTCTTTAGCTTCTTTGTTAACCTCAGTTAAATCTTCTGATGAAAACTTATTTAACAATCCGTTTTTTATATCATAAAATCGCAAATTGGGTTCTACCGAAAAAACTTCTGGTTGTGGAAACTCAGATAAAACTAGCGCTTTATTTTTAGTATCGGTGTGCATTTTAATTTTTCTAAAATCAAAACCAATATGCACTTTGGCATTAATTAAGATAATTGCTTTTTTTTTGCTTGAAAATAATCCGAGAAATTTTTCTTTGGTATTTTCATGATGATAAATTTCAGCAAACTCACCTTCAACCGTAATTAATTTAGATACTTTTTTAATTTTATCTAGTAAAATAACAGACTGTTTTTCTGTTAAGCTTTTTTTATTAGCTAAAGAAAATTTTTGAAAAATAAAATAAGAAATAATTGCTCCGCCTATTAAGCCTAAAAAAAGTAATTCCATAAATACGAATTTACATAAAATATAGTAGAGGATAAAAGTGTTTTGATTGATAAAACAAAAAAGGCTTAAGAAAAATCTTAAGCCTTTTTATAGTTGTTAAATATATTAATTAATAAACTCCGATATAAAATGAATCTGCACCATTATCAAGTTCAGCACCTTTTGTAAATCCATCCGCAGAAGTACTTTTAGGGTCAAAACTATAAATATTTCCTTTTGCACCAAGTGGAGCAATTGCCATGTGAAATTTACCATCTTTTCCTAAAACACCCGATTGATAATACCACATCCATAAATTAGCAGGCACGTTTAATTTTACAGCAGTTTTGTTGTATAAATCAATTCGTGTAACTCCCCAAGGTGTAGCTTGGTCGCTACCACTACCTACAGATGCATCGTAGTAAGGAGCGTAAGCAATACCGTTACCTACATAATACCATCCGTTAGCACCAACTTGTGGCATACCTAAAGCTGCAGATAAATCTAACTGATAAGAATTGTCGTAAACACCATTTTTAATGCGTACTAACTTTGCAGGGTTAGAGGTTAAGTGATAAATATCTCCTTTTTCATCTACATGATATACAGGAGCTCTGTAACCATAAGTAGAACCTTTTGCTACTTCTGATTCTAATAAAACAGGATTTTTTAATGAAGGATAATCTACTACTAATGTAGTTGCTTTATAATCATCTGTTCTCACATTTTCATCCGTATTTGGGTCGTAACCTCTTTTAGCAACACCATAATAAGCTTTACCACCTTGAATTGTAGGATTGTCTATTCTCCAGATATGTAAATTATCAGCTGTTTCTGGTATGGCAACTTTTGCGTTTTCGGCCAAAGCTAAGTTGGTTAAATCAATTCTTTGTAATATCGCTTTAGCTTCAGTGTGAGTATATACATCATCAGTATACATTTTTTCTGTAGTTATGGTGTGCACTAAAGCATCATCTTCATTAAGAACTTTCCATCTAGGATATGCAGTTCCCATAGCAATTTGAACATTGGTTTCTTCAAGTAAAGTATAATCAGAAGCTCCGTTTATTTCATATTTATACAGCATTCCGCCTCCATAACTTAGGTTGTATAAAAATTTTCCTGAAGGAGAACCGTAAATTCGGGCAGTTCGTACAGAAGGAACTTCAAAACCTTTACCTTTAAAAGAAATTGCACCTTCTTTTAAATCAGGAAAAGATTGAACAAAAGTAGCTGAGTTTCCTGTAGATCCTACACCGAAGGCTACATTGTAAAACTCTTGGTTTCCTGTAGGAAGTTTATCTTCGATATCGTCATTAGAATCGCAACTTATAAATAATGTGCTTGCCATCGTTGCTGTTAGCAACAGCGCTTTACTTATTGATAAAAAATTTGTTTTCATGATAGTAATTTTATAATATAATTAGATTTAAAGTTTTAAAAAATAGGTTTGTATGTTAGTTTTAGATAAAAAGCGCGACCTGGTTTTTGCATCGCCCAGTTATCAAAAATTTGTTGATCGGTAATGTTTTTTGCATTAAAGCTTACTATTGCTTTATTATTTGGTGTGGTGTACGATAAACCGATATCGTGCAGTTTTTGTGTAGGTATGTATGCTTTTCCTTTACTGGCTAAACTTTCCCAGTTTCTATAAAATTGATGTGTGTAACCAAAATTGTAATTGATAGATAGTTTTGCGTCTTTTTTTATAAAATTGTTAAATTTATATTCGATATAAGTGTTAGCGGTTAAATAGGGAGCATTTCTTAACCGATCTTTATAGTAAATATATTCCGATCCAAATTCATCGTATCTTAAATTATAACGAGCATTAAAATTTGAAAAATTAGAGGTTATAAATAAACGTCTATCATAATTGTATTTTAGTTCAACATCATATCCTGTACTTTTAATTTTTCCTAAATTTTCAAAACCGTAAGTATCAGAAATACTACCGCTAATTCCTCTTGTAATCATATTTTTTATATCTCTTATAAAAAAGTTTGTTTCTAAATTAAAACGGTGTTTATTTACGGCATAACTTCCTAAAATAAAACCAAGATTGTAGTTGTTGCTAGTTTCTGGTAAAAGAGTGTATGTAGGCTGAATGTTTTCGCTTGTATTACCTAATAGTTCTGATATACCAGGCATTCGTAAAGCTTTTTCGGCAGATGTTAATAGTGTTATTTTAGGAGATATAGCGTAAGAAATCGCAGCTCCGTAACCATTATGACTGATGCTTTTTTCGTAATCTAAGGCAACAATCGTATTTCCGTTTCTTTTAGGGTCAGATAGTTTTACGTGTTGTTTATAGTGTTTAAAAAACAGATTTGTTTTTAGTTTTTTAGCAAAGTAATTGCTTTCATAAGAGTAACTAATTATTTGTTTGGTAAGATATCTTGTATCGGTTAAATCTCTTTCGGCTTGCGGTCGCATAGGGTCATCAATATCTCTAGTAAACCTGTTGTAAAAATAATGTAGCCCTACTTTATGTTGCGGATGTAATTGGTAATACAAACCTGTTCTGTTGGCAATATTTACTTCTTTGTTTTTAGCAAGTGTTGCGTCACCAGCTTCTCCACCGTTACTTTGCCAATTAATAGGGTTTCCATTATTGTCTTTTATAATTTCACTCAACCAATTATACATATAAGGTACCGTATCAATTACAGTACGATTTGTGTGCGAAAAAGAAGAGAAGGTGTTAAGAGATAAGCCATTAGTTATGATGTTTTTTTTACGGTATTTAAAGGAAAGCATTTTACTATTTCGTTCGCTTTTTCTATTACCATACACGATATCCATCACGGGGCCTGTTTGTATGTCATTTTTTATATCAGATACCATTACACCCAATGTAATTTCATCGGCCCATTTTTTAGAAGTGTAACCAATATTTGTTTTTATTCCTTTTGATTTATAGCTGTCATGAAAACGTTCAGCTTTTACATATTTTACTTTTCCTGTGCTTGGGTTAACAACATATACATTGTCTCCCCAAACCTTATAGTTATTGTCTGTACTATTTGTAAAGGCAGAAAAATCGATTGTAAAATTTGTGGTAGGATTTCTGTATCCAGCATCTACATTTGCTTGATGTGTATTAAAAGAGCCAAAAGAATATGATGCACTAAGGTGTGTACCAATATTTTTTTTAAGAACAATGTTTATACCACCACCCAAAGCATCTTCAGTTAATTCGGCAGGCAAAACACCTTTGTAGGTTTCAATACGTTCAATCATTGCAGGCGGAATGCTAGATATTGAAAAAGATTCGCCATAATTACGCAGTGGAATTCCATCAATAAAAACACGAACAGAATTACCGCTAAGTCCGTTAAGGTTAAAATGTGTATGCGAACCTAATCCACCACTTTGTCTAATCTTAACACCAGAAGTTCTGTTTAATATTTCGGTAGCCTGTAAACTTTGCGAAGCAAGTTTTTGAGTATTTACAACATCGACAGAAAACCCTTTTTTCTTAATTAATTTACCTTTTGATTTACTAACAATAGTAACATCATCTAAGGTAATATCTTCATTGTTTTCTAATACAATGGTTATATGGTCAGATTTTTTTGTTAAATCTACTTTTATTGTAATTCCGTTTGCGCCAAAAGCTTTTATAAAAACACCATATTTTCCTTGCGGAATTTCAGAAAAAATAAAATTTCCATTCTCATCTGTATAAACAGTTTTATTTATTTTTTCAATATAAACCAAGGCTAGTTCTACTGGGGTACCATTTTTGTAACTAATTTTACCCGATAAAGACATTAAAGTATTGTCATTTGATGTTTTACTCAGGCAGTTTAAACTGGTAAAAAGAAAAATTGTAATTATAGAAAAAAGTTTCAAAGCTTATTTGGATTAAATTTAAATAATGCTGCAAATATAGATATTGTTTTTATTTAGATTGATTAAAATTAATATTTTTTATTGTTTTTTTCTTGAAGTTATAATTCGTTTATAACAAGCGGAATATGAGTCGTATTTAGTAAAGTAGAATACTTAAAATAAGATTTAAATTTTTAGAAGAGAGAAAAACTGTAAAGTTTTACCTTAAAATAGCACTATTGAGACTTGTTGTGCATTTGGAATTGTTTCTAGAAAAAAGTGTCAATTTTATTGATTTTCGATAGTATCAAGAATAATTTTTTAATACCAAAATTAGTATTATCAACACAAAATTATTCTAGAATTTAACTCAGACTAACAAATTTATCTTCAATTGGAAAAGAGGTTATTCAGGCAAAATAAAACATTCGTAATTTTAAATCAAAAAGGAGATTTTTAAAAGAGGAATAATGAGTTAATAAAGTATAAAAAAAGACTTAAGAAAAATCTTAAGTCTTTTTAGTCGGGGTGGCAGGATTGTAACTACCACTCTAATGTCTTTAATTATCAATTAGTTACAAGTTGTTTCCTTTTTGAGGTAACCGAATAGGTAACTTTAATGATATGAACTTTCGTTTTGAATTGCTTTATACAAAAGAGGTAAAAATATAAAAACCTTATACATACAAAGCAACATAAATTTACGCAAATTTTATGATTTATGGAAGTGATTTTATAACTAATTAATATACAGATTAATGATTTCAATTTCTATTCCAGAATATTCTGAAAAATCATTGATAGTAACAAATTGATGAGGTTCTTTGTCTAAAAAGTTCTTGATATCATTTAATAACTTGCGTCCATAACGTTCACTACGCCCTGTGATGCGCTGAATGTCTTTTGGGTATATACAAGCTCTTTTCTGATTCATAATACTCTATCTATACTTTATCAATACTTAAAACAGACTTAATATTTTTATGATGATGTTGATAATGCGTTGTTAAAATGTTGTGAACACTTTCGTGTTATCAATATTTTAATGACGTTTTTGGAGTTATCGGAACGAACATCCAAAAACGGATTTCGTTTTTTTATTGACTGCCATAAAGTTACGTGATTTGAAATGTTAATCACAAAAAAAAGTAAAAATTATGGCAAAACAAACTGGAATTATTAAGCTAAAAGGAACTATCGGAGGTATTTCTTTTTACAAAACAAGCGATGGACATCTTGCTCGTGAAAAAGGTGGTGTAGACAAAAGTAGAATTCAAAATGACCCAGCGTTTCAAAGAACGCGAGAAAATGGTTCTGAATTTGGTAGAGCAGGTAAAGGTGGAAAAGTATTGCGAAATGCGATTCGTGTGCTTTTACAAAATGCAAAAGACAAAAGAGTGGTTTCTCGTTTAACAAAAATTTTAGTAGCCGTTACTAAAACCGATATTGTTAATGAAAGAGGACAGAGAACTTTACAGGATGGTAATTTAAACCTTTTAGAAGCGTTTGAATTTAATTTGAAAGGAAAGTTAGGAGCAACTCTGTTTGCTCCGTTTGTTAAAGCTTTTGATAGAGTTTCTGGAGATACAACTTTAAATTTAGCTGCTTTTTCACCAACAGTTAGAATTGCAGCTCCTGCAGGAACGACACATTTTAAAATTGTAATGGGAGCATCAGAATTAGATTTCGTAAATGAAACCTCAACTTTTGAAAATGATGAAACTGCAATTTTACCTTACACAGTTGCAGATACAGCTGCAATTGCATTAACAGCTTCTATAACTGCTAATTCTACATTACCAGTAGTACAGGTTTTAGGAGTAGAGTTCTACCAAGAGGTAAATGGACAAATGTATTCTTTGAAAAATGGTACTTATAACGCATTATCTGTAACGATTATTGATAAACCTTAACAATGGAGTTAATACTTCAAAGAGCATATTTTAAAGAGGGTACTAATGGTACTCTCTTTAATTCTGATAAATTCCTTTGTCATACCATTGAATTGCCCTGGAGAAATAACAAAAGAAATATCTCTTGTATACCAGAAGGGCAATATGAAATTCTACCAAGATTTTCAAAACGATTTCAATATCATTTGATTTTGAAAAATGTGAAAGGTAGAAGCTTTATTTTATTTCATCCTGCAAATGATGTTAAAAGAGATTTAGAGGGCTGTATTGCTCCTGTAACCTATTTAAATGGTATTGGTAGAGGTGTATATTCCAGAAATGCTATGCAGAAATTATTGTCATTAGTGTATCAAGCTAAAGACCGAAAAGAAAAAATTGTATTAATCATTAAATCACAGAATTATGAAAATTATAGAACGTTATAAAAAACCAACACCGAAATTCTTTCGAGTGTTAAGAAACATTGGTATAGCCTTAGCCACTGCAGGAGGTGCAATTATTGCAGCTCCAATAAGTATTCCTGCAACAATAATAACAATTGCTACTTATATGACAGTTGCAGGAACTGTTGCAACTGCTGTTAGTCAAGCTGTAGTTTCTAATGAAAAAAAGGATGACTAAAAATATGTTTCAGAACGATATTCAAATAAAGTCAGGTGTTGTTGGGGGAACATTACTCTCTACAGTTTTTACTATTAGTTTAGACGATATACTTTTTACTGTTATTATGGCTGTTATTGGAGCAATTGTTAGTTTTTCTGTTTCTACATTATTAAAGTGGTTGTTTTTTAGAAAGCAAAAAAAGAATACCTAGTTTTAGTACTGGGTATTCTTTTGTTTTTATTGATTGATATTTAGAATTTCGTTTTCAAAGAGAATTATTCTAGTTTTTAATTGTCTTTGTTTAGCAAGTTGAATTATGTTTTTTGTTCCTTTACTTTTTCCATCCCAAAAAGCAATTAATGCGTCTGCATATATTGCCATTTGTTTATTTCTTTTTGGTCCAGCAGCTTTACCATATTTTATCCAATCAGCCGGAAATTTTATAATGTTGATGTTTTTTTCAGACGCGTATTTCTCTCCTAATTTGTCAGCACCTTTGTAATGAGCTCCAGAAATAATTTCGATATTTTTTTGTTTGTCCAGAAATTTATCACATTCGTGTTTTAATTTTTGGTAGTTGGTGAAGTTTCTGCTCCCAGCTATAATTATTTTCATAGTTTAATTTGTTAAGATCTTAGTAAGGCTATTTTTAGTTTTGAAATAGTTAACAATTGTTGTTGTAAGTTTTCTTCGAAAGCAGTTATTTTTTTGAGTTTTTCAACTTTCAATTGCCATTGTTGTTCTTCATAGTTCTGCAGTGCAGTAGTGATTACTTTTTTTACGTCTGAAATACCAATAAATGGAATGACAGAGCCTTTTAAATAGCACCCAAAGTATTGACCAACTTTTAAGGATAAACACAGATAATACAAAGACTCTCTATTTGTTGTAGAAGTTGTGGAAATTACAAAGCAGTTTGGACAAGGTTTGTCTAATGGCTTTCCAGAATTTAATCCTTTATTCAAAATAAAAAAATGTGGGTTTGAGTAAGTTCGTCCAATTTTGTGGGTTTTGATTTCAAAAATTTGCATAAGTATCCATTTTTAGGTTCAGGTTCTTTTGCTGTTTTTTTGCCCATAAAATTTTGGAAAGAAAAACAACAAAAAGAAAGCTGTTTCTAAATGGGGAGGATAGACTATCAAGGTTTTTGAAAAAAATACTACCAACTACTGAATGTTGAATTTTAAGTATTAAGCTGTTAGTTGGTGGAGATTTTTTTCAAAACCCGAAGGGCTTGACCTTTATAGGCTAAAAGCGGAGGCTTTTAAAAGACAAAATTTTATACAAATACATTTTTTCTTGAATGAAACAGACGCTGAAAGTATTGCAACATTAAGGGAACCATTTGTTTTGCTGTCTTTTTTTGTTTTTCTTTTTATCCTTTATTATATCTAAAAAGATAGGTTTTATCTGGATTTTTTTTGATTACTTAAAGAAATGAAACAAACAAAGATTTGAGATAAGGAATACTTGGACTTAACGATGGTTTTGTGCAGTTGAATGAGGTAAGGAATTATAATAAAGTTAAAATACCTAGTGCGTGGGCAGCAGCGAGAATAAGTGTATTGCTTTTTATTTGATTGTACTGTTTTTTTGATTGGTTTTGTTAAAAGTGAATGTTTTGAAAATATTACTTATGAGTTAGATTATTGAAATATATAAGTTTATTTGATTGTTAATAGCATTTACTTTTAGTGAAACCAACTATCCTTATTTTTTCAAATAAAAAGTTATACTCTTATTGGCTTTTTTTGATTTTATAGGTGCTTTATAATTTTATCAATGTTAATTTAAATTACAAACAAGCACTTATAAAAACAATGCAGCAAAGATGGAATGTTATTTAAAAATCTAAATAATATTATTAATAATCTATATGTGCGTTGGATGTGTGGCTATTTTACATAATGGCGTTATAGTGCCTGGAGTTTTTCACGGAAGAGCAGTATAACTGCGCATTATGTAAATATAGCTTGGGATAGCGTTTAAATTATTAGCTTTTGGCAATGTGTAGCTCTTTGCAGTTGTGTAATGAGGCACGAATGAAACAAGCTGTAATGTGCTGCATAAGTGAGGCAATTTAAACGCTATAAAGGAATGGCGAGGGGAACAAACTAAAAGACAGAGGATTTTGAGGTACGAAAAAACTGGGTTTTAGTTTGTGGGGATTTGTTTAGATTAATTACCTATTGTAAATTTTTATTTTACACAATTTTATTGTTTTTCTGTCTTCTAGAAACCAACTTCCTTCTAATACCTTCAATTTTATCAATTTCTTCTGAATTTAAATCAAGTGCAGAATTTAATATTTCAGTATTGTACTTTGAGAGGATTTCTGCAATATTTAGTTTATTCTTAAAATTCTGTTTGTAAACTTCAAAGTTATTTACAAACGCATAAGGCAATGGCAAAGCTCTAAATTCATTTGGAGTTATTTCTAATACACCACCACCATAATAACGACCTTCTAATTCTGCAAATGCAAGTGTTAAAGAATTATAAAATGAGAATATTATATTTTCAATTAGATAGCCATCTTTTGGTTCAACCATATAGGCACTATCAGTTACATAAGCTGCTGCATTGTTTTTTAATAATTTTGGATATTCGTGAGCTCTTTTAAAGAAAAAAGCTTCTGATTGTTTTGCAATATTTGGAACTTGATACCAATGTTTTCTTTGACGACATTTAAACCTAGTTTCCAATTCTCTATCGGTTCCTATTTTTAAATAATTTACTATATTATTTGATAGCTTACTTGGATTTGCTTTATTAAAATCCAAGAGGTAAGCAGGTTTATTTTCTTCTACAAGCTTCTGAAAATCTTCATTTTCAAATGTTACAGAGCCATTTACGTAAAACCCTTTTTGAACAATAGGTTTAGAATAACTTCTTAATCTGTTTTTAGTAACAACCTCATCATTTACAATGAAATAATCATTGGCAGCAGTAACTATACCTGCCTTATTTTCTACGTATTTAGTTGTTAAATTTAGTTGAGATTTTAAATTTTCTAAAAATTGATGTTCGTCTGGTGATAAGAAATGATGAGTCCATTTGGTATTTGATTCAGAAACAGAAACATTTTGCATTAAATTAAAACTTCTATTCTCTAGTTCTTCAATATTTTTTATAGTTGTATAATAAGTACCTTGCTCTTGATGTTGATTATAACCCACTATTAAAACAGTATCCTGTCCTTTACATTCTTGAAATTGTAATTCATCAAACATAAATACTTCAAGTCTATCAAAACTTGATTTCAGTAAATCTCTTATTTCTTCTGAAAATTTCACCTGAAGTAATTCTAAAGGAAGAACAAAAGCGATAACACCATTATTTTCTATTTTTTGAATAGCACTTACTAAAAATGATGTCCATATATTATTTATCTTTTTATCTTTTAATCCGCTATCAATATGAATGGATTTGCATAAGTCTTTTTGTTCATCAGTAAGTAGTGAACTTTTTACATAAGGCGGGTTTCCAATGATTAGGGAATATAAGTTGTCATCTGAATTATGAAAATCTAAATAGTCACTGTGAATGGAATTGAGATTAACAGTTGGATTACATCTATCAATAGCTTTGTTTAATTCATTTAACTCTCTTTCAACTAAGGTAAGATTAATGTTTTGAAATCTATCTAATTGATTATTATTAGAAATTGCAGCAGCAAAATTACCATCACCAACACTAGGCTCTAATATAGAAATAACATCTTGATCAAAATTTTCAAGACAATAATCTGCTATGAAATTTGCCAAACGTATTGGAGTGTAATATGATCCTAAATTCTTCTTATTCATTATAAAAATCAATCAATTCTTTGTGGTAAAGATAATATTGAAAACTGTATTCTTGCGCTTTTAACTTAATATTATTATATGCATCTGACTCTTCAACCTCTTGTTTTAATAATTCCACTAGAGCATCTAAAACTTTTCTAATTTGATTCAAGTTCCATAAAATCTTAATCGAATTTACTCTTTCATCAAATTTAAAAGCTTTTGTAAACATCCATTTACCTAAATCTGATGACCACATTATTGCTCCATCATCAGTACGATAAAAATGATTATCAAAATCAATATCACAAGGATCTACAAAGCCCTCTTCATTTTCATTAAATATATCTTCGCTATTTGTTGGCCATTTATCCGACTTTATGTTATTACAAAACTTACAAGAATAAACAAGGTTAGTATAATGTTCCGTTGTCATATTCCCTAAAGGCTCAAAAAAAGATTTTGGAATAAAATGATCTACTTCAAACCATGTATGTCTAAAGCCATCATAAGAGCCACAATAACCACAATGTTCATTAAAATCAATTCTTAAGTCTGGTTTATGTTGTGACCATTTTCCTTTACTTGGATTTTTAGTTGGTTCATTCCTTCTTTTAGGTAATTTATCTCTTACATTCATTTTTTCTTATTAATCAATGATTGTAAAAATTGTTCTGCATCTTTTTTAATTTTTGAAATTTCATTTAATTTCTCTTCAGATAAAAGTTGTAATGGAATTTCTTTTTTTGACTTTTTATCTAAAGCACCTAGTTCTAATTGGGTACTTAAAAGTGTATCTTTTTCAGATGCATTCAAACCTTTCTCTTCCCCTTTTAATAATAAACTACTTATTAATACCTTACGTTTATCTATATATGTTCTATAATTTTCAACATTTTTAGAAAGCATTTGAACAAACCTTTCTACTTTTCCCTCTTCTAAAACCATATCTTTATTGTAAATGATATTAGGATCATCTACATCATCAAAAGCATCATTTTCATTACTTGTAAAAATTATAATAGGAAAACGAGGTTTAATTTCTCTAAATCTACGCTCAAGTTCATCTCCATTAAACGTCAGTATGCCTTTATCTTTTAAATAATAATCAAACATTACTAAATCAATACTAGAATCATAAACTAGGTCTAATATTTCATCTTCTAACATACCTTGTTGAATATCATATCCAACTACCTCAATGTTATGCTCTTTAAGAGCTGTTGTAAAAATTTTCACTTGTGTAGAATCTTCATCTACATAACCTACCCTATATTTATATTTCATGATTAGTTTACTTTCTTATTGGTAATATTATTTTAATACAAAATCCCTTTTCAACTTTTAATACCTCTATCGAACCATTATAGTCATCTATAGTGTTCTTTGCTAAATACATACCTAAACCTGTACCAATATCTTCTCCTTTTCTGTTTTTCTTCGATGTTGTAAAAGGTAAAAACATATCATCGGTATTTTCGAAAACTTCAGATAACCCTACACCATCATCCGTATATATAAACTCTATATTATTTTTCGTGAGACAAACATTTAATTCAATGTTCTTATCTCTTATTTCTTGTAACTGTTTAAAAGAGTCAATCGAATTATTCAACAAGTTTCCAAAAATGGTATTCAAATCCATTTCAAAACCACGAAAATTATATTTTTGCCCTTCAGTTTTATCATTGATAGAAAAACGAATATTACGATCGTTTAATAATTTAGACCAATCACTCTTTAAAGTTTTCAAAAATTTTGAAAATAATATTTGCTTTCTTTTCCTTTTATCTTTTTTAATTGAATTTAAAGAATATTGTATCCAGTGTATTATTTTACTTCTATCATTTTGAATTATATCCAAATATTCTATACCATCAGAATACTCATCTGTTAATTTTATATCATCCGGAATAATTCTTTCATATATTGACTTAAGATATTTAATGACTACTGAATTATTTTTAAGTTCATGTAACTCGTGAGCAAAAGAAGATACAATCAAACCTAAACTTGCTAAAGCTCTCACTTGAACTAACTCTTCATTGAACAATTGCTCTTTATCCTCTTTTATTTTCCTTAATGATTCCGAAATGGTTTCCTCGAACTTTTTCCTTTCTTCTTCTTCTCTCTTTAAGTGAAATAAATCATTTTTAGGTTTATTACCATAAACAGAGTTTTCTATTTTTTTTCTATCTTCTACTATTTTATTAGCTATTTCTACAGCTCTTTTTTCAATCTCTGCATCCCGTTTTTCTCTCTTTACTTGCTTAAAGTGCTTATATAATGGATTTAAAACTTTAGTTCTATCTAATTCAAACTCATGTATTATACCTACGATGATAGCTTTAAAAGTTTGAAACGCATTATTTTCTTGTAATGCACCTCTATCAGACTTGTCTATTAATAATGGGTTAGTTTTTCTAGAAATAGTAATAATTCCAGCTGTTTGCTCTGGTCTTACTCTCCAATCTCCTATTCTTTGACCAGCACCAGCAGGACTTTGAGCTACTCTAGCTCCTAATTTCAACCAATCATTTGTTGGGTCTCCATAAGGACGCACCCTAAAAGAATCTCTATACACTTTTACTCCACCAAACTTGTCAAGAACAGCACGTCTCTCTGAAGAGTTAATTCTTTTGTAAGGGTAACCTTCTTTTACAGAATTTAAAAACTTTAAATAATAAAAAGTTAAATCAAAAGAACCTACTTCCTCTAATAGTTTTTTATTACTCGAATCAATTTTCCATTTAAGAACTTTATCTATATCCTTACTATATTTAAATGTTTTCTTTTCTAGAAAATCAATGTTAAATGGTTCTTTTAGTTGAGAATAAATTTCCTTAAACTTATTTTTCAAGACTTTTAAGTCTAACTCATTCCTAGTTATCTCAAAATCTACGTTAAGTGTACTTGCGTTATATGAAGCTTTTAATTTATAATCAAAGTCATTAAAAAAAGCGGTTTCAACATAACCATATTTTGATAATTGTTGAAAATGCTTAAAATATACTTGAAAAGGGATGTTTAATTCTCTAGGTGGTATTAATGCTTCTAAACTTTTAAATACATTATCAATATCTTCTTCATACCACTCATCTTTAAGATTAGATATTTTTAAAACAGTTCCTCTCTTAAAATCATTCTTTTCTAGCAGTTCACTTATACTCTTACTTTTAGGAGCTATAGCATTGATGTTTTTTTTTAAATTTATTTCATTAGGGTATAGCTCAGCTTCAATTTGAGAAATTGCTTTATCTGCATTGTCAAATTGATTCCAATCCATAATCCAATTATGGCCATGGTATTGTTCCTTTTCTTTTGCAACCGTAGACATTTCAGTCTTATAACCTAGCCTGTCAAGAGCAAACCTACCTATCCCTTTAGCTCCCGTTTTAATCCTTTTTTCTTTAGTTATAAAATTTTTCTCTTTATTACCTGTACCGATTTGCATCCAATGATTAGTAATTGTATCAGCAGTCATACCATCTCCATTATCTATAATATATATAGACCCTTCTTTTAAACTAGGAACCGATTTTATATTACCATCTTCATCTTCAATATCTTTTAAAGGAATATCAAAAAAAACAAAACAAACTTTAGCATCCGCATCATAAGAGTTTTTTACTAATTCTATAATAGCACCCTCAGGGTTAGAGAAGTTTTCTCTACCTAATAATTTTCCTGCTCTGGCAGATACTCTGAAAGGAATTTTTGACATTTATTTTGTAGGTATTAATAATTCTCTAATATCAACATTTAAAACATTAGCAACTTCTTGTAGTGTTTCTAAAGATGGTTGACTTTCATTCGTACACCAATTTGAAATGGTAGATTGACTTTTACCAAGTTCTTGAGCTAACCATTTATTCTTTTTATTTTTTTCAGCTAAAACTACTTTTATACGATTTATAGTCATAGAAGTACAATTAATTAGTGTATTAGACAAATATATTGAGTTGAAACCGAATAGCAATACAAGTTTATAATTCTTTTAAACTCTCTTATCAACACTTTCCTTATCAAAAGCAACTAAATTAAATAATTCTCGCATTCTGGAACGTACACGATTGCCATATCTTTCTTCTAATTCTTGTGCATTGAGATTGGTTGTAGCGTGAGTTCTTATTTTTCTTTTTAAGAATAAATCGTAACGAGATAAAAGAATTTCTCCCATTACATTACAATCTTTACCAAAATGACGACCAGTTGATTCAACACCTAAATCATCAAAACAATAAAAACTACTATTACCATATTCTTCAATAGTTTTGTAACCAATATTATTAAATGCAAATGTGATATTTCTAGCAGGAATTAGTTCATACGGTTTTTGATGTGGTACCATAAACCTTAATAATTTCATTAAACTTGTTTTACCACAGCCTACTGGACCAGATAATAAAATACCTTTGTATGGATCTATTTCTAATTTTTTGCAAGCTTCAAAATCACTTATAAAATAGACACATAATTTATATAAAATAACCTCATCTTCTTCATAGATTTTAAAGTTTTTACCAAAGAGCAGCTTTCCTTTTGCATCAAGATAAATTAATATTTTTTTGAAATCGTATGAAATGCTATTGTTATTAAATTCTCCTAATTGGTATTGAACACCTCCTTCTTTTATAATATGTGGTTGTATCTTATTCATAGTTTTAGATAATGAGTTACTGAAACAAGTGCCGTATGACGCAAAGCGTTATAAAGGCTCATTGTAGTTTTTGTTTTTACTTGTCTTTAGGTTGTCTTGGTTTTGGCTAACTGATTTTTGTTTTTGTTTTGTTTTTATTTCTTCAGCTTTTAGCATCCAATTTTTAGCAGTAGCTTGCCAATTGACAATTTTTGTTTTACCACCTACTTTCCAACCAATACCTTGATAATGATTAAAGAATTTTTGAGCTTCAATTATTGGCCATTTTTCTTTTTTAAAAAAAGCAATAACTTCTTTTTCATTTTTTGGCTGGTCAAGTTTATTAATGTTTTTATTAGTTTGTATATGTTTATTATTAGATACCAGTGCTTGTCCGTTTATAGGATTGTATGAGTCCATAACTTGTTTATAACTTGTCTCAAAATTGAACATCTTAATTTTACTTCCCTTAAATGGATTGTGTGATGGATAGTAAATAATATATTTCCAATGATTTAGCTCTTTAATACATTTATGATATGTTGATTTAGAGCCTATCTTTGAAAAGCTCATTACTTCTTCTCGATTGATATAAAATTCGTCTAAAAACCGATTGTTATTCCAAATTTGAAATAATGCTATATATAAACTTATATGTGTTGGATTTAAACGGTTGTCTTTAGAGAATTGAATAAATACACCTTTAAGGTGTTTTATATAATTAACTTTTTGCATAGAATAGGTGTTTTAGCTGCACTTAAAGTGGCATTAAAACTTGTTGTGTATTCTATTGTCTTGCATTACTTTTTGAATATCATCATAATCGTAATAAATAACACCACCAACTTTAGTGTATGGTAACGTTCCGTTAATTCGTAAGTTTTGTAATGTACCTGGTGAAATACTTAACAGGTCGCGAACTTCTGGTGATTTTAACCATTTTTTAGTGGCTAAACCTGTTTTGTTATTAATGATTGTTTTAATATCTTCTAATAATTCTAATTTGAATTCGTGAAGATCTTCGGTAGTAATAATTGTTGCTGCCATAGTAAACGATTTAAGTTAAAAACAGCTACCATATCAAACTTTCGTTATCAATGGCAGCTATTAAATTGATTTAATTCACGAGTTTTAATGTTCTTCTTAAAATAGGTATTCGTGAATCTGCGATTTGACTTTCGTTTAGCAAATATGAAGTGAATTATTGAGTGTTTTTCACAAGTTACACCCAACTTGGGTGTTTTTATGCACTCATAATTAATGAATTACATTGATTTGTTTTAATGTTTTACTTGTAAAACATAGGCATTAAAAAAGAGCAAATACTATGATAATTATTTGCTCTTTAAAACACCCAAGTTGGGTGTTTATTCATCAGATTCTAGCATTTTATCTACTAAAGATTCTTTTAGTTTATCAATGAACTTTGTTTGATTTATTTTGCGTGAACGGATTTCTAAAAAAGTCCTGTAATAATCGCCCAAACTAACGTTAAACATTTGTTCGCAAATTAAGGCTACCTCTTTAATATCTGCTGTTCCACTATTTATTACTCCAGAACTATGAAGGGCATAAACAAGTTCTATTAAATCTGTTTTATTACCTGTCCAAAAAAGTTTTGATCGCTTTTGAAAAGCGTTATAATTTGCTTCCATACTGTTATTATTTTCAAGTTTATCAATTTCAGTTTTTAAATAAATTATTAGCATATCATAAGCAAGAATTGTGGCTACAGTAGAATCGTGGCTAGTAGAAAATTTATCATCTGCGAAAAAAGAAAGAGAATCTGGAAATAAACGAATATTAGCTTTTCCTCTAATAAAATACTCGTTATCCAAAAAAGTAGCACCTCGTCTATAATAATGATAAAACTCTAAATTATCATTAAAATAATTTTGTAACCTATCTATATGCTTATTGAAATATTTTACTTGAGATTTATTACTACTTCTAGGTCTTTTACTTTCAATACTAAATAATTTTACATAATAAATTAACTTACTAAAAACTTGAGGTTTTATATTTTTGAAAAAATAGATTTCATCTGAAGATGAAGTTGATTTTCTCTTTAAAATAAGTTCTCTAATTTGTTCAAGAGCTCTTTGAGTTACTTTAATGCCCTCTTCAGATTTCTCTAAAACACCTTCAATTTCTTTTTCTAAAAAATCTAAATTAAAATCTAATTTTCTTACTATTCTTTCAATCTTTTTCAACTTACAGTAGTTATGAGGACACAAAATCTGGTTAGTTTAAAAATACTTTACTTTAAAAAACTTAAAATAAATACTATGAATTTAATTACTTAACTCCATTGTATTCTTTGTAATCTAACGGCATTCAATATTGCTAACAATGCAACACCAACATCTGCAAAAACTGCTTCCCACATTGTTGCTAAACCACCTGCTCCTAAAATTAGAACAATCACTTTTACACCGAATGCGAGTATAATATTTTGCCACACAATCTTTCGGGTTGAACGACTTATTTTAATAGCTTTTATCACTTTTGAAGGTTGGTCGGTTTGAATAATAATATCTGCTGTTTCAATAGCCACATCACTTCCCAAACCACCCATTGCGATACCTACATCACTTGCTGCTAAAACTGGTGCATCATTAATTCCATCGCCAATAAAAGCAATTTTATTTTCAGGATTTTGTTTTAAAATTTCGACTTCATTTAATTTATCTTCTGGTAGTAAACCACCTTTAGCCTTTTCAATCTTTAATTCTCTTGCTACTTGTTGCGTAATGGAATCCTTATCTCCAGAAAGCATCATTATTTTAGAAATGCCTACTTTATGTAAATTGGTTATGGTTTCTTTAGCATCTTCTTTCAATTCGTCTGCAATGACAACATAACCAGCAAACTTATTACCAATTGAAACTAAAACAATAGATTCTACAATAGTGTCGATTTCTTTTGCAACTTCAATATTATTGGCAGTCATTAATGCTTTGTTTCCAACTAAAACAGTTTTTCCGTTTACAATTCCTTTTAAACCTTTTCCTGCTATTTCTGAAACTTTGGTAGCATTAAAATCTGCTCCATTTGCTTTGTATTCTAAAATGGCTTTAGCAATTGGATGCGTAGATTGCTCTTCCATCGCCATTAAGTATTTCATAAATTCAGTTTCTTCCCAACTGATTGCTTTTACTTTTTTGATTTTAAAAACACCTTTGGTAACTGTTCCCGTTTTGTCCATAACCAACGTATTTATTTTGGTCATTGCATCAAGAAAAGAAGCACCTTTAAATAGAATACCGTTTTTTGAAGCTGCTCCTAAACCACCGAAATAGCCTAATGGAATTGAAATAACTAAAGCACAAGGACAAGATATTACCAAGAAAATTAAGGCTCTGTACAACCAATCTCTAAACACATAATCATCTACAATAAAATAAGGTAATAATGTAACGCCTATGGCTAAAAACACAACAATTGGTGTGTAAATACGTGCAAACTTCCTTATGAATAATTCGGTTTTAGATTTACGAGCTGTGGCATTTTGGACCATATCGAGAATACGAGCAATGGAACTGTCTTTAAATTCTTTGGTGGTTTCAATTTCTATAACACCATTGAGATTGATACTTCCTGTAAATACTTTTTCACCTTTAGCAATGGTATCTGGTTTACTTTCACCTGTTAAAGCTGCTGTGTTAAATGATCCTTTTTCAGACAATAAAACACCATCTAAAGGTACTTTTTCGCCAACACGTACTTGTATCTTTTCGCCAATATCTACGGTTTCAGGATTTACAGTAACATAATCTTTATTTCGATAAACTAACGCTTTCTTTGGTCTTACATCAAGCAATACTTTGATGTTTGATTTTGCTCTATTAACTGCTGTGCTTTGAAATAATTCGCCTACTGCATAAAATAGCATTACTGCAACACCTTCAGGATATTCACCAATAATAAACGCACCAATGGTTGCGATTGACATTAGAAAAAATTCTGTAAAGACATCACCTTTTTTAATACTTTTCCATCCTTCTTTTACAACAGGAAACCCAACAGGTATATAAGCTACGATATACCAAACAACCCGAATCCAATTTCTAAAAAAATTAATATCAAAATAATCTAAAGTAATACCAATGATTAGCATTACAAAACTTACTATCGCTGGACTATATGCTTTAAAATTATTGGAACCTTTACTGTGATTATGACCATCATCGTGACTGTGTTCTTTTTCAGAATTAGGTTTTATATCTCTTAAATTGAGTTTCTTTTTTTTCATATCAATACAATTTTAGCAGCAACTTTTGTTTTGCTGAATTGGTGGACAAGGAACAGTACCGTAAGAACAGTAAACACAACAATCTCCTTCATTTGGTTTAAGAACGGCTTTGCAATTCTCACACTCGTAAAAGAATTGACAAGCGTTTGTTGGCATTTCTTCTACTTTTTTATTTCCACAGTTTGGACAAGTAATCTCTGATTTTAATTGAATTTCCATTAGTTTTCTTTTTTACCAGTTACTTTATAACCTGTTGAATTAATTGCTTTCTCAATTTCCGTTTCATTGGTTTTAGTTTTGTCAAATTCAACGATTGCATTACCACTTTCATAGGATGCTTTTGAGTTTAAGATTCCGTTGAGTTTATTCACTTCGTGGTTTACGTGTTCTTCGCAACTCGCACAGGTCATTCCGTTTATTTTAAATTCAGTTGTTTTAATGTCTGATTTATCAACTATAACTATTTGTTTTTCCATATTAGAATAAAAAATTCCTGAATAATAAGGGAATGCCAACATCACTATTGCAAATACAGTCACAATTGCCAAAAAGGTTTTGGACTGCATAAATTTTGGTTTTTCATCCGTCTCACATTCACAGTCAATTTCATTTCGAGACTTTAGTTTTTGATACCAAGCAAAACCAATCACTAAAACGGTAAATCCGATGAGATAGGATCTAAAGGGTTCTAACCAAGAAAATGTTGATGCAATGCCACTTGTTCCTGCAATTAGAGCTAAAACCGGTGTGATGCAACATAAAGAAGCTGTAATTGCTGTTATTACGCTTATTCCAATTAATCTTTTCTTCATTGGTTAAATATTTAAGTCAAAGATGCTATAAATTATAATGCAAGGGAAGTGCATTATTGACCGCTGCACTTATCACATACACCTTTTACAACCAGATTTACATTTTCAGAAACAAACCCTTCAGGAACGCTAATCTGTGGGATTTTATGATCTGTTAAGCAAATGGTTTCGTTACAATTGTTGCAATGAAAATGTAAGTGTAAATCGGTTTCAACATCACACTTACAACCTTGTTCGCAAAGCGCATATTTAGTTATACCAGTACCATCATCTATTTGATGAACAATCACATTTTCTTCAAATGTTTTAATGGTTCTGTAAAGTGTAGTTCTATCTATTTTTTCAAAAGCATTTTCAATATCGCTTAATGTAACTGCTATTTGTTTTTGTGCAAGAAACTTATAAATAAGTAATCGCATTGCTGTAACACGTATCTCTTTTGACTCTAATAATTGTTCTATAGTTTGCATAATTTAATGTTCGTGTTCTGCTTCACCTTTTTTCATTTCTGCAATAAGGTAGTAGGCATTATTATAAGCGAATTTTGTACTCGTCTCGATTTCTTTAGTAAACTCTACAGCTATCCAATTACCATCTTTGGCTCCTAAAATGACTTCGACTGGCTTGAAACTCCAATCTTCATTTTCCTTTTCTACAGAAAATACAAAATAGGTATCGCCTTCTTTTATAATAGCACTTTCTGGTAATGCTCTTGTTTTTGTATTTTCAACTTGAATTTTACCTTGGATATACATTCCTGGAATTAAATTACCTTTTTTATTTTCAATTTCTGCGTGAACGTGTACTGCTTTAGGGTTATCTTCGAATGTTTTGCTTACCGAATAGATTTCTGCAATTAATTCTTCATTTTGAGTAGATTGAACATTAAAGGTTACTTTTTGACCTTTTTTTACTTTATAAACATCTTTTTCGAAGACCATTAAATCTGCGTGGACGTGATGTGTATTTACTATTTCAAAGAGTTCTGATTGAGGCTCAACATACTGACCAGTTTTTACTTCTACCTTTTGAACAAACCCTTCAATTGGGCTACGCAATGCTACTTGTTGAGCTATTGTGCCATTACGAACCGATGTTGTACTGATATTTAGTAATTGTAGTTGAGCTGCCATTCCATTAACCATAGCCTTTGACGCTTCGTATTCTGCTTCTGCTTTTTGAAAATTTGCGCCAGAGCCTACGCCAGCATCATATAATTTTTGTTGACGTTCATAATTTTTCTTTAAAAAATTGCTATTGCTATACGCATTGAGATAATTGGTTTGCATTTGAATGATATTAGGATGTGATAAATAAGCAACAACCTGACCTTTGTTTACTTTATCTCCTTCAATTACTTTAATGGAAACTACATTAGCTCCAATTACGGAAGTTATTGCTGCTTCATTTTGTGGTGGTACTTCTAACGTTCCATTGGCTTCAACATAACCACTCATATTTCGCAACGCAATGGTGTCAATTTTCATTTTTAAGGCTTCAAATTGTTGTGTTGATAGCATCACTTCTTCGTTTTCGCTATGCCCTTCATTAGTTTCAATTTTGGTTTCTTTATTATGAGAATGCCCATCTTCTTCGTTGTGTTTTTCTTTATTGCCACAGGCAGTTATTAAAAAGGTCAACATTACTATTATTAGGATATTATATGATCTGTTTTTCATAGTGTTATTATTTAAAATATTGTAATTCAAAAATGCTTTGTAAATAGTTTACCAATGCTGTTTGAGCTTCTAACTCTGATTGAATGGCTTGATTTATAAGTTGCGTAAAGGCAGAATAATCAATTTCGCCTTCTTTATAAGCAAATAAAGCACCAGTTTTCTGTTCTTTAATAAGTGGTAATACTTCATCTTTATAAAATAGCCAAGACGTTTTCCATTTTTGGTAATTTTCTTTTGCTTGATTAAATTTAGATTGCACTTCCTTTTGTTTAAATAACATATTTACTTCTGCAATTTCTTTATTGAATTTTGCAGTTCTAATTTGTTTTCTTGTAGTACCAGAAAGAAATGGTATAGAAATACCGGCTTGATAAGTATAATAGCCTGAACTACCGTTTACTTTTTGTAAACCACCTTGAAGGTTAAACTTTGGTAAATTTTCGGCTTTGGCTGCTTTATAATTTGCTTCTGCTTCTGCTATTTTAAGTTGAGAAACACCATACAAAGGATGAGCTTCTACACTAAAGGCTGTTAAATCTATGTTGTTAAGGGTTTTAAACTCGTTTGGAACTGTATAGATTTTTTCAGAAACTAACCATAAATTTAATTGCTGTAAAGCAATGAGGTATTCGCTATAAGCTTGCTTTGTTTTATTTTTAATTTGTAAAGCTTGATTTTTAGCTGCTGAATATTCTAATTTTGATATGGCTTCTACTTCATAATTTAACTCGACAGCTTTTTCAAAATTGGTATAAATAGCATTCAATTCTTTATACAGATTATAATTCCGTTTACTTTTAAAGGCATTAGACCAGGCTTTTTTCACCTCTAATTCTAACTCTAATTCTGAAAGTTGATACGCCTTTTGCGCTAATTGAATACGTTGTTCTAATAATTTTTGTTTTGGTGCAATACCAAACACATCTATATTTGATTGGCCAACACCAATAGTTGTGTAAATACCTGAACCATCTTTAATTTCCTCACCACCTGTGAAAATTTGAGTTGAGCCAAAATCGAAAGCAGTCCCTTTTAATTGTTGCTGTTTATTAATTTCTAACTGTCTTTGTTTTAAACTAGGATAGTTCTCTTTTGACATTTTTATAGCTTCTTGTAATGAAACAATAGGCAAAGAGTCGCTAACTTGTTGTGCATTTCCTGTTATTGGAAACAAAAACATAAAAACTATAATAGCTGTTGCAGTTGCAAATTTTTTGTTTGCTTTAAATTTAAAAGACTTGTTCTCTACCCAATGGTATAAAATAGGCAAAACAAACAAGGTTAATAATGTAGAAGTTAACAGCCCACCAATAACTACCGTTGCTAAAGGACGTTGTACTTCTGCACCTGCTGATGCAGAGATAGCCATTGGCAAAAAGCCTAATACATCAGTAAAAGCTGTAAGCATAATAGGTCTTATTCTTCGTTTTGTACCTTCAATAATTCTATCTTTTAAATTGGTAACGCCTTCTTCTTTTAATTCATTTAAACCACTAATCATTACTAAGCCATTTAAAACTGCAACACCAAATAAGACAATAAAACCTACACCTGCTGAAATACTAAAAGGCATATCACGAAGCCATAAGGCTATAACACCACCAATGGTTGCCATTGGAATAGCGATGTAAATCATTAAAGTTTGTGGTAGTGATTTTAGCGCAAAATATATTAATACAAAAATAAGTAGCAATGCTATTGGCACTACAGTTTGCAAGCGATTACTGGCACGTTCTAAATTTTCGAAAGCACCACCATATCGAATAAAATAACCTGAAGGCAATTGAAGATTTGCATCTAATTTTGATTTGATTTCTGCTACTAACGATTTTACATCACGACCTCTTACATTAATACCTACATAAGTTCTTCTGTTAGTATTGTCTCTACTTATTTGCATAGGGCCAGCTTTGTAGCTTACGTCTGCAACTTCACGAAGTGGAATTTGTGCACCAGAAGGCAAGTTGACAAACAAGTTTTGAACATCTGTTATGTCTTTACGATTATGAGAACTTAACCTAACCACTAAATCAAATCGTTTTTCACCTTCAAAAATAACACCTGCTGTACCTCCTGCAAAGGCAGATTGTACAATTTGATTTAAAGTATTTACTTGAAGTCCGTATTGTGCTAATTTACTTCGGTTATAGGTGATTGTCATTTGTGGTAAACCTGTGGTAGCTTCCGCTTTCATATCACCAATACCTTCTGTACCTGCAATTATTTTAGATATTTCTTCTGCTTTTTGAGACAGTACATTTATATCTTCTCCATAAAGTTTAATAGCTATGTCTTCTCTAACACCTTCGAGTAGTTCGTTAAAACGCATTTCAATAGGTTGGGTAAATTCATAATTTACACCAGGAATTATTTCTACTGCTTCCTTCATTTCTTCAATAAGTTCATCTTTGGTTGCAACCGTTGTCCATTCGCTTTTTGGTTTCAGAATTACAAATACATCCGCAATATCCATTGGCATCGGGTCTGTTGGAATTTCGGCAACACCAATACGACTTACAATTTTTTCAACTTCAGGAAATTTTGCTTTTACAATTTGCTCAATTTTTGTAGTGGTCTCAATAGTTTCAGAAAGAGAACTACCAGGTTTTAAAATAGCGTGAAACGCTATATCACCTTCATCGAGCTGTGGAATAAACTCACCACCCATTCTGGTAAACATAAAAACTGTTATTCCGAATAAAACAACCGCGACACCAACTATTAGTTTACCTTTATTCAAGGCTTTTTCTAATAACGGTTGGTATTTACTTTCTACCCAATGCACAAACTTATCGCCATAGGATTTTTTGTCTGATTTTGGCGCTCTTAAAATAAGTGCAGACATCATTGGAACATAAGTTAAACAAAGTACCATTGCACCAATCATAGCAAAAATAAAAGTCAATGCCATTGGCTTGAACATTTTTCCTTCAATACCTTGTAATGCCAATATCGGCAAGAAAACTATTAAGATTATTAGCTGACCAAAAAAGGCAGCATTCATCATTTTTTTAGAAGCATTTGCTGCAACATTATCACGTTCTTTAGACGTTAGTTCTTTCTTTTTTAAAACTTGTGAAGCAATAAGGAAAACGGTGCTTTCTACAATAATTACTGCACCATCAACTATAATTCCGAAATCTATGGCTCCTAAACTCATTAAATTAGCCCAAACGTCAAAAACATTCATTAGAATAAATGCAAATAATAAGGATAATGGAATTGTTGAAGCTACTATTAAACCACCTCTCCAATTACCTAATAAGAAAATAAGAACAAAAATGACTATTAAAGCGCCTTCAATTAAATTGGTTGCAACTGTTGAGGTTGTTTCTGCTATTAACTTACTTCGGTCTAACAAAGGTTCTATGATTACACCTTCTGGTAATGACTTTTCAATTTGAGCCATTCTTTGTTTGACATTTTCGATAACATCATTTGAATTAGCTCCTTTTAACATCATTACCAAACCACCAACAACTTCGCCTTCACCATCTTGTGTTAATGCACCATAACGAATAGCAGCACCAAATTGCACCGTAGCAATATCGCCTACAGTTATAGGAATGTTATTTATGTTTTTAACCGTAATCTTTTTAATATCTTCTAAACTACGCACCAAGCCTTCACCACGAATAAAATTAGCTTGATGATTTTTTTCTATATATGCACCTCCTGTATTTTGATTGTTTGCCTCAAGAGCTTCAAAAACATCTGTAATTGTAATTCCAATAGCTTTTAGTTCGCTAGGATCAACAGCAACTTCATACTGTTTAATTTTACCACCAATGGCGTTAACTTCAACAACACCTTCTACCATAGCCATTTGACGTTGAACAATCCAATCTTGCATTGTTCGTAAATCTGTTACAGAATATTTGTCTTTATACCCTGGCTTTACTTTTAGTGTGTATTGATAAATTTCACCTAATCCTGAAGATATAGGTCCCATTGTAGGTTCTCCAAAACCACTAGGAATTTGCTCTTTGACCTCGTTTAATTTTTCTGATACTAATTGGCGAGGTAGATATGTTCCCATATCATCATCAAAAACTATGGTTACTACAGATAAACCGAAACGAGAAATAGAACGAATTTCTGTTACATCTGGAAGATTACTCATTGCCACTTCCACAGGATAAGTAACAAATTGTTCAATGTCTTCTGTTCCTAAATTTGGTGCTTGTGTAATTACTTGCACTTGGTTGTTGGTAATGTCCGGAACAGCATCTATTGGTACTTTGGTCATACTCCAAATACCTGCTCCAATAATGGTAAGCGTTAGCAACCCAATAATGAATTTATTATTGATTGAAAAATCAATGATTTTATTAATCATATTAAAATGTATTAATTCAGTTAAAAAATATAAAAGTGTGTTCGTAATTCGGTTTCGTTCAATATGAACTTCTCGTAGCTATGCTACTCGAAAACGAAAACATTAAAAAAGGATATAGCTATCCTATGAAAACTGAATTATACCCGAGGTGGTTGTAAAATGGAAGTCGTAAAATCTTTTTCTATCCCATTGTGGTAGAAAAAATCTTGGGTAGAAATAAATGTTATTTCATATTTTATGTAAGAAAATTGAAAATATGTAGCGTTTATATGACAACATTGACATATACAAAAAGGTGAACATAAATCTGAATCTTGGTGCTGATGGTCATTATCCATAGCTTGTGAAATTTCAGTTTTAACATCATTATCAGACACATCAAAATCAGCACAAGGTGCTAGATTGAGTGCGAAAATATAAATTGATAATATGAATGCTAAAAATTTCATTGTAGCAAATATATAAATTATTTAATGCAATGGTTGTGCAAATAATAGGCTTTACAATAATTAAAAGGTGTTTGGTTAGTTATATTTTATAGCAAAAGAAAAAACCTTAATTTTCCTTTTGCTATAAATTACATTAAAAAATCATACTTATTTATTGATTCATTTTCATTTCGTGGTCGTATTGACAACAACCAGGTAAATTTTTATAAGCTTCTTCGCTTCCTGCTACTTTTTCAGTATCATAACCAGAAGCTGCTATTGCTTTATGAATTGCCATAACATTGGTTTTGGTATCATCAAAAGAGACATCGATTTTCTTTTTATCTACATTCCAATTAGCACTTGCAACACCTTCAACAGCATTTACTGCTTTTTCAATGGTTTTTTTACACATACCACAATTACCTCTTACACCAAAAGACAAGTCTGTCATAGCCATATCTTTTGACATTTGTGTAGTGGTTGTTTCTGTTTCTTTTTTGGTTTGACTATTACAACTTGTTACACCTAAAGCTGCTATAACAGCTATACTTAAAATTACTTTCTTCATTTTTTAAAAATTTAATTGTTATTATTTGTATTTAATTATTCTATAACTTGTTTTACCTCACCACAGGTTAGCATTGCTTCGCCAAAATATGGATTGATTACTTTTTCTTCTTTGCTTAACCAATAGGCACCTTTATTACTATCTGCCATTGGACAAAACTCTACATATACCTTTTCATTGATACCAAATAGTTGCACAGCTTTAATTAAATGCGAAGACAAATGTTTAAAATGATTTCTTTGCTCTTTTATATTTGCTGCTTTAGAAATAGCAATTGTTGAAGATTTAATTTCTTTTACTAATGACATCCAATGATTATGAGCTTCATCTTTAACTAATTTCATATCCACATTATTCAAATTATCAAGTAAACTATTTGCATTTTCTGATGCTTTACTTGAGTTATCTTTAACAAACGCATCCTTTAAATTAATATAGCTTTCAAATACTTTTTTTAATTGTTTCTGAAATGCTTTTGATACTTCCAACCGTTCATTCATATTGGTATGGTCTGTATTATTTTTTGATGAATTACTATCCATACCTAAATGCCCTTCGTGACCAGTCATTACTTTTCCTCCATCTTTATTCATCATAGATTTTTTTCCTTGTAATTGTGCTGCTGCATCAACTGTAAAAGTTCCATTGGTTACAATTTCATCACCATTTTCTAAACCTTTTAATACTTTGTAATTACTACCAATTTGGTTACCTAAAGTTATTTGACGCATTTCAAAAACTGGTTGGTCTGGATTGGTTTTTATATATACTACAGAGCGTTCACCTGTCCATAAAATGGCAGATGAAGGCACGAATAATGATTTTTCTTTAGTAGAGGTTACCCCTTTAATTTTTCCTTCAATAAACATTCCTGGTTTAAATACTTCGTCTTTATTATTAAGCACTACTCTTAATTTAACAGTACGTGTTCTGTTATCTAAAATAGGATCAATAAAATCTACTTTACCTTTAAATTTTTTATTAGGATAAGTATTAGTTGTTACGTTTATTTCTTGCCCTTTTTTAAATAAGTCTATTTGGTTTTCGTACACATCAAAGTTTCCCCAAACTGAATTTAAGTTTGCGATTTTTAATAATGGTTGCCCTTGTTTTATATAATCGCCTTGCTCTACTAATTTTTCTGTTACAGTACCAGAGATAGTTGCATAGACAGGAAAATTTTCTTTTACTTTTCCTGTTTGTTCTATTTGATTGATTTGCTTTTCAGAAAGTTTCCATAATTTTAATTTATTACGAACTGCTTTATATAATGCCGGTTGTGATTCCTTTAATGAAGCTGCTGTAATTAATTCTTGTTGTGCTGCATATAATTCTGGTGAATAAATGGTTGCTAATAATTGCCCTTTGTTTACTTTTTCTCCAGTAAAACTGACATTTAAGCGTTCAATTCTTCCAGAGAAATAACTGACTTGCACAGCATTTGCTTTTTCATTGGCAACAATTTTACCTGATAGTTTAATACCGTTATCGTCTGCTTTACTACTACCTACAATTGATGTTTGAATGTTGGCCAACGCCATTGCATTTTTTGTTAATTTGAATTGGTCTGCTGCTAAACCATCTGCTCCAGCTTCGGCAGGAATTAAATCCATACCACAAATAGGGCAATCACCAGGTTCTGGTTGCATAATTTGTGGGTGCATTGAGCAAGTCCATTTTTGATTGGTTTCTGCTATTTCATCGTGATTATGTTCAGTTTCTTTGTTTGATGAACTACCGAATAACAACCAACCTAATAATAAGCCAACTGCTAATATTACTATGTAAACTATATATTTTTTCATTTTTCTATATTTTAATATTTCTTAATCTTAATGCGTTTGCAATTACTGATACTGAACTAAAACTCATTGCTAAAGCTGCAATCATTGGTGATAGTAATAACCCGAATATTGGGTATAAAACACCTGCTGCAATGGGCACACCCAATACATTGTATATAAAAGCAAAAAAGAGATTCTGTTTTATGTTTTTAACAACAGCGTGACTTAATTTTTTAGCTTTTACAATACCTTGTAAATCGCCTTTTACCAATGTAATTGAAGCGCTTTCAATAGCTACATCTGTACCTGTACCCATTGCAATACCAACATCTGACTGTGCTAAAGCTGGCGCATCGTTAATACCATCACCTGCCATTGCTACAACACTTCCTTTTTGTTGAAGTTTATCTATTTCATTCAATTTATCTTCTGGAAGACATTCTGCTTTATAGTGTTTAAGGTTTAATTGTTCTGCTACCGATTTTGCAGTATTTTTATTATCACCAGTGAGCATTATTACGGCAACACCATTATCTTGTAGTTGTTTAATAGCATTTTGACTTGTGGTTTTAATGGCATCGAAAATAGTTACATATCCAACAGCTTCATTATCTACTGCTATATACGATACTGTTTTACCTTGTTCTTGTTCTGCAACCACATTAGTTTCTAAATTTTTAGAAATAGTTATGGCAAACTGCTCTAATAACTTTGCATTACCTAAAGCAACTTTTTTGTTTTCAATAGTACCTATAACACCTTTTCCTGCTACAGCTTGAAAATCGTTTACTTTTGTAATTGCAGTATTTTTAGATTTACCATAGTTTACAATAGCTTCTGCTAAAGGATGTTCGCTATATTGATTTAAGGAAGCAATGAAATGAAGTAGCTTTTCTTCTTTTAAATTATTAATTGAGATTACTTTTTCAACTGATGGTTTTCCTTCAGTAATCGTACCTGTTTTATCTACAATAAGCGTATCTACCTTATTCATTTTTTCTAATGCTTCAGCATTTTTAATTAATACACCAGATTGTGCACCTCTACCAACACCAACCATAACAGACATTGGTGTTGCCAAACCTAATGCACAAGGACAAGCAATAATTAATACAGCAATTGCATTTACAAAGGCAAAAACATAAGCAGGTTCTGGACCAAAAATAGCCCAAACTATAAATGTTATTACTGCAACAACTAATACAATTGGAACAAAGTATTTAGATATTCTATCTGCTAATTTTTGAATAGGTGCTTTTGAACGACTTGCATTATTTACCATATGAATAATTTGAGAAAGTAAGGTTTCGGAACCTACCTTTTCAGCTTTCATAATAAATGACTTTGTACCGTTAATTGTACCAGAACTTACTTTATCGTCTATACTCTTATCTACTGGAATAGGTTCTCCAGTAATCATAGATTCATCAATACTACTATGACCTTCTACAATACTGCCATCTACTGGAATTTTTTCTCCAGGCTTAACTCGTAATAAATTGTCTTTTTCAATTTTATCGATTGCAATAACTTTATCTTCTCCATTAGTAACTAATGTTGCTGTTGAAGGCACTAATTTTAGTAATTCCTTTATTGCGCCACTTGTTTGACTATGTGCTCTTGCTTCTAATAATTGCCCTAATAATACTAATGTTAGAATTACTGTTGTTGCTTCAAAATAGACAAATACATTACCATCGGCTGTTTTAAAATCTTGTGGAAATACATCTGGAAATACCATTGCAAATACACTAAATAACCACGCGATACCCGAACCAATACCAATTAAGGTAAACATATTCAGGTTCATTGTTTTTATTGATGTATAAGCACGTTTAAAGAACATCCAAGTTGCATAAAACACTACAGGGATTGATAATGCAAACTGAATCCAATTCCATTGTTTTTGTTCTAAAACATTATATAATGGATTATTATCTAATGCTTCTGACATTGCAATTAAAAAAATTGGCACAGTAAAAATTACAGCTATCCAAAACTTTTTTAATAGTTTTTTATAGGTTTTGTCTTCTTCTGAAATATCCGCTTCTAATGGCACTAAATCCATCCCACAAATAGGACAAGAACCTGCTTCGTCTTTAATTATTTCTGGGTGCATTGGACACGTAAATTGGCTACTTGTTGTAGTTAAACTTCTTTCTTCCACCAAGTCCATTCCACAAACAGGACAATCACCTGCTTTATTATATGTTTTGTCTTCTTCGCAGTGCATAGGACAATAAAATGTACCTGTTCCTTTGCCTTTAGGTTGTTCCTGTTTTTTTTCTTTATTAGGTTGGTGTTTACCTTGTTTATGAATACTATATCGACCACCATCATCTTTTAATGCTTTTTGAAATATTTCAATTGAAATATGTGATTGCATTTCAATAATAGCTTCTGATTTTTCTAAATTGACTTTTACGTTTGAAACATCATCAACTTTTGAAAGTGTTTCTTCTACGTGACTGCGACAACCGCTGCAAGTCATTCCGTGTATATGATATGTGTGTTTCATTATTTTATTTTTGTGCCTGACAAGGGAAGGGCTATTAACCAATTAATTAGTATTTCCTTCCCACATCAGGGCTTTATTTTAAATTGCCTTTTAGTTTCTTTATATAATCAATAACCAATGTCTTTTCAGATGTTGATAATTTTGCGTTTTTATGAATTAAGGTGTAAGATGAAAGTGGCATTTCATTGTTCTTAATCTGATTAATAATTGACTTTAATTTGCTATTCTTTCTTCTGGTTGAATATGTGTCCCAGTTATTAAAATTCAGTTCTTCTTTTCCATCGGCAATATGGTTTTCGAGAAACCAAGCAATAGGTTGAATTTTATTATACCAAGGATAGCTTGTATTACTACTGTGACAATCATAACAGGACGTTTGCAATAATGTACTGATATTTTTAGGTGTATTATTTACCAATAAAAAATCTGTTTTTGGTACGATATTACTTTGGTTTAGTTCTGTAGGCATAAACTGTATTCCTACAAAACACACCACTAAAATCAATGCTATGATTTTTACAATTTTCATTTAGTTAATCTCTTTTTGCACTTTACCACATTTCAGCATTTTACTACCGTAATAAGGGTTTTTAATTTCCTTGTTCAAACTTAACCAAGCGCTACCACCATCATACATTGGACAAAATTGTTGATATAAAGTATTTTTAGTTCCAGTAATTGCAACCATATCCATAATATCCTTACTCAATGTTTTAAAATGTTCTCTTTGGTGATCTATTTCACTTCTACCAATATGCTCTGCGTGTTCTTTGGCATCTGTAATAATATCTTTAAGTTCTTTTTGCTGTTCAACAGTAAAACCACTTATATCAAATTTGCTCAAAGTATTGTTCAATTTATCGCCAGCTTTAGCAGCTTTGTTTTTATCGGTTTCTACTAAAGCATCTTTAAGTATCATATAGTCTGCTAATACTTTTTGAACACCTGAATTTTGTGAATTATCATCCATCATATTATTGGATTTATCCATTTTGTTATGGTTCATTTCTGAATGAACTATGCTGTCTTGAGTATTCTCCTTTTTTGCATCTTTACAAGAAATTATTGTAAGATTTATTAAAGAGATTACTAAAATTGCTACTATTGTTTTTAAATATTTCATTTTTATTGTTTTAAATTATACTTGTTTTTAGTTGCTTAAATAATTGATGATTGTGGTTTGTAAATAATAAGTTTTAATCGATTCTATTTGATTCATTTGAAACTTTAATTGCAGTTCTTGAATGTCTAAAACATCATTAAAATCAATTGTTCCTGTTTCGTAACTTTTGATTAATATTTGCTCTGCATCATTAGCTTGCTTCAAATTTTTGGTTTGAGTTTTATAACTTATTCTTGCAGACACTCTTTCTTTTATTGCTTTATCTAAAAGCGTTTCCAAAGTATTTAAGCGTTCTTGTTTTTGTGCAGTAATTTCCTGCTGTTGTAACTCGTTTTGCTTTGTTTTCGATTTATATTTTTTATTAAATATTGGTATTGATAAAGACACCATTGGCATTACAATATCTTTTCCATTATCGCTAAAGTCCATATTTGGACGTTTCGCCACATTGATATAATCTAATCCAAAACCAATCATAGGACTGCTTTCTTTTTGGTTTAATAATTCTGATTGTTCAATGGATTTAAAGAGTTTATCATATTTTAATAATTCAGGATGCAATGCTAAATTTTCAAAAGTGATTTCAAAATCTTCAGAAGGCATATTTAATTTATCAACAACAACTATAGAAACCTCTTTTTCTCTATTTAAAAGTTTATTTAAGGTTGTTTGTTCTGCTAAAAATTGTTGTTGCAACACTTCTTTTAATTGTTGTAATTCATTTTGACGCATCTGTAATCGTAACACATCTACTGCTGAAGCTTTGCCAACTTCGACAGAAGTTAAAGCCATTGTTTCGTAAGTTTTTAAGAGTTCGATATTGTTAGTTAATACTTTTTGTTTTGCTTTATTAGTATATAACTTGTAATACGATTGTGATACCGAAACCATTAATTTACGTTTGGCAATTACAATATCTTCATATTTAGTTTCAGCTAAAGAACTTACATAATTTTCTCTTGCTGTTATTGAGCCAAACCAAGGCAACATTTGTTTTGCAGAAACTTTAAAGCGTTGGGCTCCAGTTCTTGTTTCTGGCTCACTTACAAAATAACCTACTCCAAATTCGGTATTTGGAATGGTATTAACTTCATTTACTTTTTCTGAAACTCTCTTGTGCTGTAACTCGAATTTTTGAATCTCTGGATTGTTTACCAAAGCTTCATCGATTAAAGTTTGTAATTCTTGTGCATTTCCTTTGAGAACAAAGAGAAAAGAAAAAAGAAAAAAGATTGTTTTTATATGTTTCATTTTGATGTTCTTTTTAGTTGAGCTTCTGCTTTCCAGCTGTATAAAACTGGTACTACAAATAAGGTGATTAAGGCAATTAGCATACCTCCAAAACTTGGTATTGCCATAGGAATCATAATATCACTACCACGACCTGTTGAGGTTAATACTGGTAATAATGCCAATATGGTTGTTGCAGTAGTCATTAAACACGGTCTAATACGTTTTTCTCCTGCTTCAACAACAGCTGCTCTGATTTGCTTTTTGTTTTTTGGTGTATTCCTTTCAAATATTTGAGTTAAGTACGTTGCCATAACTACACCATCATCGGTTGCAATTCCGAAAAGTGCAATAAAGCCTACCCAAACAGCAACACTCAAATTAATTGGATGCATCTGAAATAAATCACGCAGATTTTCGCCAAAAAAGTTGAAGTTTAAAAACCAATCTTGACCATATAACCAGATCATTAAAAAACCACCTGCAAAAGCAACTGCAATACCAGTAAATACCATTAATGATGTACCTACTGAACGGAATTGAAAATAGAGTATTAAGAAAATAATAGCCAATGCCAAAGGCACTACAACCGATAAAGTTTTTTCTGCTCTTATTTGATTTTCATAGCTTCCTGTAAATTGATAATTAACCCCTTTTGGTACTACCAATTCGCCTGAATCTATTTTTTGCTGAATTAAAGCTTGTGCATTTTCAACAACATTTACTTCTGCAAAGCCATCCATTTTATCGAATAATACATAGCCTACTAAAAAAGTATCCTCACTCTTAATAACTTGTGGCCCTTGTTCATATCTAATGGTTGCCAATTCGCTTAATGGTACTGGACTGCCTTTTTCAACTGGCACATAGATTTGCTTTAAATCGGTTGGATTAGCTCTTAATTCTCTTGGGTATCTAACACGTACTCCATAACGCTCCCTACCTTCAACAGTTTGGGTTAAAACCATACCACCAACAGCTACTTTTAGCACCTCTTGTACATCTTGTATAGATATACCATAACGTGCAATTTTTTCCCTATCAATATCAATAAGTAAATAAGGTTTTCCTACAATACGGTCTGCAAAAACAGCTTCGTCTTTTACACCATCAGCTTGTTTTAAAATTCCTTCTAACTGTACACCAAAGGCTTCAATTTGTTTTAAATCTTGACCTTTAACTTTTATTCCCATTGGTGCACGCATACCTGTTTGCAGCATTACCAATCGTGTTTCAATAGGTTGTAGTTTAGGTGCAGAAGTAACGCCTGGTAACTTGGTAACTTTTACAATGTCATTCCAAATATCGTTTGGTGATTTTATTTCTGGTCGCCAGTTTCGATAAAATTCGCCATTATTATCTTCTATTAATTGCGACCTTTCTACAGCGCTCAAAGTGACATTTTCTGTATTATTAGGATTAGCGATGAAACGTCCATCTTTTAATTCAAATAAACCATCATTATTTACTTTGTAACGTTGACGTTCTCCGTTTTTATTCAGCATATATTCTGATTTATACTGAATAATATTTTCATACATAGACAAAGGCGCTGGATCTAAAGCTGATTCTGTACGACCTGCTTTACCAACTACGGTTTTTATCTCTGGAATACTTGCTACAGCCATATCTAACTGTTGTAAAACACGTTTGTTTTCTTCGACTCCAGAATGTGGCATTGAAGTTGGCATTAATAAAAAAGAACCTTCATTTAAAGATGGCATAAATTCTTTGCCTGTATTTTTCATTATGAAAAAACCTGCTATTACAATAGCTGTTGGTATGGATAAGAATATTAGTTTATTGTTCAAACACCATTTTAAAATACGTGTATAATACCTTATGAATAATGAGAAAACACCTAATAAACCAAAGCAAATAATACTTACAAAAATGAGATTCCAAAAGATGCTTTTATCTACACCTAAAGGTCTCCAATATTCAGCTAATAAAAACACAATAGCAGATACAGATATGATAATATTAATAAGATTTGCTTGTTTTTCGCTTATCATTTTTTGAACACTTAATAGTGTTGTAACTCCAAAAGCTACCAAGATTAAACCTAACCAATAACCATAGACTGTGGCAATAATTCCTAATGCTATTAAAACCCCATTTAAAACATATTTGAAATTGGTTTTAATGTTTTTCTTTTTAAATAAAAATGCAGCAAAGGGTGGAATTAAAAACAACGCTACAATAATTGAAGCTGTTAAAGCAAATGTTTTAGTAAAGGCTAATGGTCTGAATAATTTTCCTTCAGCTCCAATCATTGTAAATACAGGAATAAAACTTATAATGGTTGTCATAACTGCTGTTACAATTGCTCCAGATACTTCTGCTGTTGCGTTGTAAACCACATTATTTATAGGCAGTTTATCTTTGTTTTCATCTAAATGCCTAATGATGTTTTCTGAAAGTATTACACCTACATCTACCATTGTACCAATAGCAATAGCGATACCTGATAAAGCCACAATATTAGCATCTACACCAAAGAGTTTCATTGCTATAAAAACCATTAATACAGCAACTGGTAGTAAGCCAGAAATCAATACAGAAGCTCGAAGATTAAATACCATAATGATTATAACTAAAATAGTAATTAGTATTTCTAATGTTAGGGCTTCATTAAGTGTCCCTAAAGTTTCCTGAATGAGTTCTGTTCTGTCATAAAAAGGAACAATAGTTACTTGTGAAGTTCTGCCATCGGCTAATACTTTTGAAGGTAGTCCTGCGCTTAATTCGTTAATTTTTTCTTTAACATTATTGATAACTTCCATTGGATTCGCACCATATCGCGCTACTACGACAGCACCAACAACTTCTGCACCTTCCTTGTCCAGTAATCCTCTTCGAGTTGCAGGACCTAAAGACACTTTTCCTATGTCTTTAATTTTAATCGCTGTGTAATCTTCGGAAGTAACTACTGCATTTTCTATGTCGGAAATAGATTTTACATAACCTAAACCTCTAACTAAATATTCGGCTTGATTAATTTCTAAAGTTTGTGCACCAATATCTTTATTACTTTCTTTTACTGCTTTTACAATATGATGTAAACCAATATTGTATTGACGCATTAATTCCGGATTAACATCTACTTGGTATTCTTGTACATAACCACCAATTGATGCCACTTCTGATACGCCACTTGCAGACGATAGTGCATATTTAACATAGTAGTCTTGAATACTTCGTAATTCTTGTAAATCCCAACCACCTGTTACATTTCCGTTTTCATCACGACCTTCTAATGTGTACCAAAAAATTTGCCCTAATCCTGTGGCATCTGGACCCAAAGCAGGATTAACACCTTCGGGTAATAATCCGCTTGGTAACGAGTTGAGTTTTTCTAATATTCTACTACGACTCCAGTAAAACTCAATATCTTCTTCAAAAATGATATAGATACTTGAAAAGCCAAACATAGACGAACTACGAATGGTTTTTACTCCTGGAATACCGAGTAAAGATGTTGTTAATGGATAGGTTATTTGGTCTTCTATATCTTGTGGTGAACGACCATCCCATTTAGTAAATACTATTTGTTGGTTCTCTCCAATATCGGGAATAGCGTCTACAGCTACAGGGTTACTTGGTAAAAATCCTGTTTCCCAATTAAATGGTGCATTTACCGTTCCCCAGCCTATAAAGAGAACAAGTAATAATACTGCTACGAGTTTATTTTCTATTAAAAATTTGATGCTTTTATTTAGCATTGTCTTTGATTATTAAACAGTTAGACATAGGTGTTAAGAAAACACCGAATACAAAAAATCATCCTTATGACATACAGCCATAGGATAAAACAGTCTAATGTTTAAAAATCAAATTAAATAAGTCTCGTCAATCTTGAAGATTTGCTTGACGACAAGTGGTGGTTCGTATTCTTCGAAAGAAGATACGTTATTATCTAACCCTTCAAAAAGGTTAATGTAAGTATATACGAAAGAAGCAATAAATACCTGCTGCTCAAAAGTAATTTTATCAACTTGAAGTTGTAATTCATTTTGACCATCAACAGCTAATTGTTCATCACTACAACAATTCTTTTTTGTTATAGAACACCCATCAGTTAATGGGTTTTCCATTTCCATTCCACAGGTTTCTGCTTTATGGAATATAGCTGTATCCATTAAAGTATCTCCACAATAGTGCATATCTACAGTAAATGACATTGTAGAAAATAACACTACAAAAGCCATTAAAAGTGACATTATTTTATGGAATACTTGTTTCATATTGAAAACAAAGGTATAAAATTTAATTCAATTTGAATAGATTTTAACTTTGCTTTAAATAAAACTTGATTGGTTTTTGGTTGTTTTTACACCTTTCTCAAATTTTGCTCTTAATGTTTTCATATCATCACTTACCTTACGTTCAATCACTTTAGCATAAATTTGTGTTGTTGAAATGCGAGAATGACCTAAAAGTTTAGATACTGTTTCAATAGGTACGCCATTACTTAAAGTTACTGTTGTAGCAAATGTATGTCGTGCCAGATGAAATGTTAGATTCTTTTCTATTCTGCATAAATCTGCTATTTCTTTTAAATAAGCATTTAATTTTTGGTTTGACATTTTTGGAAATACAGTAGCATTTGCTAATGATTTTGGATTTTCTTTATACTTATTAATTAAAGTAAGTGCTTTAGGTAGTATAGGAATTCGTAAGGCATTGTTTGTTTTCTCTCTTTTCATAATTAACCACAACTCGCCATCTATACCATAATTAATATCACTTGCTGTTAAGTTTATTACATCAATATAACTCAAGCCGGTGTAACAGGCGAAAACAAATAGATCCTTTACTAATTGTAGTCTTTCAATTGAATAATCTTTTTCTTCAATTTCGTTCAATTCCATTTCAGTTAAATAGCCTCTTTCTACTTTTACAAATTTAGATTTGAAGTTTATAAACGGATCTCTTTCAATCCATTCCAGTTTATAAGATAGTGTAATCATTTTTCTAAAGCGTTCAATATGCTTCATTACAGTATTGTTACCCATTGGTTTTTGGTGATCTGTGGGTGTGAAATTTCTTAAGTATTTTTCAAACTTTAAAATGAAATTATAATCCAATTGCTTTAAATACATATCTGTAACTTTATATTTTACAAAAATGAAATCTGCAATGTACCCTTGTGTTGTGAAGTAATTTTTTTGAGTACCCCATTTGAGTTTCCCTACCATATCTTCATTATGATATTTTATGATATCATTTAAAGAATAATTTTGTTCATCTTCTTTTAGGTAACGAGCCTTAACGGTTTGAGCTGAAGTAATCTTACCTTCGGATTTTAATTCGTTTTTGGATTGGTGAAGCTCTGAAGATACCTGGTCCAAATATGCGTTAATAATTCGAGCCTCTTGGTTGGTTCCTTTTACTTTGTTTTTGGCAGAGCTCCAAAATTCAATTTTAATTTTTCGTTTGAGGCTAATTTCTGCTCTTTTCCCATTTACCGTTATACGTGCATAAAGAGGTGCTTTTCCATTTTTAGCTTTTGATAGTTTGAGCCAAAACAGAATACTAAACGTTGTCGAAGTTTTCATATCTTTCGTCTTTAGTTAAACATTTGTTTACTGACGAAAGTCAAATCAATAATTCGGTTACCTATATACCTATTATAAAATGGTAACCGAATAGGTCACTTTTTTAATCAAATAATATCAAATCTTATGATTGCTTAAAAATCATAAAACCTCGATAATCTTACGATTACCAAGGTTTTGATGTTAATTGATTATTAATTTTGTCGGGGTGGCAGGATTCGAACCTGCGACCTCCTCGTCCCAAACGAGGCGCGATGACCGGGCTACGCTACACCCCGAATAATTATCGGTGTGCAAATGTATAAAAAATAAACACATCTGAAACAAAAAAAATAAAAAATTTATTAAACGTAAGATAATTTTAGTTTATCGTCTAATAATCAAATTATATATTAAAAAAAGACAATAGCAATAAAAAAAAATTACATTTGTATTTCCATAAAAATTTAAACGATGGCAGAAAAAATTAAATGTTTGATTATTGGTTCAGGACCAGCAGGGTATACCGCAGCAATTTATGCAGCAAGAGCAGATATGAAACCTGTTATGTATACAGGTATGCAAATGGGAGGGCAGTTAACTACAACTACTGAAGTTGATAATTTCCCTGGATATGCAGATGGAACTGACGGAACAGCAATGATGAACGACTTACAAAAACAAGCAGAACGTTTTGGTACGCAAGTTCGTTTTGGAATGGTTACTAAAGTAGACTTAAGTACTGAAGTTGGTGGTATTCATAAAGTTATTGTTGATGATTCTATTGAAATTGACGCAGAAACAATTATTATTTCAACAGGTGCAACTGCTAAATATTTAGGATTAGAAAGTGAACAACGTTTAATTGGTGGTGGAGTTTCGGCATGTGCTACTTGTGATGGTTTCTTTTATAAAGGACAAGATGTTATTGTGGTTGGAGCAGGAGACACTGCAGCTGAAGAGGCAACTTATTTAGCAAATATTTGTAATAAAGTTACCATGTTGGTACGTAAAGATCATATGAGAGCATCAAAAGCAATGCAACATCGTGTTGCTAAAACAGCAAATATTGAAGTATTATATAATACTGAATTAGATGAGGTTTTAGGGAAAGATGTTGTAGAAGGTGTTCGTGTTGTAAACAATCAAACAAAAGATAAAAAAGAAATAGCTGTTACAGGAGCTTTTATAGCGATTGGACATAAACCAAATTCTGATTTATTTAAAGGTGTTTTAGATATGGATGAAGTAGGGTATTTAATAACCAAAGGAAAATCAACCAAAACAAATTTACCTGGAGTTTTTGCAGCGGGTGATATTCAAGATAAAGAATACCGTCAGGCAGTTACAGCGGCAGGTTCAGGTTGTATGGCAGCTTTAGATGCTGAACGTTATTTAGGTGCTTTAGAATAAGTAATTAAGTTACATTAAAGGATAAAAAAGAGCTTACCAAATTGGTAAGCTTTTTTTTATGTTTAATAATTTTGGTCTTCTAATGATTTAGTTATAGTAGATTTTACACTACCCGTATGTTTTGTTGTTTTACTTTCAATCAACATAATTAAACATTCATTTTTTGCAGAAACACGATGATTGATTCCTTTTTTAACTACAAATAAATCTCCTTTGTTCATTGTAAAACTGGGTTCGTTTTCAATTTCCATCAATAAAGAACCTTCTGAAATATAAAATAATTCATCTTCATTTTCATGATTATGCCAAGGGATATCTTCACCTTTAATCTTCGCTAACTTTACATATTGATCATTAACTTCGGATATTATTTTAGGAGAAAAATAATTTTCTATAGTTTTAAATTCTTCATTTATATTCATAATTAAATACTTTTAACAAAATCTAAGAAAACCTTTTGATGTAATTCTAAATCCATGTTTGGCGAAAGCGCTACACGTGCTATATAATCTTTATCTCCTTCTTTAGTGGTTCCTTGTGTTGAGGTTGCTGGTATGGTCCAGTAACACCCTTTTAATTGTCCGTAGCTTACACAGTATTTACTTTCATTCGGAATTTCACTAATCATTAAATTAATCAACTTTAAGTTTAAAGCTCTTTTATAAGTTTCTCTTTCTTCATCAGTAGCTCCTTTTGTAGGAAGGTCTAACGAAAAAACAGAAGGTGTAAATCCTTCATTGGCTAGTTCTTCTGAAACGAAATTTATTTTAGCATCAGGTAATACTTCGTTAATAAAGTTTACAAATTCACGAGTGTATTTGTATGCATCATTTATTCGTTGGTTCATTGAAGGTAATTGATCTGCTAAGATTTTATATTGTAGAGCTGTAGCTTCATTATCACAAATATTTAAATGCAGCGCAATTTTTTCCATTAAAGTAATGGTACTTTCATTTCCTACACAATAACCAGCGGTACATTTTCCTCCGCTCGGAAATTTAGACCCACTTGCAAACGAAATAGTTCTAACTGTTGAAAGGATATCATTTTTACCTAAAAATTGAACATTCGGACAAAATGTTTGGTCTAAAATAAAAACAGGGTCTATAGCAATTGTTCCAGTTTTAGTTTTACGTTCTTTACTTAAAACGTTTCTTAAATCTAATAAATTAGGAACTTCAACTCTTGGGTTGGTAGGTATTTCTGCAATAATATAAGGTATCGCATTTTTATTTGCAGCAGCTGTTAAAACAATATCAATACTTTGTACCATATCATTATCACCATCAACAGGTAAATCAACAATTTCTACATTTTTAATACAAGCAGCAACACGTCTTGCTTGGTCATTGGTACCACCATAACAATTTGGAGGAACAATAATTTTAATAGTTTTTCCTTTATGATTTTCTTTTGCATCATGAATTAAACCCATTAAAATTGCATATTGAATTGATAATCCGCTCGAAGCAACCAATGGTTTGGTATTTGTACCTGTAATTTTTTGAATTGAATTTAAAACACTTTCTTTATTTTTTTGAAGATCATCTAAAGTTGTTTTGATGGTAGAATTTTTAACCAAAGCATTTAAAATAGCTAAACAATTAGCAGGTGTCATGGCAATGGTTTCTCTTCTTCTTACATGCTGTATGTCTGAAATATAAGCCTCATTTTGTTTTCCGTTTACTAATAAAATACTTCCTAAATTATTATAAGTATTGATAAAAAAATCGATATTAGTATTTAGATTTATATTGGAGATGTTGTTTTCGTCAGTAATAAAAACAGTACTTCCGTTAAAGTCAGAAACCTTGTTGAGAGTTTCAATTTTTTTTAATTCGAATTGATATCCGTAAATATTTTTAATTAAGTCAATGTCAAAAGAATCAGGAAGCTTATCTGTATATAAAATTTGAGTGTTTTTATTTTCTAATAAATTTTTTCTTAAAATAGCTAAAACAGGAATTGTTTTAGAGTCGAAACTAATTACATTTTTAAAGTTAAGTTCGTTTTGTTTGGCAACAAACCACTCTAATACACATGATAAAGGGTGACCTAATCTTATGTAATCATAAGCAGTAGGTAATTGGTTTAAACTAATTGCATTAGAATCATTAGTGTTAAATAAAGCTTCAAATTGTTCTAAAAATTCAGTCTTTGCTAAACTTTCATTATAAATATCTAGCCGATGTGTTGTTGTGTTTAACCATCCAACAGGCATGTTTTTTAAAACATTTTTAATATAATTTATTACTTTACTTTCTTGCATGATAACCTCTTTATAATAGACTTGCAATATACGTTAATTCGATTTTTTATCAATTGGTAAATAGGTGTTTTAATATGCATTTAACATGTGCTTTTTTAATATAAACAAAGGTTAAATAAAAAAAGACCGCCAAAATTTAATTTGACGATCTTTAAACAAACAACTAAATTCTAAAACCTATATAGTTATAGAAGATTTTTTAAATAGCTTATCAGACAATAACATAATAAAAGCTATTTTAATTTTATTTAGAAACAGTATTTATTCTCTGCTTTTAATTTCTCAGCAATAGTATTACGTAACTCAACTACATTAGGGTAGTTTGCGTATTTTGTAAAACGTTTTAAGCCCATTAACATCATACGTTGCTCATCACCTTCAGCAAAAGAAACAATTCCTTCTTTAGCGTTTTTAATGATTACATCAACAGCATTGTATAAGTATAATTGAGACATTGCAATTTGTTCTTTTTGAGAAGCTTCACCAGAACGTTTTGCGTTCTTTTCAGTTCTTAAAATAGCCGATTCTGCCATATAAATTTTAATTAATATGTTAGATGCAGCATTTAATAATTGTTGGTGTTGCTCTAATTCTGTTCCGTATTTTTGAATAGCACCACCGGCAACCATTAAGAATACTTTTTTAAGTTTTGCGATAATTTCTTTCTCTTCAGCAAATAATTCAGAGTAATCTGGTGTATCAAAAGAAGGAATACCTAATAATTCGTTACCAACAGCTGTTGCTGGCCCTAATAAATCAACATGACCTTTCATTGCTTTTTTAACTAACATCCCTACAGATAATAATCTGTTAATTTCGTTAGTACCTTCGTAAATACGTGCAATACGAGCATCTCTCCAAGCAGATTCCATCGGAGTTTCTTCAGAGAATCCCATTCCTCCAAAAATTTGGATTCCTTCATCTGCACAAGATTGTACGTCTTCAGAAACAGCAACTTTTAAGATAGAACATTCAATAGCATACTCTTCAACACCTTTTAATTCAGCCTCTTGATGAGAGCTTCCTTCTTGTTCACGAATTGCAATTCTATCTTCAATATTTTTAGCAGCTCTGTAAGAAGCAGACTCGCCAACATAAGCGTTAGTAGCCATTTCTGCTAATTTCATTTTAATTGCTCCAAATTCTGCAATAGGAGTTTTAAATTGCTTACGTTCAGTAGCATATTGCGTAGCGTAAGAAATAACTCTTCTTTGAGAATCTAAACAAGCAGCAGCCAATTTAATACGACCAACATTTAAGGCGTTCATGGCAATTTTAAATCCACCACCACGAGTAGAAAGCATATTTTCAACAGGAACTAAAGTATCATTAAAAAATACTTGACGTGTAGAAGATGCACGGATACCTAATTTATGTTCTTCTTCACCTAAAGTTACTCCGTTAGGGTTTGCTTTATCATATTCTAAGATAAAACCAGTAATGTTTTTATCATCACCAATACGCGCAAAAACGATAAAGATTTCAGCAAAACCTGCATTCGAAATCCACATTTTTTGACCGTTAATTTTATAATGTTTTCCGTCTTCAGTTAACTCAGCAGTAGTTTTACCAGAGTTAGCATCCGATCCTGCACCTGGCTCTGTTAAACAATAAGCACCAAAACGCTCACCCATTGCTAAAGCAGGTACGTATTTTTGTTTTTGTTCTTCGGTACCATATAAAGTAATAGGCATCGTACCAATACCTGTATGTGCACCAAAAGCAGTACTAAAAGAACCTGTTCCGCTTGATATATAATCACAGGTTAACATGGTAGAAACAAATCCCATTCCTAATCCGCCATAAGCTTCAGGTACTGCTACACCTAAGAAACCTAAAGCACCAGCTTTACGCATAGTTTCTTCAGTTAAAGCATAGTCTTTCTTTTCAAAACGTTCTTTATGAGGAATGATTTCACGGTCGTTAAATTCTTTAACCGCTTCTTTCATCATTACTTGTTCTTCAGAAAAATCTTCTGGAGTGAATATATCTTCACATTTTGTTTCTTTTACAAGGAATTGACCTCCTCTTAATAAATCTGCCATTTTTGTTTTGTTTTTTTGTTAGTTTAAGAATTCGAAAATACCTGCAGCACCTTGTCCAGTACCTACACACATCGTTACCATACCGTATTTTCCTTGCATATTGCGTTTACGCATTTCATCAAATAATTGAACTGATAATTTAGCTCCCGTACAACCTAATGGGTGTCCTAATGCAATAGCACCACCATTTACGTTAATAATATCGGCATCTAAACCTAATTCTCTTATTACAGCTAATGATTGCGAAGCAAATGCTTCGTTTAATTCAATTAAGCTAATGTCTTCTTGTTTTAACCCTGCTTGTTTTAATGCTTTTGGAATTGCAGCAACTGGACCAATACCCATAATTCTTGGAGGTACTCCTGCAGCAGCATAACTTACCATACGAGCAATAGGTTTAAGGTTTAATTCTTTAACCATATCTTCACTCATAACCATTACAAAAGCAGCTCCGTCACTTGTTTGTGATGAGTTACCAGCGGTAACGCTTCCGTTAGTAGCAAATACAGGACGTAAACGTTCTAAACCTGCAATGTTAGATCCTTTACGAGGTCCTTCATCTTTAGTTACTGTATATGCTCTTGTTGCACGTTTTCCTTTTGCATCAACATAAGTTTCTTCTACTTTAATTGGTACAATTTGATCTTGAAAACGGTTTTCTTCTTGTGCTTTTAATGCTTTTAAATGCGATTGTAATGCAAACTCATCTTGGTCTTTACGAGAAACGTTATATTTCTGTGCCACTTCTTCGGCAGTATTTCCCATCCCCCAGTAATAATCTGCATGACCTGCAGCTACAGTATCGTAGTTTAATTCTGGTTTAAAACCTGTCATTGGTACAGAACTCATACTTTCAGCTCCACCTGCAATAATACATTCAGCCATTCCTGATTGAATTTTAGCAACTGCCATACTAATAGTTTCTATTCCTGAAGAACAAAAACGGTTTACGGTTACCCCAGGAACATCCTCAGTTTTTAATCCCATTAAAGAAATTAAACGCGCCATGTTTAAACCTTGAGAACCTTCTGGCATCGCGTTACCAACAATTACATCGTCAATACGACTTTTATCAAAATCAGGTAACTGCTCCATCATATATTCGATAGTTTCAGCAGCTAACTCATCAGCTCTTTTAAATCTGAACGCACCTCTTTTAGACTTTGCTACGGCAGTTCTATATCCTTTTACTATATATGCTGTTTTCATTTTTTTTAGTTTCTTAATGGTTTACCAGTTTTTAACATGTGTTGAATACGCTCTAATGTTTTGCGCTCTGTACATAAACTTAAGAACGCTTCACGTTCGATGTCTAATAAATACTGTTCAGAAACTTTTGTTGGTTCTGATAAATCTCCACCAGCCATTACATAGGCTAATTTATTTGCAATTTTCTGATCGTGTTCAGAAATAAACTTGCTTGCTTGCATAGAATCGGTAGCTACCATAAATGCACCTAATGCTTGTTTACCTAAAACTAACACATCTTTACGCGAAACAGGTTGTGTATAACCAGCTTCGGCCATTAATACTGCATGTTTCTTCGCTTCAGCAATTTGACGATCTCTGTTTACAACTACTACGTCTTTACCTTTTTGTAATAAACCTAAGTCATAAGCTTCATAAGCAGAAGTACTTACTTTAGCCATACCAATGGTTAAGAAATACTCTTGCAATACATTTAATTGAACGTCTCCTGTACGGAAAGTATCAGAAGCTCTTAAAGCCATTTCTTTAGAACCACCACCACCAGGGATAACTCCTACTCCAAATTCTACTAATCCCATATAGGTTTCAGCAGCAGCAACAACTTTGTCAGCATGTAATGATAATTCACATCCACCACCTAAAGCCATTCCATGTGGAGCTGATATTGTAGGAATTGAAGAATAACGCATGCGCATCATTGTATCTTGAAAATACTTGATAGCCATGTTTAATTCGTCATATTCTTGCTCTACAGCCATCATAAAAATCATTCCGATATTTGCTCCAACCGAGAAGTTTGCTCCTTGGTTACCAACAACTAATCCTTGAAAATCTTTTTCAGCTAAATCAACTGCTTTATTTAATCCAGCTAAAACATCGCCACCAATAGTGTTCATTTTAGATTGGAATTCACAGTTTAAGATACCGTTTCCTAAATCTTCAATAACAACACCTGAGTTTTTAAATACCTCATTTGTTTTACGAATATTATCTAAAATGATAAATGAATCTTGACCTGGTTTTTTAGTTTGTGCTTTTGCAGGAACATCATAATAATAAGTAGCTCCTTCTTTTACTGTATAGAAAGACTTTTCTCCTTTAGCTACCATTTCGGTAACCCAAGCAGCTGGCTCTTTTCCTTCAGCTTTCATTAATTCGATACCCTTTTCCACACCTACAGCATCCCAAATTTCGAAAGGACCATTTTCCCAACCGAAACCAGCTTTCATAGCATCGTCAATTTTATATAATTCGTCAGAAATTTCTGGAATTCTATTTTGAACATACGCAAACATTGCTGCGAAGTTTTTACGGTAAAATTCTCCCGCTTTATCTTTTCCGCCAACTAATACTTTAAAGCGATCAATTGGTTTGTCAATAGTTTTAGTTAATTCTAAAGTAGCAAACTTTGCGCGTTTTTTAGAACGATATTCCATCGTGTCTAAATCTAATGTTAAGATTTCTTTCTTTCCTTCAGCATTTACTGATTTCTTGTAGAAACCTTGTTTTGTTTTACTACCTAACCATTTGTTTTCCATCATGGTGTTGATGAAACCTGGTAATTTGAATAATTCGTGTGCTTCGTCGTTAGGGCAGTTTTCGTAAATACCGTTAGCAACATGCACTAAAGTATCTAGTCCTACAACATCAACAGTACGGAAAGTTGCTGATTTTGGACGACCAATTACCGGCCCTGTTAATTTATCTACCTCTTCAACAGTTAAACCTAATTCTTTTACTTGGTGAAATAAAGATTGGATTCCGAAAATTCCAATTCTGTTACCAATAAAAGCAGGGGTGTCTTTTGCTAAAACTGAAGTTTTTCCTAAAAATTTCGAACCATAATCCATTAAAAAGTCAGTAACTTCTGGCTTACAGTTTGGTCCAGGAACAACTTCAAATAATTTTAAATATCTCGGAGGATTAAAAAAGTGAGTTACTGCAAAATGTTTTTGAAAATCTTCACTTCTTCCTTCGTTCATAAATTTGATAGGAATTCCTGAAGTGTTAGAAGTAATTAAGGTACCAGGAGTACGATATTTTTCTAATTTTTCGAAAACGATTTTTTTAATATCTAATCGTTCAACAACAACTTCCATAATCCAATCAACATCTGCAACTTTAGCAATGTCATCTTCTAAATTACCAGTAGTAATTCTACTTGCAAATTTTTTAGAATAGATTGGAGATGGTTTTGATTTTAAAGAAGCAGCTAACGCGTCATTTACTAAACGATTACGAACAGCTTTATCTTCTAACGTTAGTCCTTTTGCCTTTTCTTTGTCGTTAAGTTCTCTAGGAACGATGTCTAATAATAAGACTTCAACGCCAATGTTTGCAAAATGACATGCAATACCGCTTCCCATAATACCAGAACCGACGATTGCTACTTTTTTAATTCTTCTTGTCATTTTATTGGTTTGTTTTATACAGCTTTTTTGTTGGTATTGTTATACACCATCTTTTCTGTAATCAATTTGTTTATTGTTGTTGTTACTTTAAAGAAGATATTTAATTCTTCTTCAGTAATATGTTTTCTAACTTCGTTGTTAAATTGATATACGTGCCCTTTTGATACTTCACGCATTTCTTTACCGTAATCCGTCAACTTAATAATAACGCTTCTTCTATCTGTAGCACTTTTTTCTCTACAAATAACTCCTTTGTCTTCCATGGTTTTTAATAATCGCGAAAGACTTGTTGGTTCCATGCCCATTAAAGGCCCTAAAGCTGTTGATGGAGTTCCGTTTTCAAAATCTATATTCAATAAAACAAAAGCAGTTGCCATCGTGCTGTCGTGCTTTGCAGCTTGCTCGTTGTACATCTTTGCAACAGCTTGCCAAGTGGCTCTTAATTGGTGATCTATTGATTTATCCTTATCCATGTGCAGCCAAAGATATAAAAATTTATTATGCATGCATAGTAAATATCAAAAAAGTTATGCATGCATAGTAAATTTAACATTTTATTATAGATTTAAGCTTTATAATAAAGATGTTACAAATCAATATAAAAATATGTAAGTTTGTCAATACTGGTTTTTATAAAACCGGAGTAAATCAATCATAAAATCAATGAATAATTTATTAGAAATTAACAATGTAGTAAAGCGTTACGGCGATTATACGGCATTAAATAATGTATCAATACAAATACCTAAAGGAAGTGTTTTTGGTCTTTTAGGTCCTAACGGAGCAGGGAAAACATCTTTGATTAGAATTATTAATCAAATTACGATGCCAGATAGTGGCGAAATAATCTTGGATGGCGAAAAGTTAGCGCCCAATCATATAGAATATATAGGTTATTTGCCAGAAGAACGTGGTTTATATAAATCGATGAAAGTTGGTGAACAAGCTTTGTATTTAGCGCAGTTAAAAGGATTGAGTAAATCGGAAGCCAAAAAAAGATTAAAATATTGGTTTGATAAATTTGATATTGGTGCTTGGTGGAATAAAAAAATTGAAGAGCTATCGAAAGGAATGGCTCAAAAAATACAATTTATTGTAACCGTATTACATCAACCTAAGTTATTAATTTTTGATGAACCTTTTTCTGGTTTCGATCCGATAAATGCACAGTTAATAGCCAAAGAAATTTTGCAATTACGTGATGAAGGTGCTACGATTATTTTTTCTACACACCGAATGGAATCGGTTGAAGAAATGTGTGATTATATTGCTTTAATAGATAAGTCTAACAAGATTTTAGACGGTAAATTAGACGATATTAAAAAACAATTTAGAACTAATACTTTTCAGGTTGGCGTAAATACTGCAAATCCGAAGGAAGTAGAAGCAAAGTTAAAAGAGAGTTTTAAGATATTACCTGCAGATTTTAAATTATTAAATGATGGTTTAAAATTAAACGTGCAATTAACCGAAGGCAATTCGGCAAACGATTTGTTATCGTTTTTAACAACTCAAGGGCAAGTACAACATTTTGTTGAGTTAATACCAAGTGCCAACGATATTTTTATAAAAGCAATAAGCAAAAACAGTTAAACGATGAGTAGATTACGATTAATTATAGAACGCGAATTTATTGCCAAGGTTAGAAATAAATCGTTTATAATGATGACTTTTTTAAGTCCGCTATTAATGATTGGTATGGGAGCGTTGGTTTTTTTCTTGATGAAAAAGAACGACGAAAAAGTAAAAAAAATAGTATTTGTTGATGAATCTGGAGTTTTTTCTAAAGATGTTTTTAACGATTCTAAAACAATAAAGTACGAAGATTTTACAGCATTAGGAATTGACGATTCTAAAAAAAAGGTGGAAGAAGGTGATTATTACGGAGCTTTATACATACCAAAACAAGATAGTTTAGAGATACTTGCCAATTCAATTGAGTTTTTCTCAAAAGATTCTCCAAGTATGTCTATTATGGGGAATTTAGAAAGTAAAATTGATAAAAAACTACGCAACGAAAAATTAACTAGTTTCGGAATTGATTTAGCACATATTAAAGAATCTAGAATTTCGGCAGACATTAAAATGTTTAATTTTTCTGGCGAAAAATCATCAAAATTAATTAACGGATTAAAAATTGCTGTGGGTGGTTTAGCAGGATATTTATTAATGATGTTTGTAATGATTTACGGTACTTCTGTAATGCGAAGTGTTATTGAAGAAAAAACGAGTAGAATTATCGAAGTAATTGTGTCATCTGTAAAACCTTTTCAGTTAATGTTGGGTAAAATTATAGGAAATGCATCCGCAGGATTGTTGCAGTTTTTTATCTGGGGTATTTTATTTTTGGTGTTTAGTTTAATTGCATCTTCAGTTTTTGGAATTGATATGATGGAAATGCAAACGGCAAAAGTGCCAGCAGAACAGTTAGAAGCTATGCAACAAGCTGCAGGTAGTAAAGGCGAAATGTTGGTGAAAGAAATATTTAGATTACCATTACTAAAAATGTTTTTACTATTTCTTTTTTACTTTTTAGGTGGTTATATGTTATATAGTTCATTATTTGCTGCAGTTGGTGCTGCTGTAGATAACGAAACCGATACACAACAATTTATGATGCCAATTATGTTGCCTTTAATTTTGGCAGTATATGTTGGTTTTGCAACGGTAATAAATGATCCTCATGGACCAGTATCAGTAATTTTTTCATACATACCATTTACAAGTCCGATTGTAATGTTAATGCGCGTTCCTTTTGGAGTTGCTTGGTGGGAAATAGCACTATCTATGTTGTTGTTAATTCTTACATTTATGCTAATCGTTTGGTTAGCAGCCAAAATTTATAGAGTTGGTATTTTAATGTATGGTAAAAAACCAACGTATAAAGATTTATGGAAATGGATTCGTTATAACGGATAAAAAAAACAGTTATATGAAAGAAATATTTAAGCAATTTAATGAGTTTTTACATTATCGAATTCCTATTGGTGGAAAAGATATAGACATTACAGTTAAAACAATTTTACTGTTAATGATTGTTTTTTTTATTGTAAAATACGCGCTTAGGTATTTTAAAAAATTTGTAAAAAGTAGATTAGAAGAGCAGGATAAAAATAAATTTAACACTATTTTTTCTTTTGCAAGTTGGTTGCTTTATTTAATTGTTTTTTCAATAAGTTTATCGTCAACAGGGGTAGATTTAAGTGCTATATTAGTTGCGTCTTCTGCATTATTAATTGGTGTTGGTTTAGCATTACAAGCCTTTTTTCAGGATATCATTTCAGGTGCTTTTATTATTCTTGATAAAAGTGTACATGTTGGTGATATTATTGAGCTAGACGGTAAAGTTGGTAGGGTAGAAGAGATAAAATTGCGTACCACAAGAGCAGTTACAATTGATAATAAAGTGTTGGTAATTCCAAACCATAAATACTTAACAAATAGTTTATATAACTGGACACAAAACGGAATTACAACACGTGAAAGCGTAAAAGTAGGAGTAGCTTACGGAAGTGACACGCAGTTGGTAAAAAAGTTATTGTTAAAAGCAGCAATAGAGCATCCAAAGGTATACCAACACCCTGCGCCTTTAGTTATTTTTGAAAATTTTGGAGATAGTGCTTTAGAATTTAAATTGGTTTTTACGCTAAACGATAGTTTTCAGGCGCAAATACCACAAAGTGAAATCCGATTTAAAATAGACGCTTTGTTTAGAGAGCATCATATTTCTATTCCGTTTCCGCAAAGAGATATACATATTATTGATAAAAATAAGTAATGGCTCGATTCTTGTATTTTGATAAAAACTAAAAAGAAAATTTACTAAAAAAATGGCAAAAATATTAATAATAGAAGATGAAGCTGCCATCCGCAGAGTTTTAAAAAAAATCATTTCAGAAGAAAATGAAGCTTATCAAGTTGAAGAAGCTGAAAATGGATTGATTGGTATTGAAATGATTAAAAAAACGGATTATGATTTAGTTTTATGTGACATTAAAATGCCTAAAATGGATGGTGTTGAGGTGCTAGAAAAAGCTAAAAAAATAAAACCAGAAACACCAATGGTTATGATTTCTGGTCATGGTGATTTAGATACAGCCGTAAATACCATGCGTTTAGGTGCGTTTGATTATATATCAAAACCACCAGATTTAAACCGTTTACTAAACACCGTTCGTAACGCTTTAGATAAAAAAGAATTGGTGGTAGAAAATAAGCGACTAAAAAAGAAAGTAAGTAAAACTTACGAAATGATTGGTAAGAGTAATGCTATTACTCATATTAAAGAAATTATAGAAAAAGTAGCCGCAACAGATGCACGTGTTTTAATTACGGGACCTAACGGAACCGGAAAAGAATTGGTGGCGCATTGGTTGCACGAAAAATCAGAAAGAGTAAAAGCTCCTATGATTGAAGTAAATTGTGCTGCAATTCCGTCTGAATTAATTGAAAGCGAGCTTTTTGGGCATGTAAAAGGTTCTTTTACAGGTGCAAATAAAGATAGAGCTGGTAAGTTTGAAGCTGCCAATGGCGGAACCATTTTTTTAGATGAAATTGGCGATATGAGTTTGTCGGCACAAGCAAAAGTGTTGCGAGCTTTACAAGAAAATAAAATTCAGCGTGTTGGGTCTGATAAAGATATTAAAGTAAATGTTCGTATTGTCGCAGCGACCAACAAAGATTTAAAAGAAGAAATAGCCGAAGGGCGTTTTCGTGAAGATTTATACCATCGTTTGGCAGTAATTTTAATTAAAGTACCAGCTTTAAATGATAGGCGAGATGATATTCCTTTATTAGTAGATTTTTTTGCTGATAAAATATCAAAAGAACAAGGAATGTCTAAAAAAGAGTTTTCAAAAAATGCCGTAAAATTATTACAAGAATATGATTGGACAGGGAATATACGAGAGCTGCGAAATGTAGTAGAACGTTTGCTTATTTTAGGAGAAAAAGAGATTTCAGAAGATGATGTAAAACTTTTTGCAAGTAAATAGTTGAAACTTATTTACAAAAATAAAAAGTATAAATAAAATTGATGTTGAAATAAAAAATTAGCATTAATTATTTTCTTTTCAACTAAATTAGGATGGTATATTTGTACTTGTAAAATGAATATTAATCAATAAAAAATATAAAAAATGGCAACAGCAGTTGGTAAACAATTTCCAAATTTAAGTGTAGATGCAATGAACGAAATGGGAGACACGTTCAAAGTAAATGTATTAGAAGAAGCTAAAAATAATAATAAAAAAGTATTGTTATTTTGGTATCCAAAAGATTTTACTTTCGTTTGTCCAACAGAGTTACACGCTTTTCAGGCAGCTTTAGGAGAATTTGAAAAAAGAAATACAATTGTAATCGGAGCTTCTTGTGATACTCCAGAGGTGCACTTCGCGTGGTTAAATCAACCAAAAGATAACGGAGGAATAGAAGGTGTTACTTACCCTTTATTAGCAGATAGCAACCGTAATTTATCATCAATCTTAGGAATTTTAGATATTTCTGATGAGGTTTTTGATGAAGCTACTCAAACAGTACAGGTTGTTGGAGATAATGTAACTTATAGAGCTACGTATTTAATTGATGAAGAAGGAACTGTTTTTCATGAAGGAATTAACCACATGCCAGTAGGTAGAAATGTAAATGAATTTTTACGTTTAATTGATGCTTATGCACACGTACAAACAAACGGAGAGGTTTGTCCTGCAAACTGGGAAGAAGGTAAAGATGCAATGAAACCAAACGCAAAAGGAACTGCTGAATATTTAGCTTCTCACTAAAAATATTTATACGAAAGGAACCAAGTCTGTGTGCTAATTGGGGATTAAATACATAGGCTCCTTTCACATAACTAAAAAATTATGGTACAAGAATTAAATCAAGATAATTTAGCTGAGATTGTTTCAGAAAATAGTAAAGTAGTCGTGCAATATTCGGCAACTTGGTGTGGTAACTGTCGTATTATGAAACCAAAATTTAAAAAATTGGCTTCTGAAAATGAAAATGCGACTTTTATAATTGTGGATGCAGAAAAATTTCCTGAAAGCAGAAAATTAGCAGACGTAAGTAATTTACCAACATTTGCAACTTTTGTTGATGGTAAATTTGTAAATCAAACACAAACAAACAAGTTTGATGTATTAAAAGATTTAGTTAACGAAGTATTGTAATTATGAAGCTACCAGTAATAAAACACTTAACTAATTTTATTGATGAAAACGATCAAGATTACGTATTAGAAACCATAGAAACGTTAGAAGCACTAACAGAAGTTTCTTCTTTAAAAGATGAAGAGCTAGATGTTATTGGTGAGCTAATTTCTAATATGTATGGAGCTATTGAGGTTGATAAAATGATAAAAGATGGTACACCTAAAAAGGAAGCGTTAAATAATTTTATGAAACGTGTTTTAGGATCTATTGATAAATAGTTTTAGTGTTTACGAACAAAAAAATCCCAAGTTTTTTAACTTGGTTTTTTTATATAAAAATATTATATTTTTGTATATATTTTTCCTTTCCTAGTTATGGTCTTTCTCTTTTTGCTAGACTCAATGTAGTTGTTTATTTTTTCCTTTGTTTTATCATTAATTTCTTTTTTTTGAATTCTTGTAGCTTTGGAGGAGTTATAATTTGTTAGTGTTCCCTTTTCTGAATTAAAAGACATTTTTGAAACCATACTTACCATGTTAGCATAATAATTATGATAAATTTTTATGTCATTAAAATCATTAACAATCTTAATCATTGTTGTTTTTGATTCATTAAACTCAAGTTGTATTTTTTTTGATTTAGGTAGTTTTAAGTTTATAGAAACAGTTTTTGAACCTTGCTTAAATTCAGGGAACTTAGTTAGCTTAGTATTTGTGTTTATAAATAATTTTTCAGCTTTTTTAGAAAAAGGTTTATTGTATTGTAAAATAATAATGTCTTTTTTTATTTGATTATTTTTTAAGCCAAATAAATAAAACTCTTTCTTTAATTCTTCATTAGGGATTAGTTTTAATTTATTTTGATCAGAAATTGAATAGTTTCCGTATATTTTCAAGTCAACATTCCCAAACATTGAGTAATAAAAAAAAGTAGTATTCTTTAGTAAATATAAACCAGAAGAAACTTCAAAGCCAGATAGGTTATAAAAACCTTCGGCTTCTTTATATTTGTTTTGAGCAAAGCTACTATTCAAAAATAGGACGAAAAATAATAGGTAGTATTTATTCATTAGTCAATTTTATAATATGTTTTTTGGAATTATTTTTCTAGTCCAAGTTTTTATACGTTTATAATTACTCACTTCAGAGTCTGGATTGTATTTTAATGTTGTTTCCCATGAATTTTCAGGTTTAAATTCTTCTTCCATACCTTTTAAAACACTCTTTGAAACTTTCTCAGAATTTACAATAACAATACATTCTGTATTTAGATTTGCGCTCCTAGGATCAAGGTTAAACGTACCTATAACAGTTGTTTTATTATCTATAACCATAGATTTTGCATGAAGACCAAAAATTGGTTTATGATTTAGTTTTTCTTGAAGCTCACCAGTCATTATTTTTGTGCGTTCAGCTGCATCCGGACGAAATTCAAATATTCTAATTCCTGTATTTAATAGTTTTTTTCTATCTGTTTGATAACTACTAAAGGCTTCTACATTATCTGTAGAGGCTAAACTATTGGTAAGTATTCTAATTTTCACACCTCTATCAACTGCTTCTTTAAAAAGATTTTGAGCTAGTTCAGTAGTGATTAAATATGGTGTTTGAATATCTATAGATGATTTAGCTTTTTTAATCAAACTAATTAAAGCGCTGGTTGATGTACCTCCTCCTTTTAATCCATTTGTACCATCATTTTTACCAGGAATATCTGATATGAAATTTACATCATCTAGCCATATTAATTTACCTGACTCTTTAATAGAGTTAAATGTATTAGGTAAATTTTTAATTCGTTCTCTTATCTGTGGCCAAAAATTAGCAGGATTGCAGGCATATTCATGTAAATTATCAAATCTGTTTTCTAATAAAATATTTTCTGACTGTTTTTCTATTATACTAGTAACATCTTTGCAGAGTGAACTATTCCAAAACTCATCAAAAGATTTATTAACTTCTTTAGTTTCTTTTCCTATTAATAAAATATCTCTATCTCTAAAATTATATTCATGATCGTAATCAAAATATTCATCAGCTATGTTACGACCTCCTGTAATTACAACTTTACCATCAACAATAAATGTTTTATTATGCATACGTTGGTTAGCAGATCTAAAATATGTTGTAAATTTTCGAATTTTTTGAAAAATATTCTTTCCTAAATTAACACCAGGGTTATAAATTTTTACAGTAATGTTTTTATGAGAATTAAATGTAAGAATGTCCTCTATGTCTGAATCAACCATAATGTCATCAACAATGATTCTAATTTTAACGCCACGATCAGCAGCCTTTATTAAATAATCACAAGCAATAAGACCTACATTATCTGTCGAAAAAATAAAATATTGAATATCAATAGTCTTTTCGGCATATTCGGTTAACCAAGCTCTGGCAATCATTGATCCGCTACCGTCTTCTAAAACATATACACCCGTTTTTGTTTGCATAATTTCAGTAAATTCATTGAGTTCCTTAGAAAGGGTAATGCTATCGTTTCGATGAATACTTGAACAAAAGTCTGTTTTATTTTTTTTAGAAGATGTACTGCATGAAGCTACAATAAAAGCAATAATTATATAGCAAATATGGAAATTTAATATTAATTTAATTTGTGTTTTCATTTTTTTGTTTGACTAAGCAATAGTGATTTAGTTTTTTTTCTCTTTTTGTTCGTTTATTTTCTTTACAAGCGCTTTTAAACGTTCTTTATTACGCTGCTTTTCTAGTTTTACTTTATTTTCTTTCTGTTTCATTAAACGAGTATGCTTCGCTTTATTAGCAGTATTTTTTGCTTTTCCTTTTTTAGGCATTTTTATGTTGTTTTATAGCTAATAATCCTAAGAAAGTAATGAATCCGTTTAATACTAATACAAAGAATCCAAAGTCGAAATTTAATTGCGATTTACTAAAAACACTTATTATATAAGTAAGAATAGGTGATAAAATACAAACTATTGGAACCAATTTATCTTTTACGTTTAGTTTGGTAAACAATCCGAAGGCATATAAACCTAATAAAGGTCCGTAGGTATAGCCAGCAAATTGAAATATTTTAGCAATTACACTTGCATCAGCAATAAAATATTTAAAAACCAAAATGGTTGCGATTAATATGAGTGAGAATAAGACGTGTATTTTTTTACGAATGCTTTCTTTTTCTTGTTGATTTTCTTTTTTGTCGATTTCTAAAATATCAATACTAAACGAAGTGGTTAAGGATGTTAAAGCACTATCTGCACTTGAATAAGCGGCAGCAATTAAACCGAGTAAAAAGAAAAGTGAGGTTGCCAAACCTAAATCACCACTCATGGCAATGGTTGGAAATAATTGATCTTTATGAGCGTTAATTTCGTTTGTAGTAGCATAATCTGTTAATAAAATCCCTAATGCTAAAAAGAAAAAATTAACGATAACTAACACGATTGTAAACCAAAACATATTTTTTTTAGCGTCTTCTAAATTACGACAAGTCAAGTTTTTTTGCATCATATCTTGGTCTAAACCTGTCATTACAATCGCAATAAATGCTCCAGAGAAAAAGCGATTCCAAAAATAATTTCCAGCTTTCCAATCCTCAAAAAAGAACATTTTAGAGAGTTTGTTTTCAGATATATATGAGAATAAACTGTCAATTTTCATTTCATTTTTAATCATAACAGTACAAACGCCTACGGCAATTAGCATAAATAAAGTTTGCAAAGTATCCGTCCAAACAATAGTTTTTATACCGCCTTTAAAAGTATATAACCAAATTAATAAAATGGTAATGGTTACGGTTAGCCAAAACGGAATTCCGTATGCATCAAACAAAATTAATTGCAATACATTGGCAACTAAAAATAATCGAAAAGCAGCACCAATGGTTCTTGATAACAAGAAAAATGAAGCTCCGGTTTTGTAAGAAAATATACCAAAACGATCTTCTAAATACGTGTAAATTGAAGTTAAATTTAATTTATAATACAGCGGTAATAGTATTAAACCAATTACAGCATACCCAACAACATACCCGAAAACCATTTGCATATAACTCATTTGTTGGCCTTCAATCCATCCAGGAACAGAAATAAAGGTAACGCCGGATAAGGATGCGCCAATCATACCAAAAGCAACTAAATACCAAGGTGATGAATTATCGGCTTTAAAAAAAGTGTTGTTGTTTGCAGATTTTCCGGTGATATAAGAAATAAGAATTAATACACCAAAATAAGCAAGAATAAGGAGTAATATATGTAATGGTTGCATACAGTTAAATTATGAATTACGAATGTACTAATTTGTAATTATAAATTAAATGTAATAAGTTTAATAAATGCCATTTTGAGCGAAGTAGAGATCTTTTTATTCCGCTCAAAGCGACAAAGAGTATTAAAATTCGATGATAACTTCTTCCGTTTTTTTACGAACTTTTTTTAAGTCTTTCATAAAATCATCTTCGGCTCTAAAACCAACAGGTAACACTAAAACTGATGTTAAATTGTATTTGCTTAGGCTTAAAATTTCATCATATTTTTCAGGAATAAATCCTTCCATTGGGCAAGAGTCTATTCGTTCGTTTGCAGCAACCGTCATTAAATTACCCAAAGCAATATAGGCTTGATTTTTGTTCCAAATAGTTAATTCTTCTTGCGTTTTATTACTGATAGATGAAGTAAGCATTTTTTTAAACGGATTTAAAATTTCATCAGGAGTATTTCTGATTTTTTTTACCAACGAAAAGTAATTTTCAACGTCTTTTTGCGTGTATTCTTTAGGAATACATAATACTAAAACATGAGATGCTTGTGCTATTTGTGGCTGATTCCAAGAATGTGCAACTAATTGTTGTTGAATTTCTTTATTCTGAATTACCACCATTTTAATTGGCTGCAATCCGTAAGAAGTCGCGGTTAAATTAAAGGCTTCTTTTAATGTATTTATTTGTGCTGTTGAAAGCGATTTATTTTCGTCAAATTTTTTAACAGCATAACGCCATTGTAAACTTTCTATACTATTCATTTTTTTGAATTTATTTGCGAAGCGAAATTACAATTGCTTTTAACATAACCATGTATTTTATGATTGTAAAAATTGATGCTTCAATAAATTTAATCTTTATAATTATCAATTATTTTTATAAATGTTGCGGGTTCTGGTCGCACACGATAATTATCGGTTAAATCAGCAAAAATAATTTTGTTGTTTTTATCGGTAATAATCACGGTTGGTAAAACAACATCAGAATTGTAACCAAAAAGTTGGAATCCAGCTGGCAGTCCGTTTTTATGAAGAATACCTAATTTTTTAGCTACAGTATTATTTACATCAACTAAAAAATGAAAGGGAACTTGATGCTTATCAGCTAAGTTTTTGGTGAATTTATGTGGTTGAGAACTTATTAAAATCATATCTGTATTTCTAGCTTCTAACTCTTTATATTCGTTAACTACTTCTTTAATTTGAGCCATACAAAGTGGACACCAATTGCCTCGGTAAAAAATAAAAACTTTAAAATTACCAGTTAAATTATTAATTGTAATATTTTTTGCTTGCGCATTTTTAAGAGTGAAATTAGGAAGTGTTTTTCCGACTTCTAAAACCGAATCGTTTCTAAAATTAAAAGAAGAGTACCAAACTAAATAAGCCAGCCATCCTAAAGCTAAAAGAACTGCAGTAAAAAGTGAGGTTTGATTAAAATTAAACAGGTTTAAAACAAAACCTAAAACAATTAAAGCAGAGTATAAAGTAAGTGTTTTAGTGGTTCTGGCTACAGGTTTTAGAAATAGCATAGCAAAGAATAAAACAATAGTAATAGACGAAATTAACAAACCTATTTGGTTACCATTAAAGTTGGAATTTATAACTGTTTTAATAAAAATAAACAAAGCAAAAACAGGAAATCCGCTGATAAAAAGTGATTTAAAAATATTTTTCATAAATTAATAGTCGTAAAATAATTGCTAATTTACGGTTATGAAAGAAGATTTTTTGCATTTTTTATGGCAATACAAATTATTTGATTCAAGTAATTTGAAATCCATTAACAATGAAGTTATTCAAATAGTTAAATCGGGTATTTTAAATAAACATACGGGTCCCGATTTTTTTAATGCTCAATTAAAAATTAACAATCAATTATGGGTTGGAAATGTTGAAATTCATATTAATTCTTCTGATTGGTATTTGCATAAACACGAGGAGGATGAAAATTATGATGCCGTAATTTTACACGTAGTTTGGCAGCATGACCACGAAGTGTTTATGAAAAATAACAAACCAATGCCAACACTTGAATTGAAACCATTAATTGATGAAAGTTTATTAAATAATTATCAAAATTTATTTTCTAAACAACTGCGTTGGATTCCTTGTGAGAAACAATTAAAATCGGTGGATTCGTTTTTAATAAATAACTGGTTAGAGCGATTGTATATTGAGCGATTAGAGAATAAATCGACTTTAATAAAAGAATTACTGATAAAAACCAACAATAATTTTGAAGCCGTTTTATTCTTGTTATTAGCTAAAAACTTCGGATTAAAAATAAACGGAGATGCTTTTTTAAGATTAGCAGAATCGTTTGATTTTTCTGTGTTGCGAAAAACTCGATTTGAAGAGCAACAGTTATCTGCCTTATTATTTGGGCAAGCTGGTTTTTTTGAAAGTGATTTAGAAGATGAATATTTTACTCAACAAAAAAAAGAATACTATTATTTGCAACATAAATTTAATTTAAAGCCAATTTCTAAGAATCAATTTCAGTTTTTTAGAATGCGACCTAGCAATTTTCCTACCATTAGAATAGCACAGTTAGTGGCACTGTTTTTTAAGCATCAAAATTTGTTTTCTAAATTAATCGCACTGAAAAAAATAGAAGATTTTTATAACTTGTTTTCTGTTGAAGTAAATGATTTTTGGAAAGTTCATTATACGTTTGAAACGGAATCTAAAAAATCATCAAAAAAACTCACAAAATCATTTATCGATTTGTTATTGATAAACACTATTGTTCCGTTAAAGTTTGTGTACGAGCAAAATAGGGGAGTAGTAAATGAAATCCATATTTTTAAATTATTACAGCAAATTAAACCCGAAAAAAATTCAATAATATCTAAGTTTTCCGATTTAAAACTAACAGCAAAAAATGCTTTTGAAAGTCAAGCTTTATTAGAGCTTAAAAATAACTATTGCGCAAAGAAACGATGTTTACAATGCGCAATAGGTAATGATTTGTTAAGAGATTTTACTTAATACAAACTTTTATATTTTGTAGGGTTTGCTTCATGCATAATTGCATATACTTTTTCAAATATATCTTCTGCAGATGGTTTAGAGAAATAATCTCCGTCTGTACCATAAGCAGGTCTGTGTGCTTTTGCTGTTAATGTTTGAGGTTTACTGTCTAAGTGTTTGTATCCGTTTTGGTTTTCAACAATTTCTTGTAATAAATATGCTGAAGCTCCACCAGGTACATCTTCATCAACAACTAATAATCGGTTTGTTTTTGCAACCGATTTTACTGTATCGTGATTTACATCAAAAGGTAATAAACTTTGTGCATCTATAATTTCAATATTAATACCAACTTGTACTAATTCTTTAGCGGCCTCTTCTACAATTCGTAAGGTAGAACCGTAAGAAATAACGGTAATGTCTGTACCTTCTTTAATAGTTTCTACAACACCAATTGGAGTTTTAAATTCACCTAAATTAGTTGGTAACTCTTCTTTTAAACGGTATCCATTTAAACATTCAACCACTAAAGCAGGATCATCACCTTCTAACAAAGTATTGTAAAATCCAGCAGCTTTGGTCATATTTCTTGGCACTAAAACATGAATTCCGCGAATGTTATTTATAATTCCTCCCATTGGTGATCCAGAATGCCAGATACCTTCTAAACGGTGCCCACGGGTACGGATAATTAATGGTGCTTTTTGCTTACCAAATGTACGGTAACGAAGTGTTGCTAAATCGTCGCTCATAATTTGTAAGGCGTACAATAAATAGTCTAAGTATTGAATTTCAGCAATTGGACGTAAACCACGCATTGCCATTCCAATTCCCTGACCTAAAATAGTTGCTTCACGAATACCAGTATCAGAAACTCTTAATTCGCCATATTTTTCTTGTAAACCTTCTAAACCTTGATTTACATCACCAATATAACCAGCATCTTCACCAAAAATTAAAGTTTCAGGATATTTATTAAAAATGGCATCAAAATTATCACGCATAATAATTCGCGCATCTACCAAGTTTTTTTCAGCAGCGTAAGTTGGTGCTTCAGAAACAATGTTTTGTGTAGCAAGTTCAGTTTCACTTAATAAATGATCAGAAAACTTTACTTTAGCAGTATCTATAGCTGATTTTATAAAGTTTTGTAATGTTATTTTTTCTGCAAAATTCTCGTCTTTTAAATAACGTAAACTTTTACGAGCAGCTACTAAAATATCTTTTCTAATAGGTTCGGTAATTGCAGCTAAGTCATTTTTATATTTGGTTATAAAAGAACCGTTGTTACTTTTTTGAGCTACAATTTCTAATAAATTAACAGCAGCAGTAACCTCACTTTTTATTTCGTTTGTATAAGCACTCCAAGCATCACGTTTTGCTTTGCTAACTTCTTTTTTTGCTTCTTTTTCAATATTTATTAAATCTTCTTCGCCATCAATAAATTTTAAAACACCTCCGTTTTCATCTTCTAATTCAAATTCTAAAATCCATTTACGCATTTGCGCAATACAATCAAAATTTTGCTCCCATTGTAAACGCTCTTTCGATTTGTATCTTTCGTGCGATCCAGAAGTAGAGTGCCCTTGCGGTTGTGTTAATTCTTTTACGTGTATTAAAACAGGTATGTGTTTTTCTCTAGCAATTTTAGAAGCTTTACTGTAAATATCTATTAATTGTACATAATCCCATCCGTTTACAACAAAAATTTCATAACCATTGGTATCATTTTCTTTTTGAAATCCTTTTAAAATTTCAGAAATACTTTCTTTTGTTGTTTGATGCTTTGCATGAACCGAAATACCATATTCGTCATCCCAAACATTCATAACCATTGGTACTTGTAAAACTCCGGCAGCATTTATTGTTTCAAAAAATAAACCTTCAGAAGTACTTGCGTTACCGATGGTTCCCCAAGCAACCTCATTACCTTGATTAGAAAAATTAGTAAAATTTTCTAATCCTTTTACATTACGATAAATTTTAGAAGCTTGTGCTAAACCTAATAAACGTGGCATTTGCCCCGCGGTTGGAGAAATATCTGCCGATGAATTTTTTTGAGCAGTTAAGTTTTTCCACTGTCCGTTTTCATCTAAAGAATGCGTTGCAAAATGACCACCCATTTGACGACCACCAGACATAGGATCAACATTTATGTCGGCATGCCCATATAAACCTGCAAAAAACTGAATAGGCGTTAATTGGTTAATAGCCATCATAAAGGTTTGATCTCGGTAATATCCCGATCTAAAATCTCCGTTTTGAAATGCTTTAGCCATTGCCAATTGCGGCACTTCTTTACCGTCTCCGAAAATTCCGAATTTAGCTTTCCCTGTTAAAACTTCTCTACGACCTAGCAAACTACATTCTCTACTTATACGCGCAGTGCGATAATCGTTTAAAACCTCGTTTTTAAAATCTTGAAAAGAAAGTTGTTGAGTATTAACTGTTTCAGTAATTTGCGACATGATTTTTTATTTTAGGTATGGATACAAAGATAGTTTTTTTAGTTGAAATTTAAAAATTTCAATTTTTATTGAATATTCTTTAAAAAAATAGAAAAAAAACAAGATTTGTTGAAGTATCTATAATAGTCCTCTTCTAAGAAAGTTATAAATACGATCGACATTTGTAGAAATAACAAAACGAATTTTTGAAGTATAATTTCCAGAATTGATTTCAAAGCCTTCGTTTGTGTATATAGGAAGATAAAATTCGAAGATATTTGGAATAAAATTTAAACGGATTCCGTTTTCATAAAAAAAATTGGGCGATTTGTTTCTGTTTTTCAACATGGCAAAATCATTGTAAAATTCTAAATTTTTATAAATACCAACACTAGTATTTACTGATGAAATAAATTGATTTGAAAATTGAGGTGTACTATATTTAGATTTAAATCCCGCTTGATCAATTACAAATTGCTGGCTAAAAAGTCCAGATCTTTCTGAACGACCAAACAAATTTTGTTCAAATAAATAATCAGATCCAGAGTTTAATCCGAAGCTAAAATAGTCGCTTTTAGAATTGTTATGTATAAATAAACCACCGAAAAAACGAATTTCAAAACTTTTATTAGCAGAAAAGTGAGTACGGTGACGAATATCGGTTGATATTTTACTAAAAGTAGAATTAAATTCAGTGTTTATAGCGTAAGAAGTCGTGTTAATTGCATCGAATTTAGAGCGAACATAACGTAGGTTAAAAACATTGTATTTGTCACTTTCTTCTTTAAGTGTATTGGCTTCAACCTCTTTATCTACACTAATTAAACGCGCAATAATACTTTTTGAACCATTATCACGAAGTGAGTTTCGTTTAAAATGTAAGCTTACAGACGGCGAAAATTTATTGTAAATAAGTTTTGGTGCATAATGATAGGTGCTACCACTAAAGCCGTATCGGATTTTATAAATTTGAGATTTTTTAAAATAATGATGGTAAGTGAAAGAATATGAGCCTGTTAAAGACTTGCTTTTTGTACTGTAATTAGGGGTTAAACTAAATTCAAAATTATGATTAACTAACGACCTGTTGTTAAGGTTTAAACCAAGTATTGCTCCATCATAATAATTATATTTAACATCTGGATAGTAAAATATCTGATTGTAATATGGATTTTCTACATCTTTAAAAAAACGAAACTGTAAAGGTTTGTTAAGTAATGTATTGTTTATTTTTCTGAAATTATCTAAAGAATTGTATTCAGGATAATTGTTTTCGTAATTAAGAGCTAGCTTATCAAAATAGCCTTTTTTTATTTTAATTGTTTTTATTGAATCGGTTCCGGTAATCCACTTTTTAAATTGAATTTTCTTTTTTTGGATACCATACAGTGCTATTGGCGATGCAAAATTTCTTTTGTTTTTAATAACAACTTTTAACGAATCACTATTTTTATTATTAATGATTTTTTTTATTTTATAATCAATTTTTTTACTTGTATTTAAATAGTCGTTAAAAAACCAGCTTAAATCTTTTGATGTGTTTTTAGTAAGTATTTCTTTAAATTGAGATGATTTACTTAGTTTTAGTTGATTTTTTGCGTAAAATTCTTTTAATGAATTTACTAAAGTATCGCCACCAATAAAATCTTGAAGGTACTTTAAACCTAATGCAGCTTTATATCCGTTTACAATTTTTCGATTAAAATTTGAAAGCGAATCGGCAGAAGTTGTTAAAGCTTGATCATAAAATTTACGAGCACTAAATTGATATACAAAAGCATATTTGTCGTTTTGTTTTAATTTAGAAATATTATAAGTTTTTATGGGCCAGTAATTCGAGTATTTTCCCAAAACAGTTACGTTAGGATAATGTTTATCGATATATTTTATCATTAAAAAATTCTCCAATCCATTAGTAAGCCAATAATCAGTTCGCTGATTTAAAATTAAAATATCTTCAATATATTTTTTAGTAAGTGCTCTAAAAAAATTGATTTCCCATCTAAAATTTTTAGGAAAAGGTTTTAACCATTTCGGAAGTCCATAAATTTCATAGATCGAGTTTTTGTTAATAGTTGTAGCATCAACTAAAATTTCTTTATGCGGATTTTTCCCTAAAAAATGTTCGATAAAATCAATTTGTTTAGTGATAATTTTTGTGGTAGTATCAATAGAAATACTTTTTAAATAAACATCTGTTTTAATTTCTTTGTTTTTCGTTTTAAAAGAAATCAAAGTTTTAAGAGAGTCAATGTTAAGAATGATGTCTTTTTTGTTTTTACCTGTTAAAAGATAATTTGTTGAGTTTTCTTTTTTTATTTTAGATTGATGTAAATTACTTTCAAGAGCATATTCTTTAGGAATATTAATTTTTATAGTATAGTTAGATAAACTTTCATATAAATCATCAATATTTAAATTACTCATCAAATGCCATTTTTTTTGATAAACAGCAGGAGTAATGTTCCAAAAACGTAGGTGATATCCTGTTTTTGTTTTTCCGTATCCAGTAAATTTTGCGTTTGGTATTTTAATGGAATAAGTAATTGAAAAAGCAACACTGTCTTTAGGTTTTAAAGTGTTGTTTAACGTTACTTCGATAATATCAGCTTTTTTTTCTTTGAAAGAAACTTGCTTAAAATTAGCTGTTAAATTGTGAATTTTGGTATGTCCTCGATCTTTTTTTTCAGCAAAATAAAAAGACTTTTTATAATCATCAATAAAACGTTTGCCTAATGGAGTTTGATTGCTTTTAAAGCTATTTGCCCAATTATGAAGAAAAATGGTTTTTAAATTTACTGATGAGTTGTTGTAATAAACAATTTTTTGCTGAACAAGAAGTAAATCTTTCTTGTCATTTAATTTTGCATTTATTTCAATAGTATTTTTTTGAGCTATTAAGTTGTAGCAGCACAAAAAAAGAAAAGATAAAAAGAGGAGTCGTTGTTTTTTCAAATTTAAAATAAAAAAGCTCGCTGAATGTTCAACGAGCTGTAAATATAATTATTTTTAGAAATTTGGTTTTAATTGATATTTCGTGTAAAATTTATTAAAATGTTCTACAGCTTCATCCGCTGTATCAACAACTCTAAATAAATTTAGGTCTTTTTCACTAATATTTCCTTCTTCTAATAAGGTGTTTTTAATCCAGTCTAACAAACCTCCCCAAAACTTTTTACCAACTAAAACAATAGGGAAACGACCAATTTTGTTGGTTTGAATTAAGGTAATTGCTTCAAAAAGTTCATCTAAAGTTCCGAAACCACCAGGCATTACCACAAAACCTTGAGAGTATTTTACAAACATTACTTTACGTACAAAAAAGTAATCGAAATTTAAATTTTTATCATGGTCAATCCAAGGATTGTCATGTTGTTCAAAAGGAAGTTCAATATTTAACCCAACAGATGTTCCTTTACCTCTGTCTGCTCCTTTATTACCAGCTTCCATAATTCCAGGGCCACCACCAGTAATAACACCAAAACCATTTTGGGTTAATTTATAACCGACTTCTTCAGCTAATTTATAATAAGGATCGTCGGTTTTAGTTCTTGCAGAACCAAAAATAGATACACAAGGTCCTATTTTACTTAATTTTTCATATCCATGAACAAATTCGGCCATAATTTTAAAAATAGCCCAAGAGTCATTTGTTTTTATTTCGTTCCAAGTTTTTGGTAATAGTTTTTCTGTAATTTTTCTGTCATCGTTCGGACTCATAATCTTCGTGTTCTTTTAATTTAACAATTAATAATACGTGCTAAATTTACTTTTTTAGCAAGCCTGCTAATTTAGCTCTTTTTTTAAAAACTTAGCCGTATAACTAGTTTTATGTTTGGCTACTTTTTCGGGAGTACCGGTAGCTAAAACAGTACCACCATTTTTACCGCCTTCCATTCCGATGTCAACAATATAATCGGCAAGTTTTATTACATCTAAATTATGTTCAATAATTAATACCGTATTTCCTTTGTTTGCTAATTTATTTAATACTTCCATTAAAACACGAATGTCTTCAAAATGTAACCCTGTGGTAGGTTCATCTAAAATATAAAAAGTATTTCCGGTATCTCTTTTGCTTAATTCTGAAGCTAATTTTATACGTTGTGCTTCTCCGCCAGAAAGTGTGGTAGATTGTTGTCCGAGTGTTATGTATCCGAGACCAACATCTTGAATGGTTTTTAATTTTCGATATATTTTAGGAATATGTTCAAAGAATTTAGTGGCTTCATTAATTGTCATCTCTAAAATATCAGAAATTGATTTTCCTTTATAACGAATTTCTAATGTTTCTCTGTTAAAACGTTTACCTTGACAAGTTTCACATTCTACATGAACATCAGGTAAAAAGTTCATTTCAATAACTCTAACTCCGCCACCTTGACAAGTTTCGCAGCGACCACCTTTTACGTTAAAACTAAAGCGACCAGGTTTATAACCGCGAATAGCAGCTTCGGGAGTTTTTGCAAATAAACTTCGGATTTCGCCAAAAGTACCTGTATATGTTGCCGGATTTGAGCGGGGAGTTCTACCAATAGGAGATTGGTCAATATCAATAACTTTGTCAATGTGCTCTAAACCTTCAATTTTTTTATAAGGCATTGGTTTTTTTACGCCACGGTAAATATGAGCATTTAAAATAGGGTATAAAGTTTCGTTTATTAAGGTTGATTTTCCACTACCTGAAACTCCAGTAACACAAATCATTTGCCCTAAAGGAAATTTTACAGACACATTTTTTAAGTTATTTCCTGTAGCTCCAGAAAGTTTAATAAAATTTCCGTTTCCTTCTCTTCTTTTCTTCGGAACAGCGATTTCTTTTCTACCAGTTAAATAATCGGCAGTTAAAGTATTGTGTTTTTTTAAATCATCAAAAGTTCCTGCGCTTACAATTTCACCTCCGTGTACTCCAGCGCCTGGGCCAATATCAAAAACAAAATCAGCTTGTTCAATCATATCTTTATCGTGCTCAACTACTAAAACAGAGTTACCAACATCACGTAATTTAATTAATGAATTGATAAGTTTTTCATTGTCGCGCTGATGTAAACCAATACTTGGCTCATCTAAAATATATAAAACACCAACTAATTGCGAGCCAATTTGCGTTGCTAATCGAATTCGTTGGGCTTCTCCACCAGAAAGTGATTTTGAAGTTCTGTCTAAAGTTAAATAATCCAATCCTACGTCGAGTAGAAACTGAATTCTAGTTCGTATTTCTTTTAAGATTTCAGCAGCAATGGTGAGTTGTTTTTCTGAAAGCTCTTTTTCGATGTTTTTAAACCAAGTTGCTAAATCAGAAACATCCATTTGCGCTAAATCACTAATGTTTTTATCGGTAAATTTAAAATGGAGCGCTTCTTTTTTTAGTCTTTTACCTTCACAAACAGCGCATTTAACTTCGTCCATAAAGTCTTTTGCCCAACGTTTAATAGTGGTGCTTTCGGCACTTTTATATTGGTTTTCTATAAAAGCGATAATTCCTTCAAAGTCAATTTCGTAATTTCTGGTAACTCCAAGGTCTTTAGAGTTTATTTCAAATTTTTCGTTACCACCGTGTAAAATAATATCCATAGCTTTTGATGGAATTTTATCTATCGGGTCGGTAAGTTTAAAGTTATGCCTGTCGGCAATGGTTTGTAGTTGTTTAAAAATCCAGCTATTTTTTTGCTCTCCTAAAGGAACAATTCCTCCTTTTTTAATTGAAATTGTAGGGTCTGGAATTATTTTTTGTTCGTTAATTTGGTTTGTTGTTCCTAGTCCGTTACAATGTGAACAAGCGCCTCTTGGAGAGTTGAATGAAAATGTATTTGGCTCAGGATTTGGGTATGCTATTCCGGTAGTAGGACACATTAATTCGCGACTAAAATAACGTGGTTTTTCATCGTCAACATCAACCACCATTAAAATATTATTCCCAGTATATAAAGCTGTTTTTATAGTTTCTTCTAACCTTTTTTCTGATTTACTATTAACAGCTAAACGATCGATTACCACCTCAATATCATGAGTTTTGTATCGATCAAGTTTCATTCCCTTTACAATTTCTTTTATTTCTCCATCTACACGAACACGTACAAAACCTTGTTTTGAAATTTGTTCGAAAAGCTCACGATAATGCCCCTTTCTTGATTTAATTAAAGGTGCTAAAATGGCAATTCGTTTTTCGTTAAAGTCTTTTAAAATTAATTGTTTGATTTGCTCATCAGAATAACTCACCATTTTCTCATCGGTATTGTATGAGTATGCATCCGAGGCACGAGAAAACAGCAAGCGAAGAAAATCGTAAATTTCGGTAATGGTTCCTACTGTTGAACGTGGGCTTTTATTGGTGGTTTTTTGTTCGATAGAAATTACGGGCGATAAACCATCAATTTTATCAACATCAGGTCTTTCTAGGCCGCCTAAAAACTGACGTGCATATGCCGAAAAAGTTTCAATATACCTACGTTGCCCTTCGGCATAAATAGTATCGAAGGCTAAAGATGATTTTCCACTTCCGCTTAAACCAGTAATAACTACCAGTTTTTCACGAGGAATTTTTACATCAATGTTTTTTAAATTATGAGCTCGGGCTCCGTATACTTCTATGTGCTCTTGATCTTTCAAAGTGTGCTTTTTACGAAAAAAGCAAAGTTACCAAAACCAAATTTATTTTATAGCTGATGTTGTAAACAAATGATTGTAAATTGGTATCTTGCATTTAAAACCTATTTATATATGAAGTTTATTCACGCGGTACGTCATTTTTTTGAACGTCATGGTTTTGCAGTGTCTTCTCGGTTGGCAGATCGTTTAGGTATGCGGGCAACAAATGTGCGATTGTTTTTTATTTATATATCGTTTGTAACCATAGGATTGTCATTTGGAGTGTATTTAACATTGGCTTTTTTATTACGATTAAAAGATATGGTGTACACTAAAAGAACTTCTGTTTTTGATTTATGATGAATCTCGTATTTAAGTCAAGATTATACAAGGCTATACTGTTTTCAGTTTTAATTTTATCGATAGGAGTAGGAGGATACCTTATTTTATTTAATTATTCTTTTATTGATGCCTTGTATATGACGGTAATTACCATAACTACTATAGGTTTTGGAGAAGTACATCCGTTTGGTACAGGAGAAAAGATATTTACAATTGGATTGATACTGTCTAGTTTATTTATATTCGGGTATGCTGTATCTTCTTTTTCAGAATATTTAATAAGCGGACAATTTTTTCGTCAACTAAAAATAAAAAAAGTGAAAAAGAGTATAGAGAAATTAAATGGACATACTATTGTGTGTGGGTATGGTAGAAATGGAAAACAAGCAATAGCTAAATTAAATAATTATAATAAAGACGTTGTTGTAATAGAAAAACATGAAGAAATTGTTAAAAAACTCGATGAAAACGGAGTTTTAAACATTGAAGGTGATGCGACTTTAGATGAAACATTATTAAAAGCAGGAATTTTAAACGCAGCTAATTTAATAACAGTTTTACCTTCGGATGCTGATAATTTGTTTGTTGTATTAACAGCTAGTCAGTTAAATAAAAAATGTAGAATTATAAGTAGAGCCTCAAAAGAAACATCGTATAGTAAACTTAAAATTGCTGGAGCAGATAATGTAATTATGCCCGATAAATTAGGGGGTGCGCATATGGCGTCTTTAGTAGTTACACCTGATGTAATTGAATTTGTAGATAGATTAACTATTGAAGGAGATACTACTGCAAACCTTGAAGAAATAGCAATAGATAATTTACCGGAAAAATATTTAAATCGAACAATTTTAGATTTAGATTTACGAAAAAAAACAGGCTGTACCGTTATCGGTTATCGTACGTCAGAAAAAGAATATATCATAAATCCTGATGCTTCTGTAAAACTTACAGCAGGAGCAAATTTAATTGTTTTAGGGCGTCCTAAACAAATAATTAAATTAAGAGAGTTATTTTAATGAAAAACATAGTTATTACAGGAAGTAATGGTTTGCTAGGTCAAACTTTAGTAAATCTTCTATTACAGGATAAAGAAAAATATAAAGTAATTGGTTTTTCAAGAGGAGGAAATAGAAGTGGAAGAGATGATTTTAAGTACATTTCTATTGATGTTACAGATAAATTACTACTTAAACAAAAGCTTAAAGAATATAGTCCTGATGTGATTGTAAATACTGCAGCAATGACTAACGTTGATGCTTGCGAAGACAATAAAGCAGCCTGCGATATATTAAATATTGATGTTGTGCGGTTTTTAAAAGAATATTCCGAAAAAACAAACACACATTTAATTCATCTGTCAACAGATTTTATTTTTGATGGAAAAAATGGCCCTTATAAAGAAACGGATGCGCCAAATCCGTTAAGTTATTATGGGATGTCTAAATTAAAATCAGAAAATATTTTAACAGCTTCGAAAATAGACTATACAATTCTTAGAACCATTTTAGTGTACGGAAAAGTTTTTGATATGACACGAAATAATATTGTGTTGTGGGTAAAACAAATGTTAGAAGATAAAAAAGAAATCACAATTGTTAACGATCAATATCGCATGCCAACTTATGTAGAAGATTTAGCTTTGGCTTGTAAATTAGCGATGGATAAAAAAGTAACAGGAATTTTTAATGTTTCATCCAACACTTTGTTAAGTGTTTACGAAATAGCACAGCAAATTGCAGCGGTTTTTAAATTAGATAAAAATTTAATAAAACCAATATCTACACAGGTTTTAAATCAAAAAGCAAAAAGACCATTTAAAACAGGTTTTGATTTAACAAAAACAAATAGAGAACTTCAATTATATCCAAAATCTTTCAAAGAAAATTTACGAAAATTTAAGGAAAAGTTAATTTAAAAAGCATATTTAACTATTAAAACTTGTTGAGAGCTCATTTTTTTATGATATTGCGAACTATTAATTTAAAAGATAATATACTTTATTATGAAGAAAAAACTCCTTACGTTGTTATTATTAATAGCACCGATGTTAACATTTGCACAAGAAAAAGGTATTGATCAACAAATAGATGAAATTTTTGGTAGTGCAACAGGATGGTTTGTAAATTTAATATTTTATCAAATTGACTTCGGAGGAGGGATTAAAGTTTTTTGGGTTTTATTTCCTTTAATATTAGGGGCTTTATATTTTACTTTTTATTTTAAGTTTATAAATTTTAGAGGTGTAATTACATCAATAAATATTGTAAGAGGTAAATATGACGAGTTAGATCATCACGAATCTATGCATGGAGCAGGTGATGTTACTGATGGTGATCATATAGAAACGATGGCGATTGAAGATCATGAGGGAGAGGTATCGCACTTTCAGGCATTAACAGCAGCTTTATCAGCAACAGTTGGTTTGGGTAATATTGCGGGAGTTGCAATTGCAGTTTCTATTGGTGGAGCCGGAGCTACTTTTTGGATGATCGTTGCAGGTTTTTTAGGAATGGCATCTAAATTTGTTGAGTGTACATTAGGTGTAAAATACCGTGATATAGAAGCAGATGGTACTGTATATGGTGGGACGATGTATTATTTAACAAAAGGTTTAAAAAATAAAACGTTAGGTAAGGTTTTAGCAGGTTTATTTGCAGTTTTTGTAATTGGAGGTTCTTTTGGAGGTGGAAACATGTTTCAAGTTAATCAAGCATTTCAATTAGTTGAAAATATTACCGGTGGAGAAGCGTCTATATTACATGGTAAAGGATGGTTATTTGGTATGGTAATGGCTGTACTAGTAGGTATTGTTATTATTGGAGGAATTAAAAAAATAGCAAAAGTAACTGATAAGATTGTGCCTTTTATGGTAGTAATTTATGTTGCAGCTTCGTTATTTGTAATTTTTGCAAATATTAATATGATTGGCGATGCTTTTATGCAAATTATAAATGGAGCATTTAGTCCTGAAGGAATGGCAGGTGGAGCAATAGGAGTTTTAGTACAAGGATTTAGAAGAGCTGCTTTTTCAAACGAAGCAGGTGTTGGTTCGGCCTCAATTGCACATTCAGCTGTAAAAACAAAATATGCAGCATCAGAAGGTTTAGTAGCTTTATTAGAACCATTTATCGATACAGTTGTGGTTTGTACAATGACTGCGTTGGTGTTAATTATTACAGGTAATGTAACGTCAGCAAATGCAGGATTAAACGATGCACAAGCTATTTTATTAACATCAGGAGCTTTTGAGTCAGCTATTTCATGGTTTCCATATGTATTAACAATTGCAGTAGTTTTATTTGCATTTAGTACAATGATTTCTTGGTCTTATTATGGTTTTCAAGGATGGGCTTATTTATTTGGAAGAAGCAAGAAAATGGAATACACGTATAAAATTATATTTTGTGTTTTCGTAGTAATTGGTTCTGCAGCAAGTTTAGGTTCTGTAATAGGATTCTCAGATGCGATGATTTTTGCAATGATGGTACCAAATATGATAGGTATTGTAATGCTTGCACCTAAGGTGAAAGATGAATTAGCAAAGTATATGAAAGCAATTAAAGAATTTGCTAAATAATGTAAATCAGTCTTAGTAATGAAAATATTTAAATCCCATTTCTGGTATAATAAACGCCAAAGAAATGGGATTTTCTTTTTAATAATACTTATAGTTACACTCCAGTTTGTTTATTTTTTCGTTGATTTTTCTTCGGATAAATTAATAGAAGTTGACTCGGCTGAATTACTTGCTTTTCAATCTAAAATAGATAGTTTAAAAGCGATTGAAATAGAAAAAAGAAAGCCAAAGATTTACCCGTTTAATCCAAATTATATTTCAGATTTTAAAGGAGAAAAATTAGGGATGTCAATTAAAGAGATTGATAGATTACATAAGTTTAGAAAACAAAATAGGTTTGTAAACTCAATAAATGAATTTCAGCAAGTAACAAAGGTGTCAGATAGTTTGTTGAAAAAAATATCGCCATATTTTAAATTTCCAGACTGGGTTCTTCGAAAAGAAAAAAGAAAGAAAGCATTTAGATCAAAAGTAGCTGTTGAAAATAGTTATGATAAAGAGATGATTGTTGATGAGAGTCAATCTAAAGAAAAAATTATTCGGTTAAACATAAATACAGCAACATTTAAAGAGGTGCTCAAAATACCTTATATAGATTACGATTTGTGTAAAAAAATATTTGAATACAGAGATGAAGTGGCAGAACTTCAAGATATATCAGAAATAAAAAACATTGTCGATTTTCCGATGGATAAATACGATAGAATAGTTTTATATTTGAAAGCAGAATAAACAAACAACAAACAGAAAATATAATTATGAATAGTATGTATTTTACTGAGGAGCACGAATTTTTTCGTCAAAGTTTTAAAGACTTTTTACAAAAAGAAGTAGTTCCTCATATAAATAAATGGGAAAAAGACGGAACCGTAGAGCGTTTTATATGGAAGAAGTTTGGTGAAATGGGATATTTTGGGTTAAATCAACCTGAAGAATATGGAGGCTTAGGATTAGATCTTTTTTACACTGTTATTTTTTTAGAAGAGTTACAGAAGGTAAATTCTGGAGGTTTTGCAGCTACTATGTGGGCGCATGCTTATTTAGCAATGACACATTTAAATAAAGAAGGAGATGATAGAATAAAAAAAGCATATTTAACACCGAGTATAAACGGTGATAAAATAGGATGTTTATGTATATCAGAACCTTTTGGAGGTAGTGATGTTGCAGGGATGAGAACTACAGCTGTAAAAGAGGGGGATACTTATGTAATTAATGGATCTAAAACTTTTATTACAAACGGTGTATATTCTGATTACTTAGTGGTTGCCGCAAAAACAAATCCGGAGGATAAGCATAAAGGAATGAGTATTTTTGTGGTGGATAGAGATACTCCAGGAATTTCATCAACTAAATTAGATAAATTAGGATGGAGAGCTTCTGACACTGCAGAGATAGCTTTTGATAATGTAGTGATTCCTGTTAATAATTTAATGGGAGAAGAAGGGAAAGGTTTTCCGTATATTATGCAGCATTTTGCTTTAGAGCGTTTAGTTATGGCTATAAATGCACACGCAAGAGCTGAGTTTGCTGTTGATTATGTAGTAAATTATATGAGTGAAAGAGAAGCTTTTGGAAAAACATTAGATAAGTTTCAGGTTTTACGTCATAAAATAGCAGAAATGGCCTCAAGAGTTGATATGTGTAGAGAGTATAATTACTCAATTGCAAAGAGATTAAACGATGGGCAGTATGTAGTAAAGGAAGCAAGCATGAGTAAAATGTTGTCAACAAAAATGGCAGACGAAGTTATTTATGAAGCTTTACAATTATTAGGTGGTTATGGTTATATGGAAGAATATCCGTTGGCTCGTTTATTAAGAGACAGTCGTTTAGGGCCTATCGGTGGTGGAACTTCTGAAATTTTAAAAGAGATTATCGCAAAAATGGTAATTGATAAAAAAGAATATAAAGCTGCAACCTAATTGTTTTTTTTGTGGTTGAAAAACAGGTGAATAAACTAATTATTAAATAAAGGAAAATAATAATTGTTTATTAAAAAATCCTAAGTACATTTGCAGTCCTAAAAATAAAAATTTAGAGACTACAATGAAAGGAGGTGCTAATACATGTTAATCATTCCAATTAAAGAAGGAGAGAATATCGATAGAGCGTTAAAACGTTATAAGCGAAAGTTTAGAGATGTGAAAATCTTAAAACAATTACGAGACAAGAAACAGTTTAATAAACCGTCTGTTGTTAAGCGTGCTCAAATGATGAAAGCATCTTACGTTCAAGGATTAAGAACGAAAGAAGAGGTAAGTTAATTATAATTTACTAAGAGAATATAAACCTGTATTGACTATCAATACAGGTTTTTTTGTATATTTATTTTAAAAATATAACGAATGCTTATTGCTGCTTTTTTAAGGTATTTAGAGTCTGAGAGAAATTATTCTAAAAATACAATTACCGCTTATAATGTTGATTTAACTTCGTTTAAAGATTTTTGCAAGCAAGAGTTTGATCAAGAAGAAATAAAAGACGTTCATTATAATCAAATAAGAACCTGGATGGTTGCTCTCATAAATAAAGGTATTTCAAACAGAAGTGTAAATCGTAAAATTAGTTCGTTAAAAACGTTTTATGGATTTTTACAGAAGATAAATGAGGTAGAAGTAAATCCATTAGCAAAGCACAAAGCTTTAAAAGTGCAAAAAAAAATACAAACACCTTTTGATAATGAAGAAGTAGAAGGGGTTTTAAGTTTTTTTGATGAAGAGGATGATTTTGAGTCAGTAAGAAATAAGCTGATAGTAGAGCTTTTGTATTCAACAGGTATGCGACGAATAGAATTGATAAATTTAAAAGAAAAAGATATAGATTTAAGTAAGCAGGTAATAAAGGTTTTAGGAAAAAGAAATAAAGAGAGATTTGTGATTTTACTGCCTTCGGTTTTAAAAACTTTAAATCAGTATTTAAGCTTAAAAAGGTTAAAAGAAAATGTGGCAGTAGATGCGCTTTTGATAACAGAAAAAGGTGCTAAAATTTATGAAACTCTTGTTTACCGAATAATAAATTTGTACTTTAGTAGAGTCTCAACGAAAGCAAAAAAAAGCCCGCATATATTAAGGCATGCTTTCGCGACACGTTTATTAAATAACGGTGCGTCGTTAAATTCGGTTAAAGAATTACTAGGGCATTCAAGTTTAGCCTCCACCCAAGTGTATACGCATAATAGCTTGGAGCAAATAAAAAAAGTGTTTAACATGGCTCATCCTAGAGGAGCAAATAAAGATTGAAAAAATTATGAAAGTATTCACACAGTCAGTTAACTTTTCAGCAGATAAGAGTTTAATAGATTATATTGAGAAAAAAGTAGAAGGGTTAGAGAAGTTTCATGATAAGATAGTTGATGCAGAAGTTTTTTTAAAAGTGCAAAAAACTAGTGAAAAAGAAAATAAAATTACAGAGATTAAAATTAATATACCAGGTAGCGAATTAATGGTAAAAAAACAAAACAAAACTTTCGAAGAGGGCGTAAATGTTGCGATTGATTCTTTAAAAAGAAGTTTAAAAAAATCAAAAGAAAAACACAGAGATTCCTTAGTCTCATAAAAAGATAAAAAATAATCTAAAAAAGTTTTAAAATATAAAAATTACTTTATACATTTGCAGTCCGTTAGAAATAGCGGATTGTTTTTTTTATGACAATAAAAGCCGATGTAGCTCAGCTGGCTAGAGCAGCTGATTTGTAATCAGCAGGTCGGAGGTTCGAGTCCTCTCATCGGCTCATAAAAAACTAAGTTCTTTAACATTGTTTAAATTACCAAAGGGGAGATACCAAAGCGGCCAACTGGGACGGACTGTAACTCCGTTGTCTTACGACTTCGCAGGTTCGAATCCTGCTCTCCCCACTTTTTTAAAACTGATTAGTCAATTATGCTAAGCTTCAACTTTTAGTTGTTGATGAAAAGTTTTAAAAATACGCGAAAGTAGCTCAGTTGGTAGAGCGTCAGCCTTCCAAGCTGAATGTCGCCAGTTCGAACCTGGTCTTTCGCTCTAAAATTATCCAAGCCGGTGTAGCTCAGTTGGTAGAGCGCATCCTTGGTAGGGATGAGGTCACCGGTTCAAATCCGGTCATTGGCTCTTTTTTAGAGTTTTTTTAAAAAAGAATTTAAAGTAACACTAAATATATTTAACTAAGAATTAAAATTAATAATCATGGCAAAAGAAACTTACGATCGTTCGAAGCCCCACTTAAATGTTGGTACTATTGGTCACGTAGATCACGGTAAAACTACTTTAACTGCTGCAATTACAAAAGTATTAGCAGATGCAGGATTTTCTGAACAAAGAGCTTTTGATCAAATCGATAATGCTCCAGAAGAAAAAGAAAGAGGTATAACAATTAACTCTTCTCACGTAGAGTATGCAACAGCAAACCGTCACTACGCGCACGTTGACTGTCCAGGTCACGCCGATTACGTAAAGAACATGGTAACTGGTGCTGCACAAATGGATGGAGCTATTTTAGTAGTAGCTGCAACTGATGGACCAATGCCACAAACTCGTGAGCACATTTTATTAGGTCGTCAGGTAGGTATTCCGCGTATTGTTGTTTTCTTAAACAAAGTGGATATGGTAGATGATGAGGAGTTACTAGAGTTAGTAGAGATGGAAGTTAGAGATTTATTATCTTTCTATGAGTATGATGGAGATAATGGACCTGTAGTAGCTGGATCTGCTTTAGGAGCTTTAAATGGAGAAGAGAAATGGGTAAATACAGTTTTAGAATTAATGGAAGCTGTTGATACTTGGATTGAAGAGCCACCAAGAGAAACTGAAAAAGATTTCTTAATGCCAATTGAAGATGTATTCTCAATTACTGGTCGTGGTACTGTTGCTACTGGTCGTATTGAAACAGGAATCATCAACTCTGGAGATGCTGTAGAAATTATTGGTATGGGAACTGAGAAGTTAACTTCTACAGTAACTGGTATCGAAATGTTCCGTCAAATCTTAGATAGAGGTGAGGCTGGAGATAATGCTGGTATCTTATTAAGAGGTATTGCAAAAGAAGATATTAAAAGAGGAATGGTAATTGTTAAGCCAGGATCTGTAACACCACACGCTAAATTTAAAGCTGAGGTTTATGTCTTAAAGAAAGAAGAAGGTGGACGTCACACTCCATTCCATAATAACTATCGTCCACAGTTTTATGTACGTACAACTGATGTAACAGGTACTATTAACTTACCTGATGGAGTAGAGATGGTTATGCCTGGAGATAACTTAACTATTACAGTTGATTTAATTCAGCCAATTGCATTAAACTTAGGTTTACAGTTTGCTATCCGTGAAGGAGGTAGAACAGTAGGTGCAGGACAGGTAACTGAAATTTTAGACTAATTTATTAGTTTATACTATATAAAAAAGGAGTCTCTTTAATGAGAGACTCCTTTTAAAATGAAATACGGGTTTAGCTCAGTTGGTAGAGCACTGGTCTCCAAAACCAGGTGTCGGGGGTTCGAGTCCCTCAATCCGTGCAAAACTAAAGCGAGTTGCGATATTAAATCACAGCTCGTTAAAAGGATAAAAACATGAATAACTTTATACAATACATAAAAGGTTCTTTTGAAGAATTAAATACAAACATGACATGGGCATCTCGTGAAGAGGCTCAAAAGTCAACTGTAGTTGTTGCAGCTTTTACGATTATTTTCGCTTTAGCAGTAGCAGGAATAGATAAAGTTTTTCAAACAGGATTAGATAATTTCTTTAAAATGTTTTAATGATGGCTGATTCAGTAATGAAATGGTATGTAGTTAGAGCAGTAGGTGGTCAAGAAAATAAAGTGAAAACTTATATTGAGACTGAAATAGCTCGTTTTGGGTTATCTGATTATGTAAATCAAGTTATCGTTCCTACTGAAAAAGTAATTCAAGTAAGAAACGGAAAGAAAGTTAACAGAGAAAGAGTTTACTTTCCTGGTTATGTAATGGTAGAAGCTAATTTAGCAGGTGAAGTTCCTCACGTAATTAAATCGGTAACAGGTGTTATTGGTTTTTTAGGTGAAACTAAAGGAGGAGAACCAGTACCAATGCGTAAATCAGAAGTAAACAGAATGTTAGGTAAAGTTGATGAACTTTCTGTAAGCGATGATAATATTGCAATTCCTTACAATGTTGGAGAAACAGTTAAGGTAATTGATGGACCATTTAACGGTTTTGACGGTGCAGTTGAAAACGTAAATGAAGAAAAGCGTAAATTAGAAGTAATGGTTAAGATTTTTGGAAGAAAAACACCATTAGAATTAAATTATACGCAAGTAGAGAAAATATAATAGTTACACCTATATTTAGGCATGTTTAAAGCTTCCATTTTAAACGTGTCGTTAAATCTTAAACAATGGCAAAAGAAGTAAGTAAATTAGTTAAACTACAAGTAAGGGGAGGTGCTGCGAATCCGTCGCCACCAGTTGGACCCGCTTTAGGTGCTGCCGGTGTTAATATCATGGAATTCTGTAAGCAGTTCAATGCTCGTACACAGGATAAACAAGGTAAAGTATTACCTGTTGTGATTACCGTTTATACAGACAAATCATTTGAGTTTGTTGTAAAAACACCACCAGCTGCAGTACAATTATTAGAAGCGGCCAAAATTAAGAAGGGTTCAGGAGAACCAAATAGGAAAAAAGTAGCAAGTGTTTCTTGGGATCAAATTCGAGGAATTGCAGAAGACAAAATGGTAGATATGAATGCCTTTAAAGTCGAATCTGCAATGAAGATGATTGCTGGAACTGCTCGTTCTATGGGATTAACAGTAACAGGTGATGCACCTGCTTAAACTTTAAAAGAAATTTAGAAATGGCAATTACTAGAAAGCAAAAAGAAGCTCGTTCTAAAGTAGATAGCTCTAAAGTTTATAGCTTAAAAGATGCATCAGCTTTAGTTAAAGAAATTACAACTGTAAAATTTGACGCTTCAGTTGATTTAGCGGTACGTTTAGGAGTAGATCCTCGTAAAGCAAATCAAATGGTACGTGGAGTTGTAACTTTACCACACGGAACAGGTAAAGATGTAAAAGTGTTAGCATTAGTTACTCCAGATAAAGAAGCAGAAGCAAAAGAAGCGGGTGCTGATTATGTAGGATTAGATGAATACCTTCAGAAAATTAAAGGAGGTTGGACAGATGTTGATGTAATTATTACTATGCCAAGTGTTATGGGTAAATTAGGTCCTTTAGGTCGTGTTTTAGGACCAAGAGGTTTAATGCCTAACCCAAAAACAGGTACAGTAACTATGAACGTTGCAAAAGCAGTACAAGAAGTAAAAGCTGGTAAAATTGACTTTAAAGTTGATAAAACTGGTATCGTACATGCTGCAATCGGAAAAGTATCATTTGATGCTCAGAAGATTCAAGAAAATGCAAACGAGTTATTACAAACGTTAATTAAATTAAAGCCAACAGCGGCTAAAGGAGACTATATTAAGAGTATTTTTATGTCTTCAACTATGAGTCCTAGTGTTGCTGTAGATGAAAAATCTGTATCATAAGGCAGTTAAAACTTTTTAATTATGACAAGAGAAGACAAATCACAAGTAATACAAGATTTAACAGCAAGATTAGCAGATACAAGCATCATTTACTTAGCAGATATTTCTGCTTTAGATGCAACTACTACATCAAATTTACGTAGAGCTTGTTTCAAAGCAAATGTAGAATTAGCTGTTGTAAAAAATACATTACTTTCTAAAGCAATGGAAGCTTCTGATAAAGATTTCGGAGACTTACAAGGAGTTTTAAAAGGTAATACATCAATGATGATTGCAGAGGTAGCAAATGCACCTGCAAAAGTTATTAAAGAGTTCAGAAAAAAATCAGACAAACCTTTATTAAAAGGAGCTTTTGTTGAAGAGTCGGTTTATGTTGGAGATGACCAATTAGACGCTCTAGTTAACATCAAGTCTAAAGAAGAACTTATCGGAGATATTATCTCATTATTACAATCGCCTGCTAAGAATGTTGTTTCAGCATTACAATCAGGAGGTAGTAAATTATCAGGTATCTTAAAAACGTTATCAGATAAATAATTACGCGCACTAATAAACTAAATAATAAAATTTCAAAAAACAATTAAAATGGCAGATTTAAAAGATTTCGCAGAACAATTAGTTAACTTAACAGTAAAAGAAGTTAATGAATTAGCTGATATTTTAAAAGATGAGTATGGTATTGAGCCAGCAGCAGCAGCAGTAGCAGTAGCAGGTCCAGCAGCAGGAGGAGAAGCAGCAGAAGAAAAAACTGAATTTGATGTTATCTTAAAAGCAGCAGGAGGTTCTAAATTAGCAGTTGTAAAATTAGTTAAAGAATTAACTGGATTAGGATTAAAAGATGCTAAAGCAATCGTTGATAGTGCACCAGCACCAATCAAAGAAGGTGTAACTAAAGATGAGGCAGAAGGTCTTAAAAAATCTTTAGAAGAAGCAGGAGCTGAAGTAGAGCTTAAGTAAGCTATACTCCCGATTTAAAACGGGATAAAACAATTAAGGTTTAGGTACTAGGGATACATATCTCTAGTCCTAAACCATTTTGTGTATATATTCGTTCTTTATTTTATTACAGTTTTTAAAATTGTAATAACACGACTATAAAGCGCTGATTTTAAGTCAGCAAAGCAATTAAAATTGCATTATTGAAACGAAAAAGTTTCAAAAAATAATATTTTTAATTTAAAAATAGCATCTCTTTTGGCAACGATAAACACTACTGAAAGAATTAACTTCGCATCATCGCAATTAGGTACCGATTATCCAGACTTTCTAGATATTCAGGTAAAGTCATTCCAAGACTTTTTCCAATTGCAAACTAAGGCAGATGAGCGAGGTGAAGAAGGTTTGTACAAAACTTTCATGGATAACTTTCCGATTACAGATACACGTAATCAATTTGTATTAGAATTTTTAGACTACTTTGTAGATCCACCAAGGTACAGCATTCAAGAATGTATTGAAAGAGGATTAACACATAGTGTACCTTTAAAAGCAAGATTAAAGCTTTATTGTACAGATCCTGAACACGAAGATTTCGAAACTATTGTTCAAGACGTATATTTAGGTACTATACCATATATGACCAACTCAGGAACTTTCATTATTAATGGAGCAGAAAGAGTTGTAGTTTCTCAGTTACACCGTTCACCAGGTGTTTTCTTTGGACAATCTTTCCACGCAAATGGAACCAAGTTATACTCTGCAAGAGTAATTCCTTTTAAAGGATCTTGGATAGAATTTGCAACTGATATCAATCAAGTAATGTATGCTTATATTGATAGAAAGAAAAAATTACCAGTAACTACGTTATTCAGAGCCATAGGTTTTGAAAGAGATAAAGATATATTAGAAATTTTTGATTTAGCAGAAGAAGTAAAAGTTTCTAAAGCTGGATTAAAAAAAGTATTAGGGCGTAAACTAGCGGCTAGAGTTTTAAAAACTTGGCATGAAGATTTCGTTGATGAAGATACTGGGGAAGTAGTATCTATTGAGCGTAACGAAATAGTTTTTGATCGTGATACAATCATAGAAAAAGAACATATTGATGAAATAATTGATGCAGGAGCTAAAACTATCTTATTACATAAGGTAGATAATGACATGGCAGATTATGCAATCATTCACAATACATTACAAAAAGATCCTACCAATTCTGAAAAAGAAGCAGTAGAACATGTTTATAGACAATTACGTAATGCTGAACCGCCAGATGAGGAAACTGCAAGAGGAATTATTGAAAAATTATTCTTCTCAGAGCAGCGCTACAGCTTAGGTGAAGTAGGGCGTTTTAGAATGAATACTAAACTTGGTCTTAATGAAGATATAGACCAAAAAGTATTAACGAAAACAGATATTATTACGATTATCAAATACTTAATCGAGTTAATTAATTCGAAAGCAGAAGTAGATGATATCGATCACTTATCTAACCGTCGTGTTAGAACAGTAGGTGAGCAATTAGCAGGACAATTTGGTGTTGGTTTAGCTCGTATGGCGCGTACAATTCGTGAAAGAATGAATGTACGTGATAACGAAGTATTTACTCCGATTGATTTAATTAATGCGAAGACCTTATCTTCAGTTATTAACTCATTCTTTGGTACCAACCAATTATCTCAATTTATGGATCAAACCAATCCATTAGCTGAGATTACACACAAACGTCGTTTATCCGCTTTAGGACCTGGAGGTTTATCTAGAGAAAGAGCAGGATTTGAGGTGCGTGATGTTCACTATACTCACTATGGAAGATTATGTCCTATTGAAACTCCTGAGGGACCGAATATTGGATTAATTTCTTCTTTATCAGTATTTGCCAAAGTAAATAACTTAGGATTTATCGAAACTCCTTATGTAAAAGTTACAGAAGGAAACGTAGATGCTAAAAAAGAACACATTTATTTAAGTGCAGAGGAAGAAGAAGGAATGAAATTTGCACAATCTAATTTAGAGGTTGATGCAGATGGAAGCTTTGTTGGCGAAAAATTAATTTCACGTGAAGGTGGGGATTTCCCAGTAGTAACACCAACTGAAATTGATTATATGGATGTTGCTCCTAACCAGATTGCATCGATATCAGCATCGTTAATTCCTTTCTTAGAACATGATGATGCCAACCGTGCATTAATGGGATCGAACATGATGCGTCAAGCAGTTCCATTATTACGTCCAGAGTCTCCAATTGTAGGTACAGGTTTAGAACGTAGAGTAGCAAAAGACTCTCGTATTTTAATCAATGCTGAAGGAGCTGGTGTTGTTGAGTATGTTGATGCGAATAAAATTAAAATTAAGTATGATAGAACAGAAGAAGAACGTTTAGTAAGTTTTGATTCAGATGATATTTCATACAACTTAATTAAGTTTAGAAAAACCAATCAAGGTACAAACATCAACCTTAAACCAATTGTAAAAGTTGGCGATAGAGTTGAAGAAGGTCAAGTACTTTGTGAAGGTTATGCAACACAAAAAGGAGAATTAGCTTTGGGTAGAAATATGAAAGTAGCCTTTATGCCTTGGAAAGGGTATAACTTTGAGGATGCAATTGTAATTTCTGAAAAAGTTGTTCGTGAAGATATCTTTACTTCTATACATATCGATGAATATTCATTAGATGTTCGTGATACAAAATTAGGAGCAGAAGAATTAACAAACGATATTCCAAATGTTTCTGAAGAGGCTACTAAAGACTTAGATGAAAACGGAATGATTCGTATTGGAGCAGAAGTAAATCCTGGTGATATCCTAATTGGTAAAATTACACCAAAAGGAGAATCTGATCCAACTCCAGAAGAAAAGTTATTACGTGCCATTTTTGGTGATAAAGCAGGTGATGTTAAAGACGCATCATTAAAAGCTTCTCCATCATTAAGAGGTGTGGTAATTAATAAAAAATTATTCAAACGTGCTTTAAAAGATAAAACAAAGCGTGCTCGTGATAAAGAAGCAATCGCTGCGTTAGAAGCATCTTATGTATCTAAATTCGAAGGATTAAAAGATATATTAATTGAAAAATTATTCAATTTAATTACAGGAAAAACTTCTCAAGGAGTATTTAATGATTTAGGTGAAGAAGTATTACCAAAAGGTAAGAAATTCACTCAAAAAATGTTAAACTCAGTAGGTGATTTTACACACTTACACGGAACTTGGACTACCGATAAAGACTTAAATAGATTAGTTGTAGAATTAGTACACAACTATAAAATTAAAGTAAACGATTTACAAGGATCGTTACGTCGTGAAAAGTTTACAATTTCTGTAGGTGATGAATTACCAGCTGGAATCTTAAAACTTGCTAAAATTTATGTTGCTAAAAAACGTAAATTAAAAGTAGGTGATAAGATGGCAGGACGTCACGGAAATAAAGGTATTGTTGCACGTATTGTACGTCAAGAAGATATGCCTTTCTTAGAAGACGGAACACCTGTAGATATCGTATTAAATCCATTAGGGGTACCATCTCGTATGAATATTGGTCAGATTTATGAAACTGTTCTTGGATGGGCAGGTCAAAAATTAGATCAAAAATATGCAACACCAATTTTTGATGGAGCAAACATTAACGAGATTAATGCCTTAACAGATGAAGCAGGAATTCCACGTTACGGACATACCTATTTATATGATGGAGGTACAGGAAAACGTTTTGATCAGCCAGCAACGGTAGGTATAATTTATATGATTAAGTTAGGTCACATGATTGAAGATAAAATGCACGCGCGTTCTATTGGACCTTATTCATTAATTACACAACAGCCATTAGGAGGTAAAGCTCAGTTTGGAGGTCAGCGTTTTGGAGAGATGGAAGTTTGGGCACTTGAAGCATATGGTGCATCAAGTATCTTAAGAGAAATCTTAACTGTAAAATCTGATGATGTATTAGGAAGAGCCAAAACTTACGAAGCAATCGTAAAAGGTGAAACTATGCCAGAACCTGGTTTACCAGAATCATTTAATGTATTAATGCACGAACTGAAAGGTTTAGGATTAGACGTTAAATTAGAGGAATAATAAACAGTGAAATATCAGTAGATAATTTAAAAGTTATCTACTGATAAATCATTTTAAATATACGTCTCATTAGAGGCAAATTTTTAATTCGAATCCATTACTTATTATGGCAAGAAAGAACGAAAAATACACTGTTAAAAAGTTTAACAAAATTTCAATTGGTTTAGCATCACCAGAGTCTATTTTAGAGGCATCAAGAGGTGAAGTTTTAAAGCCAGAAACTATTAATTACCGTACACATAAACCAGAAAGAGATGGTTTATTTTGTGAGCGTATTTTTGGTCCTGTAAAGGATTATGAATGTGCGTGTGGTAAATACAAACGAATCCGTTATAAAGGAATTATTTGTGATCGATGTGGTGTTGAAGTTACTGAGAAAAAAGTACGTAGAGACAGAGTAGGTCACATTAATTTAGTAGTACCAGTAGCTCATATTTGGTATTTTAGATCGTTACCTAACAAAATGGGATACCTTTTAGGGTTACCATCTAAAAAGTTAGATATGATTATTTACTACGAACGTTACGTAGTAATTCAGCCAGGTATTGCTAAAACTGCAGAAGGAGAACCATTACAAAAAATGGATTTCTTAACTGAAGAAGAATACTTAGATATTGCTGACGAACTACCACAAGATAACCAATATTTAGACGATTCTGACCCGAACAAGTTTATTGCTAAAATGGGAGCAGAGTGTTTAATTGATTTATTAGAAAGAATTGATTTAGATTCTTTATCTTTTGAATTACGTCACAAAGCAAATACAGAAACTTCTAAACAACGTAAAAACGAAGCATTAAAGCGTTTAAATGTTGTGGAAGCTTTTAGAGATTCTCAAAAAAATAGAGAAAACAATCCAGAATGGATGATTATGAAGGCGGTACCAGTTATACCACCAGAATTACGTCCGTTAGTACCATTAGATGGTGGTCGTTTTGCTACTTCAGATTTAAATGATTTATATCGTCGTGTAATTATCCGTAACAATCGTTTAAAGCGATTAATGGAAATTAAAGCACCTGAAGTTATTTTACGTAACGAAAAGCGTATGTTACAAGAATCAGTAGATTCATTATTTGATAACACACGTAAATCATCAGCAGTAAAAACAGAATCTAACCGTCCGTTAAAATCATTATCTGATAGTTTAAAAGGTAAACAAGGTCGTTTCCGTCAAAACTTATTAGGTAAGCGTGTTGATTATTCTGCACGTTCGGTAATTGTTGTTGGACCAGAGTTAAAATTATCTGAATGTGGATTGCCAAAAGATATGGCAGCAGAATTATACAAACCTTTCGTAATCCGTAAGTTGATTGAAAGAGGTATTGTTAAGACTGTAAAATCTGCAAAGAAAATTATAGACAGAAAAGAACCAGTTGTTTGGGATATTTTAGAAAACGTAATTAAAGGACATCCAGTTTTATTAAACCGTGCCCCTACGTTACACCGTTTAGGTATTCAAGCATTTCAACCAAAATTAATTGAAGGAAAAGCAATTAGATTACATCCACTTGCTTGTTCTGCCTTTAATGCCGATTTTGATGGAGATCAAATGGCGGTTCACTTACCATTAGGACCAGAAGCTATTTTAGAAGCACAGCTTTTAATGTTAGGTTCTCATAATATCTTAAACCCTGCAAATGGAGCACCGATTACGGTACCATCTCAGGATATGGTATTAGGTCTTTACTATATGACAAAAGAAAGAAAGTCAACCCCAGAAGTGCCTATTAAAGGTGAAGGATTAACTTTCTATTCTCCAGAAGAGGTAATTATTGCCTTAAATGAAGAAAGAGTAGACTTAAATGCAGGTATTAAAGTTCGTACACACGATGTTGAAGACGGGCAAGCAGTTACTAAAATTATAGCAACAACAGTTGGTAGAGTTTTATTTAACGAAAAAGTACCTAAAGCTGCAGGTTATATTAATGAGGTTTTAACTAAAAAATCATTAAGAGGAATTATTGGTGGAATTTTAAAAGTTACTGATATTCCTTCTGTAGGAAGTTTCTTAGATGAAATTAAAAATATGGGATATAGATATGCCTTTGAAGGAGGTTTATCATTCTCATTAGGAGATATCATTATTCCAGAAGAAAAACACACCATGATTGCTGAAGCTAATAAAGAAGTTGATGCAATTGTAGGAAACTACAACATGGGTATGTTAACACAAAAAGAACGTTATAACCAAGTAATTGATGTTTGGGGATCTACAAATAATAGATTAACAGAATTATCTATGAAACGTTTACGTGAAGACCAACAAGGATTTAACTCAGTATTTATGATGTTAGATTCTGGAGCACGTGGATCGAAAGAACAGATTCGTCAGTTAACAGGTATGCGTGGATTAATGGCAAAACCTAAAAAATCAACTGCAGGTGGTGGAGAAATTATTGAGAATCCAATTCTTTCTAACTTTAAGGAAGGATTATCAATTCTTGAATACTTTATCTCAACACACGGTGCTCGTAAAGGATTAGCCGATACCGCATTAAAAACAGCCGATGCAGGTTATTTAACACGTCGTTTAGTAGATGTATCTCAAGATGTAATTGTAAACGAAGTAGATTGTGGTACTTTAAGAGGATTAGAGGTTTCTCCATTAAAGAAAAACGACGAAATTGTTGAATCTTTAAGTGATCGTATTTCTGGTCGTACTTCATTACATAATGTATATGTACCAAATACTGATGATCTTTTAGTAGCTTCAGGAGAGTTAATTACAAATAGTTTAGCTGATGCAATTCAAGCAGCAGGTATTGATAAAGTTGAAGTTCGTTCAGCATTAACATGTGAATCTCAAAGAGGTATTTGCGAAAAATGTTACGGTCAATCATTATCAACAGGTAAAAAAGTTCAAAGAGGTGAAGCAGTTGGTGTAATTGCAGCACAATCTATTGGAGAGCCTGGTACACAGTTAACATTACGTACATTCCACGTTGGTGGGGTTGCAGGAAACATTTCTGAAGAGAATAAGTTAATTGCAAAATTTGATGGTAAAGTTAAGATTGAAGATTTACGTACTGTAGTAGGTAAAGATAGCGACGGTAAAGAAGTTGAAATCGTTATTTCACGTACAGCGGAAATCAAAATTATTGACAAGAAAACTGATATTGTATTAAGTACTAATATTATTCCTTACGGTTCAATTATCTTTAATAAAGATATGAAAACGATTAAAAAAGGAGATGCAGTATGTCAATGGGATCCATTTAACGGAGTTATCGTATCAGAATTCGGTGGTAAAGTTAAGTTTGACAATTTAGAGCAGGGTATTAATTATACTGTTGAAATTGATGAGCAAACAGGTTTCCAAGAAAAAGTAATGATCGATTCTAAAAACAAAAAAATCATTGCTTCATTAATTATTGAAGATGCTGATGGTAACGCTTTACGTTCGTATAGTTTGCCAGTAGGAGCTCACTTAATGGTTAGTGATGGTGATAAAGTTGAATCAGGACATACTTTAGTTAAAATTCCTCGTAAATCTGGTAAAGCAGGTGATATTACAGGAGGTTTACCACGTGTAACAGAATTATTTGAAGCACGTAACCCATCTAATCCAGCAGTAATTGCACAGATTGATGGTGTGGTATCTTTTGGTAAAATTAAGCGTGGTAATCGTGAAATTATTATTGAATCTAAAACAGGAGAAATTACTAAATATTTAGTAAAATTATCAAACCAGATTTTAGTTCAAGAAAACGATTTTATTAAAGCAGGTATGCCATTATCTGACGGAGCAACTACTCCGATAGATATTTTAAATATCAAAGGACCTTCAGCGGTACAAGAATACTTAGTAAACGAAATTCAAGAAGTTTATCGTTTACAAGGTGTAAAAATTAACGATAAGCACTTCGAGGTAGTAGTACGTCAAATGATGCGTAAAGTTAGAATTATTGATTCAGGAGATACATTATTCTTAGAGAATCAATTAATTCATAAAAATGACTTTATCAAAGACAATGATGCTATTTACGGAATGAAAGTTGTTGAAGACGCAGGAGATTCTGAAAACTTACAACCAGGACAAATTGTTTCAGCTCGTCAATTAAGAGATGAAAACTCAATTTTACGTAGAGCAGATAAAAATTTAGTAGCCGCTCGTGATGCTAAGCCAGCAACAGCTGAACAAGTATTACAAGGTATTACAAGAGCTTCGTTACAAACGAAATCATTTATATCAGCAGCGTCATTCCAGGAAACGACTAAAGTATTAAATGAAGCCGCAGTAAACGGTAAAATTGATACCTTAGAAGGATTAAAAGAAAATGTAATTGTTGGTAAACGTATACCAGCAGGTACAGGAATGAGATCTTACGATAACCAAATCGTAGGGCCTAGAGATGAAATGGAAAAAAGTTTATAATTTTTAATATGAAGGCCTCTAAATTTTAGAGGCCTTTTTTTTTAATTTTATTATGGAAGAAAATAAAGACCCACAATTAAATATTGAATTAGATCAAGATGTTGCAGAAGGTACTTATAGTAACTTAGCAATTATTAATCATTCAGTATCAGAATTTATTGTTGATTTTATTAACATTATGCCAGGTGTACCAAAGGCAAAAGTAAAATCGAGAATTATTTTAACACCACAACATGCTAAAAGATTAACTAAAGCATTAGCTGAAAATGTTCGAAAATTTGAACAAGCGCACGGTGAAATTAAAGATTACGAGCAAGTACCAATTCCGATGAATTTTGGAGGCACCACAGGTGAAGCTTAAAAATAAAAAAAAACGTCTACTAAAGACGTTTTTTTTATTTTATAAAATATTGGATTTAAAATCCAGTAGAGATATCTTTTAAAGCTTGAGAATTAAGAATAAAAACTTCTTTTCCTTTTAAATCGATTATTTTTTTCTTTTTAAATTCAGATAATAAACGAATTGCCGATTCGGTAGCAGTACCAATAATATTAGCAATATCTTCGCGAGATAAATGAATATCTAACGCGCCATTTTCGTTTTTAGCAAACTTACTTTCAAGACCTAACAAAGTAGCTGCTAAACGCTGTTTAACAGTTTTTTGAGCCATATCAACAATAAAATTATCAGCAGTTTTTAAAGAAGTTGCCATACTTTTAAGAATATCCATCGTAAATTTTGGATTGTTTTCTAAATCTCTAACAATTTCTTCTTTAGGGATAAAACAAACGTGCATTTCATTTACAGCAATAGCTTTTAAATTAGAACTTTCATCATTTATTAAACTACGCTCACCAAGTATATCACCTTTTCTTACTAAGTTAACAATTTGATCTCTACCATTATCACTCATTTTAGACACCTTACAAATACCATCTTTAATACAAAAAACACCATTTATATGTTCGCCTTCTTCAAATAAAACTTCTCCTTTTTTTACTATCTTAGATGTTTTACAACCAGCAATTCTAACCAATTCATCTTTTGTGAGTGATTTTAAAGAATTAAATTGACGAATAATACATTGTTCACATTTACTCATGGCAGCGTTTGGTTAGTGGAGTTCAAAGATAATAAAAACGTGATAAATATCATGTTTTAATAAGCGTTCATATAAGATATTTGTGATAGGCAAAAGAGTAAATATGGAAAACACACTATGTTTTCATTGTGGTAACGAATGTGATACCAAAAACATTACTATAAAAGAGAAATTTTTTTGTTGTAATGGTTGTAAAACAGTTTTTGAAATTTTTTCAGAAAATGATTTAACTTGTTACTACGATTTTCAAAACAATCCAGGAGCAATACCAAAAGAAATTCAAGGGAAATACGATTTTCTTGATAACACAACTATCGTTGATAAATTGTTAGAATTTAACGACGGTAACATGCAAGTTATAAACCTATATATACCACATATACATTGTAGTTCGTGTATTTGGGTGTTAGAGAATTTATATAAACTGCAAAAAAACATTAGTTCCTCACAAGTTAATTTTCCTAAAAAAACAGTACGAATTACCTTTAATGCTGATCTTATTTCGTTAAAAGAAATAGTGTTATTATTAAGCTCAATAGGTTACGAACCTTATATTAGTTTAGAAGATTATGAGGTTGGTAAAAAGAAAGTAGATCGTAGTTTAATTTATAAATTAGGAATTGCAGGTTTTGCTTTTGGTAACGTTATGTTTTTGTCATTTCCTGAATATTTTGAAGTTTCAGAATTTTGGTTAGAACAGTACAAAGGAATTTTTCGTTGGTTAATGTTTGTGTTTTCATTACCAGTAGTTTTTTATGCTGCGCAGGATTATTTTACATCCGCATATAAAGGATTGCGATCTAGAATTTTAAATATTGATGTTCCTATTGCATTAGGAATTTTGGTGTTATTTATAAGAAGTTCTGCTGAAATTATTTTTGATCTCGGAACCGGATTTTTCGATTCGTTAACTGGCTTGGTTTTCTTTTTGTTATTGGGAAAGTTTTTTCAGCAAAAAACTTATAATTTCTTGTCTTTTGAACGCGATTATAAATCGTATTTTCCAATAGCGGTTACTAAAATAACATCCGAAGGAAAAGAAGAAAATGTACAGATTTATGATATCGAAAAAGGCGATCGGTTATTAATTAGAAATCAAGAACTAATACCTGTTGATGGAATTTTAATTAATGGAAAAGCAAAAATAGATTATAGTTTTGTTACGGGAGAAGCGGTTCCGGTATCAAAAAAATCGGGAGATAAATTATTTGCAGGTGGTAAACAATTATCTGGAGTTATAGAAATGGAAGTTTTAACGTCAGTTTCGCAAAGTTATTTAACTCAATTATGGAGTAATGATGTGTTTAAAAAAGATAAAAACTCTTCTTTTAAAACTTTAACTGATAAAATTAGTCAACATTTTACCATCACTATTTTAGTAATAGCCTTTATTGCAACTGCTTTTTGGTTGTATTTTGATGCAAACAAAGCCTTAAATGTATTTACAGCGGTATTAATTATTGCGTGCCCGTGTGCCATTGCCTTAGCGGCTCCGTTTACTTTAGGAAATATGCTGCGTATTTTAGGAAAAAAGAAATTTTACCTAAAAAACGCTACTGTGCTAGAACAATTGGCTGCAATTGATACTGTAATTTTTGATAAAACCGGAACTTTAACAACGAGTAAAGAAAACCAAATAAATTACGAGGGAAGCAACTTATCATCCGAAGAAAAGTCAATTTTAAAAAGTTCTTTAAGAGCATCTAATCACCCGTTAAGCAGAATGTTATATGGCTCTTTAAATGAAGAGATGGTTTTGGTTAACGATTTTAAAGAACATACAGGAAAAGGCATTGAAGCTAAACATGAGCAAACAAAAATAAAAGTAGGGTCATCATCTTTTGTTAAAAATGTAAGTGAACAAGTTAATTTAGATACTTCGGTACATGTAAGTATTAACGATGAATATAAAGGAAAATACGTATTTAAAAATGCTTACCGAAACGGAGTAGAAAAATTGTTTTCTACATTAAAATCAACTTATAATTTAGCGGTTGTTTCTGGAGATAATGAAGGAGAAAAAAAATATTTAGAAAAATTATTACCAAAAAACACCTCATTTTTATTCAATCAAAAGCCAGAAGATAAACTGGTGTATGTAGAAAAATTACAAGCTAAAAATGAAAATGTAATTATGATTGGTGATGGTTTAAATGATGCAGGCGCTTTGGCACAAAGTAATGTAGGTATTGCCTTGTCAGAAAATATAAATGTGTTTTCGCCAGCTTGCGATGCTATTTTAGAAGCATCAAAATTTAATCAAATAGCAAGTTATATTAAAGCATCAAAAAAAGCAATTAAAATAATTAAATATAGTTTTATACTGTCTTTATGTTATAATTTAATTGGACTGTATTTTGCAACAACAGGTCAGTTAAAACCAGTAATAGCGGCAATTTTAATGCCTTTAAGTTCTATTAGTATCGTAATATTTACCACAGTTGCAACAAATTTATTAGGAAAAAAAATAAAATAAAAAATTATGAAAGTAGCCTCGTTTTTAGAAGATATAAAATTTAGCGAACACAAACCAGCAGTGTCTTTATTATTAGATACTGATTTTTCGAAAGAAATACGTATTGTGTTTAAAAAAGGACAAGTAATGGAAGATCACCAAGCTCCGTTTGCAATTATTGTTCAGGTTATAAAAGGATGTATTGATTTTGGATTAGAAGATGAAAAACAATTGCTAAAAGAAGGAGATTTAATTTCATTAAAACCACAAATAGTACATAATTTAATAGCTGTTGAAGAAAGTATTGTTCGATTAACATTATCGAAATCAGATACTTTAAAAAGAGTAAAAAGCGTTTAAAAAGATGGAAATAAATAAATATATAGATCATACATTATTAAAAGCTACCGCAACAAAAAATGAAATAGTAAAACTGTGTAACGAAGCAAAACAATATCATTTTTATGCAGTTTGCGTTAACGGTAGTTATGTTGAGTTGGCAAAACAAGAATTACAAAATACCAATGTACATATAGCGGCTGTAATTGGTTTTCCGTTAGGCGCAATGACTACTGAAGCAAAAGTTTTTGAAGCTGAAAATTGTATTGAAAAAGGAGCATCAGAAATTGATATGGTTATCAATGTAGGTAAATTATTAGACGGCGAAAATGATTATGTAGAAAACGAAATTCGTTTGATAAAAAAAGCAATTGGTAATAACGTACTAAAAGTAATTTTTGAAAACTGTTATTTATCCGAAGCACAAATAAAAACGGCCTCACAATTAGCTGTAAATGCAGGTGCCGATTTTGTAAAAACTTCTACAGGTTTCGGTACAGGCGGAGCAACTTTTGAGGATGTTCAGTTAATGAAAAACATTGTAAAAGAAAACGCGCAAATAAAAGCAGCTGGCGGAGTTAGAGATAAAGAAACTGCCGAAAAATATATTAAAATGGGTGTAACTCGTTTGGGAACATCTTCAGGTGTTTCGTTAGTAACAAAAGGTGTTTCAGATAAAAATAAATATTAATTTTAGACTTTCGTTAATTTGATTTTATAAATTATTTACTACTGAAATAAATAAGAAATAACGTATTAAAAAGATAAAAAATGAGTGTACATATAGGAGCCAAAAAAGGAGAAATAGCAGAAACAGTTTTATTACCAGGAGATCCGATGCGTGCAAAATGGATTGCCGAAACTTTTTTAGAAAACCCGATTTGTTATAATGATGTTCGAGGAATGTTAGGATTTACAGGAACTTATCAAGGAAAAAAAATATCGGTACAAGGAACAGGAATGGGAATTCCATCAACCTTAATTTATACTCATGAATTGATAAACGAATACGGTGTTAAAAATTTAATACGAGTAGGTTCTGCTGGTTCTTATCAAAAAGAAGTTGAAATTAGAGACATTGTTATTGCCATGTCAGCATCTACCAATTCAGGATTAAATACCATCCGTTTTAACGGAGCCGATTTTGCACCTACCGCAAGTTTTAAACTGTTTAAAAAAGCACTTGAAATTGCTGATAGAAAAAATATTCCGTTAAAAGCAGGAAACATTTTAAGTTCAGATGAATTTTATGCCGATGAGTTTGAAAGTTATAAAAAATGGGCAAATTATGGGGTTTTATGTGTAGAAATGGAAACAAACGGATTGTACACTGTTGCGGCAAAACACAAAGTAAATGCCTTGTCAATTTTAACTATTTCTGATAGTTTGGTTACGGGAGAACGTACCACATCTGATGAAAGAGAACAAACCTTTAAAGAAATGATTGAAATTGCTTTAGAATTAGCTTAAAATAGAAAGAAAATGAAAAATTCACTCATACAAAAATATAATATTCCAGGGCCAAGATATACGAGTTATCCAACGGTTCCGTATTGGGAAAACGAAACATTTAGTAAAGAAAAATGGCTAAAAACCTTTAAAGAATCCTTTATAGAAAGTAATTCTACTGAAGGTATTAGTGTGTATATACATTTACCTTTTTGCGAAAGTTTATGTACATTTTGTGCCTGTCATAAACATATTACAAAAAGACACGAAGTAGAAGAAGATTATATTGATACGGTTTTAAAAGAGTGGAATTTATATACCAATTTGGTTGATGAAACGCCAATTATAAAAGAGATTCATTTAGGTGGCGGTACTCCAACTTTTTTTTCGAAAGAACAACTTAAAAAGTTAATTGACGGATTGTTTATCAACGCAAAAAAGCATGAAAATCATGAATTTAGTTTTGAAGGACATCCAAATAACACGACTAAAGAGCAGTTGCAAACGTTGTTTGATGTAGGTTTTACCCGTGTAAGTTATGGTGTACAAGATTACAATCATAAAGTACAAGTTGCAATTCATAGAGTACAGCCTTTTGAAAATGTAGAAAGAGCAACACGTTGGGCAAGAGAAATAGGATATACTTCTATCAGTCACGATTTAATTTTCGGATTGCCTTTTCAAACCAAAGAAAATGTAATTCATACTATTAATAAAACCAAAGAGTTACAACCCGATAGAATTTCATTTTACAGTTATGCACACGTTCCGTGGGTAAAAGGAGTAGGCCAACGCGGATTTAATGAGCAAGATTTACCTAAAAACGAAGAGAAAAGAGAACTGTACGAAATAGGTAAAGAATTATTTGCAGAATTAGGTTATGTAGAAATAGGAATGGATCATTTTGCGTTAAAAACAGATACATTATATAAAGCCACTCAAGAAAAAACATTGCATCGTAATTTTATGGGCTATACCGCCAATAAAACACAATTAATGATTGGTTTGGGAATGTCGGCAATATCCGATTCTTGGTACGGATTTGCACAAAATGTAAAAACAGTAAAAGAGTATCAAAAAATAGTAGGCGAAGGAGAAATTCCGGTTTTTAGAGGGCATATTTTATCCGAAGAAGATTTAATTATCCGAAAGCATATTTTAAATATTATGTGCCATTTTTCCACTTCGTGGGATGCTGCGCATTTACAAGTAGAAGATATAGCGATTCATTTAGATAAGTTACAAGAAATGGAAGCAGACGGGTTACTTACCATAAAAGGTAAAACGTTAACTGTTCCAGAAAACGCAAGACCTTATGTACGAAATATTTGTATGGCTTTTGATAAACGTTTGCACAAAAATAAACCAGAAACAAAATTGTTTTCAATGACTATATAATTCAAAAAAAATATTTAACTTTAAACATTTGTTAAAAAAAAACACAAAATATGACATATGTCATGTTTTAAAAAAACGAGTGAAACTAAATTTGTATTCGTATTATCAGGCAAGATATGAGCGTTATTTACTTACTACTTACACTAAGCATTTTAGTGGCATTAATTTTTTTTATAGCATTTATCGTTTCGGTAAAAAATGGTCAGTACGATGATTCGTACACGCCATCTGTTCGTATGCTTTTTGATGACGAATTAGTAAAAGAAAAAAAATCATAAATAAAACTAACTAACTATAAATTATTAAATTCAACTAAATTATGGAAATGCAACAATTTTATTACGATAATAAAATCGTAAAAAAATTCATTTACGCCACACTACTTTGGGGAATCGTAGGTTTCTCGGTAGGTTTATTATTGGCATTAATGTTTTTATTCCCAAATATTACAGACGGAATTTCGTGGTTAAGTTTTGGTCGTTTACGTCCGTTACACACCAATGCCGTAATTTTTGCTTTTGTAGGAAACGCAATTTATGCAGGAGTTTATTACTCGTTACAGCGATTACTAAAAGCACGTATGGCGAGTGATTTTTTAAGTAATTTTAATTTTTGGGGATGGCAATTAATTATTGTTGCAGCCGCAATTACACTTCCTTTAGGATATACTAGTTCTAAAGAATATGCTGAGTTAGAATGGCCTATTGATATTGCAATTGCATTAGTTTGGGTTGCTTTTGGAGCCAATATGATTTGGACAATTCTTCAAAGAAGACAACGTCACTTATATGTAGCAATTTGGTTTTATTTAGGAACTTTTGTAACCGTTGCAGTATTACATATTTTTAATAGTTTAGCATTGCCAGTAGGTTTCTTAAAGTCATATTCTGTTTATGCAGGTGTGCAAGATGCCTTAGTACAATGGTGGTATGGGCATAACGCCGTAGCATTTTTCTTAACAACTCCGTTTTTAGGATTAATGTATTATTTCGTGCCAAAGGCAGCAAATCGTCCTGTATATTCATATCGATTGTCAATTGTGCATTTCTGGTCGTTAATTTTTATTTACATCTGGGCAGGACCACACCATTTATTATATACAGCATTACCAACTTGGGCGCAAAATTTAGGAGTAGCATTTTCAATTATGTTATTAGCTCCGTCTTGGGGTGGTATGATAAACGGACTTTTAACACTTCGTGGAGCTTGGGATAAAGTTCGTACCGATCCTGTTTTAAAATTTATGGTTGTTGCAATTACAGGTTATGGTATGGCAACTTTTGAAGGGGCCAATGTTATCCTTAAAAAATGTAAATGCAATTGCTCACTTTAGTGATTGGATTATTGCTCACGTACATGTTGGAGCATTAGCTTGGAACGGTTTTTTTACCTTCGGGATGATTTATTGGATGGTACCAAAATTATTTAGAACAAAATTATATTCTACAGCGTTAGCAAATTTCCATTTTTGGATAGGTACATTAGGTATCATCATGTATGCATTACCAATGTATGTTGCAGGTTTTGTACAAGCATCAATGTGGAAACAATTTAATCCAGACGGAACCTTAGCTTACGGTAACTTTTTAGAAACAGTAAACGAAATTATACCAATGTATTGGATGCGTGCCATAGGTGGTAGTATGTTTATTGTAGGGGCATTTGTAATGTTGTATAACATGATAAGAACTGTAAAAGCAGGTAGCGATGTTACCGATGATTTAGCAGAAGCAGCACCATTAACAAAAGTTTCTAAACATAGAACAAAAGGAGAAGGTTGGCATACTTGGTTAGAAAGAAAACCAATAAAATTAACAATTTACGCAACTGTAGCAATTTTAATAGGTGGTGTAATTCAAATTGTACCAACATTGTTAGTAAAATCTAACATCCCAACAATATCAAGCGTAAAACCATATTCTCCTTTAGAATTAGAAGGACGAGATATTTATATTAGAGAAGGATGTGTTGGATGTCACTCGCAAATGGTACGACCATTTAGAAGTGAGGTAGAGCGCTATGGAGAATACTCTAAAGCAGGAGAGTTTGTGTACGATCATCCATTTTTATGGGGATCTAAACGTACAGGGCCAGATTTACACAGAGTTGGAAGTAAGTATTCTGATAGTTGGCACTTAAACCATATGTATGATCCGCAAAGTACCTCACCAGGTTCTATAATGCCGGCATATCAATGGTTAATAAAAAGCAGGTTAGATAAAAGCAGTACTGAAAGTAAAATGAGAACGATGGTAACTTTAGGAGTTCCTTATTCTGATGAAGAGATTGAAAATGCACAAGCGAACATGGATGCGCAAGGAGCTAAAATTCAAGAAAACTTACATCAAGATCCTGATTTTGCTAAAAGTTATGCATCAGACAAAAAATATGCTGAAGATAACGGGCAAGAGTTTATAGAAATGAAAGATAGAGAAATCGTAGCGTTAATTTCTTACCTACAAAGATTAGGTACAGATATTAAAGTAAAAGATGTTCAAAAACAATTAAGTGCTAAAAACTAAAACTCATGTTAAAATTCGTAAAAAATCACATGGAGAGTATCACAGGTATAGAAATATATCCGATGATTTCATTAACAATATTCTTTACCTTTTTTATGATCTTATTTTGGTGGGTGTTTACAGCCAAAAAAGAATATATAAATAAGGTAAGTAATTTACCTTTAAACGATTAAAATAAGTTATTATGAAAAAATATATTCAATCAATAGTATCTTTTCTTTTTGTTTTTTCAATGCCATTTATTTTAGCAGCGGCATTTAAAGCATATCAAGAGCCTTTTAATTTTTTAGAAAATCCAATAGTTTGGTATATAACTATCGGTTTTGGTTTAGTAGTGTTTTTAAAAGAAGCATTATCAAATACTGTTGTACATAAGGCAAATGAGTTAATGCCTAAAAATTATACAAGAGTTCAATCTGTAATATCATTTTTGTTTACGTTTTTAACACCATTTGCATTGGCAAAAGCAATTAGTTCGTATGCAAATCCGTATAGTTTTTTAGAAAATCCAATAGTATGGATTGGTATTATAGCTTTTGGCTTGGTAATTATAGCAAAAGAAGTGCTTACCATTACTGGAGTTAAAAAGGTTGAAGAAGCTGAAATGGCAAAAGCAGGAATAAATCCTGATGAAATAGATCAATGGGCTTGGGCTAGAAAGTTAATTAAAAAGTGGACAGACACTAAAGCAATTGAACAGGAAGAAGAAATTATTTTAGATCATAATTATGACGGAATTAAAGAATTAGATAATAATTTACCGCCATGGTGGGTGTATATGTTTTACGCAACAATAATTTTTGCAGTAGTATATTTAGTACGATTTGAAGTTTTAGATGGAGATACTCAAGAAATGGAGTATGCACAATCTGTAGCATTAGCAAAAAAAGAATTAGCAGCATATAAATCAACCTCAAAAGTAGCAATTATAGATGCAGAAACGGTAACCGTTTTAACATCTGAAAGCGATTTAAAAAGAGGTAAAGCAGTGTATAACTTAAACTGTGCCGCCTGTCATATTGGTGATGGTGGTGGTGGTATTGGACCAAATTTAACCGATAAACATTGGATTTTAGGCGGCGGTATTAAAAACGTATTTACAACCATTACAAATGGTGGTAGAGATGGTAAAGGTATGGTAGCTTGGGGAAAAACATTAAAACCAAAAGACGTACAAAAAGTGGCAAGTTATATTTTGTCTTTGCAAGGTACTACACCTGCAAATCCTAAGCCAGCTGAAGGAGAATTGTATAGCGGAGAATAGTTTTATAAATTATAAAAAATAGTTTTTAATAGTTAATAATGGAAACACCCAAGAACGAACAATTTAGAGACAGTATTGGTACTATCAATGAAGAAGGTAAGCGTGCTTGGGTGTATCCTAAAAAACCGAGTGGAAGATTTTATAAATACAGATCTTACGTTAGTTATTTTTTACTATTATTTTTAATCTCTGCACCATTTATAAAAATTGATGGGAATCAGTTTTTACTTTTCAATGTTTTAGAACGTAAATTTAATATTTTCGGATTCCCGTTTTGGCCGCAAGACTTTCATTTATTGGTCGTTTCAATGATTGTTGGTGTAGTGTTTATTATTTTATTTACAGTTGTTTTTGGACGTATTTTCTGCGGATGGATTTGTCCGCAAACAATATTTCTAGAAATGGTTTTTAGAAAAATAGAATATTGGATTGATGGTGATCGTGGAAAACAAATGCGTTTAGATAAACAACCATGGAATGCCGAAAAAATAAAGAAGAGATTATTAAAATGGTTTGTATTTTTTATCATATCATTTTTTATAGCAAATATATTTTTAGCTTACCTAATTGGCGGAGATACCGTTATAGAATACATAACAGGAAATCCGTTTGATAATACAAGTACCTTAATTTCGTTATTAATTTTTACAGCCGTTTTCTATTTTATTTTTGCTTGGTTTAGAGAACAAGTATGTATTATAGCTTGCCCTTATGGTAGGTTGCAAGGTGTATTGTTAGATAATAAAACGATTAACGTTGCCTATGATCACGTACGTGGAGAAGGAGAAAAAGGAAGAGCTAAATTCAATAAAAAAGAAGATAGAGCAACAAGTGGTAAAGGAGATTGTATTGATTGTTTTCAATGCGTAAATGTATGTCCTACTGGAATTGATATTCGTAATGGAACACAATTAGAGTGTGTAAATTGTACTGCCTGTATTGATGAATGTGATCATATGATGGAAAACGTTGGTTTACCAAAAGGATTAATTCGTTTTGCAAGTGAAGAAAATATTGAAAAGAAAACACCTTTTCAATTTACGGCCAGAATGAAAGGATATACTGCTGTTTTAGGAATTTTAATAGCTGTTTTAATAGGAATGTTGTTTTTAAGAAACGATGTAGAAGCAACAATATTAAGGTTGCCAGGGCAATTATATCAGCATAAAGAAAACGATATAATTAGTAATATTTACACCTATAAAGTAATAAACAAAACAACTAAGCAGATTGATGATGTAAGCTATAAATTGCTATCTCATAAAGGAAAAATAAAAACGGTAACACGTAATAATTTTGAAGTACCAAAGCAAGGATTAGCAGAAGGAACATTGTTTATAGAAATGCATCAATCTGAAATGGAAGACGAAAAAGTAAGCTTGCGAATAGGTGTTTATAGTGGCGATAAATTAATAGAAACCACTAAAACAAACTTTTTAGGACCACGAAGTTATCGATAATTTTGTTACTTATAATATTGTTGAAAAATAAAAATAGGTTTAGACTGAGCTCAACCAGACATAAAAAATAAAAAAATGAAACTAAATTGGGGCACGGGTATTGTAATTGCAATCGTTGCATTTATGAGCTTTATATTATACTTGGTTATATCAATGAGTACCGGTAAAAGCTATAATCATGATTTGGTATCAGAAAAATATTATCAAAACGAATTAGAGTATCAAAAGAGTATTGATGCTACTAAAAACGCGAAAGAATTAAAAGAAAATATTAAAATAAAGAAAACATCAGAAGGATTAAAAATTGATTTTCCATCAGAATTTAATCCTAAAGATATTAAAGGAAAAGTGTTCCTATATAGACCATCTAATAAGCAATTAGATTTTGAAATACCTATTTCAATTTCTAATACATATTTGCTCGTGCCTGAGAAACGTTTGTTAGGTGGTCGTTGGAACATTACTGTTTCTTGGAACTACAAAAATAAGCAATATCTGTATCAGAAAGAATTAAATTATTAATGTTTCTTTCGGCACTCATATTTGGTTTATTAGGTAGTTTTCACTGCATAGGTATGTGCGGACCAATTGCTTTTATGTTGCCTGTTGATAGAAGCAATAAAGTAAAGCAGTTTCTTCAAATTTTAAGCTATCATTTTGGTCGATTATTTACCTATAGTTTAATAGGTTTATTGTTTGGTTTTTTAGGAAAAGGATTTTATTTCTTCGGATTTCAACAACAACTCTCTATTGCAGTAGGTGTTTTAATGATTCTTGTAATTTTATTACCTAAAACTTTTCAAAAATATAATTTCTCAAAATCAATCAATAAATTGGTGATGAAAGTTAAATCAGCTTTAGGAAAAGAGCTTAAAAAGAAAGGAAACGACACTTTTTTTACCCTCGGATTTTTAAATGGATTTCTTCCTTGCGGATTGGTATATATGGCAGTTTTCGGAGCTTTAACAACAACCAATGCATTTTCAGGAAGTTTATATATGTTTATTTTTGGTTTAGGAACCATACCTTTAATGACTGTAATTGTTTATGTGGGAAACTTTGCAAGCGGATTAGTACGAAAAAGAATTCAACAACTTATTCCGTATGTAGTAGTTTTAATTGGAATTTTATTTATTTTAAGAGGTTTAGGATTAGGAATACCATACATTTCGCCAGCACCAGTTACAAATTTAATAACTCCAGTACAAGGTTGTCATTAAGTTAACTATATGATATAAATCATACTTAAAAATGAAAAATAATTAGTAACTTTAGGGTGGAAGTTAAACCGAAAAAAATCATAAAAATGAAAAAAATAATAGTCCCTGTAGATTTTTCAATCCATTCAGAAAACGCTTTACAAACAGCAGCTGCTTTAGCAAAACAAAATAATGCTGAAATAAAAGTAGTTCATATGTTAGAGCTTTCTCATGCAATAATTAATCAATCAGAAAGCGCAAGTCAGCAAGAAACATTTTTTTACTTAAAATTAGCAGAAAAAAAGTTTAACGAGTTTTTACAAAAAGATTATTTATCAGACATAAAAGTAACTCCGATAATTAAGCATTTTAAAATTTTTAGCGAGTTAGATGAATTGGCTAAAGAAGAAGAAGCTGATTTAATTGTAATGGGTTCTAAAGGAACTAACGGTTTGCAAGAAATGTTTATAGGTTCTAACACCGAAAAAGTAATTCGCTATGCAAATTTACCTGTATTAGTTGTTAAAGAAAAACCACTAACTAAAAAGATAGAAAAAGTTGTTTTTGCTTGTGATTTTACAAAAGCAGATGTGACTCCTTATTTAAAGGCAAAATCGTTTTTTGATAAACTAGGATGCGATTTAGAGTTGATGTATGTAAATACGCCAACTAACGATTTTAAGAGTAGTGAAGAGTTAGAAAAAGAAATGAAAACATTCTTTAAAACAGTAAATGAAGCTGCTGAAAATATAGAAAAAGTTAAGGTGGTTTCTGATTATACAGTAGAAAAAGGAGTTTTATATTATGCTGAAAAAAGTAATGCAGATATAATTGCTGTAGCAACACATGGTAGAAAAGGAATTTCACATTTCTTTGAAGGTAGTATTTCTGAAGATATTGCCAACCACAGTAAGTTGCCAATCGTTTCATTTAAAATATAATAAAGTAATTTTTAAATAAAAAAAACTCGATACAATTTGTATCGAGTTTTTTTGTTTTTTATGAAGATAAAAATTATTTATTCTCTTTGGCTTTTATTTCGCTAACAAATTTTTGTAAACGTTTTCCGTAATTAGAGTTTTTAACCTTGTCAGACAAGCTATTGTTAATTGTATCTAATAGCTGAATGTTAGCATTAAATAATTCAGATAAAGCAATATAAGGAGCGGCTTCACTATCAGCATTGGTAATTGCAAAGTTTGTAGAAAATAAAAAACGACGACGCATCATTTTTTTATAATCAGCATCTAATTTTTTAATTAATTCTTCATCTTCAGCTTTACGAGCTTCAAAATTTTTCTTGATAAAAGCTAAACGCTCATCTTTAAATTTGTTGTCAATATCACGAAATTTATCCATTACTTTTTGGTTTTTAGAACCTGTTATTTCAGGTTTGTAACCAAATTGATCAACATTATCGTTAATGGTAATTTCACCTTCTTCACCAAAAAACATGATGTTTTTCTTGGTAGTATTTCCATCAAAAGTTAAATAATACATTTCAGGAGAAATAACATTATCAGCTAAAATAAATTTATCATCACCTAATAACGCCATAGAATCAACAGATACTAATACCGTATCGTTCATTTTTTGCAGATATAAAGTTCCTTTTTTTAATCCTTTAATTTGACCTTTAACAATCATGTTTCCTTCTTTTTTAGAAGAACAAGCAAAAGCTACTATTAAAAACGCGCAAATGGCGATAAGTTTTTTCATGTGATTATAAATTTAGAGATGCAAATATGCAGAATTCTCTTATAATGTAGCGGATAATTCCATTAAAATTGTACAGATAATTGCACCAATTGTTCCGATTGCATAACCAAATACAGCCAACAACACTCCAGCCGAAGCTAACGAAGGATGAAATGCTTGTGCTACAATAGGAGCAGAGGCAGCACCACCAACATTTGCTTGGCTACCAACAGCTAAAAAGAAATAAGGTGCTTTTATTAGTTTGGCAACTAAAATTAGTAAACCAGCATGAATACCCATCCAAACTAAACCGATAATAATTAATCCTAAATTATCAAAAATCATGGCTAAGTCCATTTTCATACCAATGGTAGCAACTAAAATATATATAAAAACACTACCTATTTTACTTGCGCCAGCACCTTCGTAATTTTTTGCTTTTGTAAAGGATAAAATAATAGCGATAATTGTTGAAATACTAATTAACCAAAAGAATCCTGAACCTAAAAAAGTAAAGATATTTTTCCATGTTTCTGATGTAATTCCTGCAACTAAATTGTTAAAAAAGGTACTTAAATATGCCGATGCAAAATGACCAAATCCAACCGTTCCAAAGGCAATGGCTAACATTATCATAATGTCTGTTAAAGACGGATTTCTTTTAACGCTTTGTGTAAATTCGGTTACTTTTTCTTTCAGTTCTTCAATAGCTGAGGTATCTGCTTTTAACCATTTATTAATTTTATCTTTTTTACCAATACCTATTAATAATATTGCCATCCAAACATTGGCAACAACAATATCAACAAATACCATTCCTCCGTATTTTTGAGGGTTGTATTGGTAAATTTCAAGCATTGCAGTTTGGTTTGCTCCACCACCAATCCAGCTTCCTGCCAAGGTAGAAAGTCCACGCCATACAGCATCAAAACCTACGCCACCAACTGTTTCAGGTGAAAATATAGAAATTAATAAAATAGCAATTGGTCCACCAATAATAATACCTATAGTTCCTGTAAAAAACATAATTAATGCTTTAGAACCCAGGTTAAAAATTGCTTTTAAATCGATACTTAATGTCATTAAAACTAAGGCAGCTGGTAGTAAAAAACGACTTGCTACATAATACAATTGAGATTTTCCTTTTACAATTTCTCCAGCAGCATTTGCGGTTTCCCATTCGGGAGATATTATGCCAGTAGTTGTAAAAATTGCAGGAATAAAGTAAGCCATAAATAAACCAGGAACGATTTTGTAAAACTTGTGCCAAAATCCTGAAGTTTTAGATTCGGTATAAAATACAAATCCTAAAGAAATCATTAATATTCCGAATACAATAGCATCGTTTGTAAATGTAGGTGCTGTCATTATTTAAGTAGTTTTTTGCTAAAATAGCTTTTTATTTCTTCTTTCTATGATCAGTATTAATTGCAATTCCAATTTGAACTCTATTTAAACCAAGCCCTTTATTAATACTAATTCTTTGGTAACCCAACTGTAATTTTACTTTATTAGAAACTTTATACTTAAATCCAGAGCCTATCCAATTTTGATTGTAAGCTTCTCCTTCAGAATCAAAAAAAACTTCATCATATAAATAAATAGATAATTTATTAGTAATAGGATAACTTAAGTTTAGTTGATAACGAACAAAGTGACTCGTGTCAGATTCAAGAAAACGTTGTTCGGCTCTAAAACGATGAGCCAAAGCTAGTTTGCTAATAGTATGCTTTATATTAAAATCTTCATAAATTCTATGCTCGTTAAAATCGCCACCATCATCACCAAAAGTATTATCAGTATTTAGGTAAGCATAACCTAAAGTTGCACTTAAATTATTGTTTATTTTATAACTACCACCAACACGAGCAATGAATTGGCGTAAATCATCTCCAAATTCAAAAAACCTAAAATGTGCCATAGATTTTAATGAAAATTTATCAGAAATTTGATGAGAACCGTTGTACATATACCAAGCTCCAAAATCTTTTTCTGGATTTTTTTGAGAGAAGATAGATATTGAAATTAAAAGAGTTAAAAATAAAATCGTTTTTTTCATTTTATTAATTGATTTAAAAGTGGTTTATAATAAAATCTCCCACAAAAGTAGGAGATTTATAGGTTGATCTATTTTTATCAAAAATAGTTAATTAACTTAAAAATTTGTGGTTTTTTTAAATGGTGAAATGTTAATTTTTTCAACTTTAGTTTTATAATTAGCCCAATCTTTTAAAAAGAAAGTATTTACTTTATTTACACTTTCGTTAAAAGAAGTTTTAAACTGATTTACTAATTGTTTTTCAGTATTTGTTTGTTTACCAAATCTACTACCAACATACCAGCGAGCCGTACCAAAACGATTGTTTACCGTAATTTCTGGGTTTCTAGTAATTCCTTGACGTTTGTCTATTTTACCTAAATACATTGCAATTAAAGTATCAATTTTTTTAATGATTTCTTTTGATGCTTTTATCGTTTCTTTATGTTTTTTCTTGTCTTCTTTTGTGAATTTAGACTTTAATGAAGTTGCTGTATTTTTGCTTTCAACCAATTGTTTTACAATGTTGGCAATTTTTTCTTGGTATTTTTCAAGCTCCTTACTTGCATTGTATTTTTGATTGATAGCTTCATCTGATATTTGTAATCTCGGATCAAATGCTACTTTAATATTTTGTTCAGAAACGGCATCACCAAAAGTCATTTTTAATTTATAAGTTCCTGGTTTTACAGTTACACCTCCTGGTTCTCTACGTTGTTTTCTAATGCGTCTTGAGGCTCTTGCAACACCTTTTTCTCTTAAATACCAAGTAGTTTTATGTAAACCACTTTTTTTAGGAGCTTTAAATTTTAAAGTTCTAATTTTTCTTGAACCATCAAAAATTTCTAATTTAATAGAATCATGTTTTACTTTGTTCTTGACTCCGCTCGAACTGACATCTTTTTTATCCTGTTTCTTACTTTTTGATTCTTGTTTCTTTTGAATCGGTTTATTGATGTAGTATGAAATTAAAGCACCACGCTTCCTGTTTTCACCTTGATACATTGCATCAGCACCAAACCTACTTCCTGTTGGTTGTTGGCTAGCTGCCTGATAAGCAGTCGGTGGTGCAAACAAGGTTAATTTTTGATTGGTAATATTACTTTTTGCCATAGCACGTAGTGGGCGAATATCATCTAAAACCCAAGCAGCTCTACCAAAAGTACCAATAACTAAATCGTGTTCGCGAGGATGAATTACTAAATCTTTTACTGAAACTGTAGGAAAACCGTTTGTCCATTTGGTCCATTTGTTTCCTGCATCAACAGAAATGTATAATCCGTCATCGGTTCCTAAAAACAATAAATTTGCATTTTCAGGATCTTCAACAATACAAAGCGCATAACTTTCTACATCATTTTTATCAACAATACGTTGCCAAGTTTTTCCATAATCTTTAGTTCTGTATGCATACGGCTCGTAGTTAAAACGTCTGTAGTCGTTGGCAACTAAAAGCGCTTCACCTTTATTTTTGTTGGATGCTTTAATTTGTGTAATCCAACTATTTTCAGGTAAATCTTTAATGTTTTTAGCAACATTTGTCCAAATTGCTCCTCCGTTTTTAGTAATATGTACTTGTCCATCATCGGTGGCAGCCCATAAAACATCTTTTTCTAAAACGGTTGGTTCAATAACTAAAACAGTACAGTGATTTTCGGCACCAGTAGCATCCATGGTTAAACCACCACTTTCTGCTTGCTTTAATTTTGCTGGATTGTTAGTTGATAAATCTGGAGAAATAACACTCCAAGTTAATCCTTTGTCAGTTGATTTATGTACAAACTGACTTCCGAAGTAAATTGTTGAATTATCAAAAGGATCAATATTTATGGCAGAATTCCAGTTAAAACGTAATTTCACATTCGCATCTTTATGCGTTGGTTTTACGTTGTAGTTATTTCCTGTTAAATAATCGTAACGAGAAACCGAACCTTGTTGGCTCATCGTCCATCCATAACGCGCATCATCTTTATCAGGAACAACATCAAAACCATCACCAAAACTAATTTCTTGCCAATAACTGTTTCTAATTCCTTGAGTTTTCCAAACATAAGCAGGTCCGCGCCAAGAACCGTTGTCTTGCATTCCTCCATAAACATTATACGGAAACTCATTATCAACATTTATATGATAAAATTGAGCTACCGGAAGATTTCCGATAAATCGCCAAGATTTACCACCATCTTTGGTAATATTTAATCCACCATCGTTTCCATCAATCATAAATTTTCCATTCTTCGGATGAATCCACCACGCATGATGATCAGGATGTACTCCGTTATCAACACCATAAGCAGGCATTAATTGTTTAAACGATTTTCCGCCATCTTGCGAAACGTTGATGTAGGTAAAAACAGTATATAATCTATTCTCATTTTGCGGATCAACATAAATTTCAGAATAATAAAAAGGACGATTTCCAATACCTGGTTTATCATTTATTTTTTTCCATTTAAATCCGCCATCTTCACTTTTATAAAGTGCGTTTTTCTTTGCTTCAACCAACGCATAAATCACATCAGGATTGCTAGGAGCAATGGCAACACCAATTCTTCCTAATTCTCCTTTCGGAAAACCTTCTTTTGGGGTAATTTTTTTCCAGTTTTCTCCACCATCGTGTGTAATGTACATTCCGCTTCCTTTTCCACCTGATTTAAAAAACCAAGGATCGCGCTTGTGTTCCCACATGGCAGCGATTAATTTATTAGGATTTGACGGATCCATAATTAAATCGGCAGCACCCGTTTTTATATTATTGAATAAAATTTGTTTCCAAGTTTTACCACCATCAATAGTTTTGTAAACACCGCGTTCTTTGTGTTCTCCCCAAGGAGATCCAATGGCACCAACATATACAATATCTGGATTTGTTGGGTGAATTATTACTCGATGAATATGGCGTGTTTTTTCTAATCCCATAGATTGCCAAGTTTTACCAGCATCTAAAGATTTAAAAATTCCGTAACCACCATTTAAACTATTTCGCGGATTTCCTTCACCGGTTCCTGCCCAAATAACACTTGGATTTGATTGCTGAATGGCAATTGCACCGATAGAAGCGGTAACTTGTTTTTCGAAAATTGGTTGCCATTTAATTCCACCCGAAGTAGATTTCCATATTCCACCCGAAGCTGTACCAACGTACATTATTTCAGGATTAGATTCTACCACATCAATAGAAGTTACACGGCCGCTCATTCCGCCCGGGCCAATATTTCGTGGTTTCATGTTTTTTACTAAATCCATCGAAAATTCTTGCGCGAATAAAAGAGGAGTTACAAGTAAAAGTAAAATTGAAAAAAGTTTTTTCATTATTGTTCGTTTGATTTGCAGAACAAGTTACAAAATAGAAAATCACTCAATATTTATTGAGTGATTTTTAACGTTTTATTAAGAAATTATTTTTCCTTTTTGTTGAAGAAAAAGTTTTTTGATAAGTTTTTATTGATGCTAAAATAATTCACTTTGCGTCAACCTGAATTTGTTTAAGGTTCTCATCATAATTTACGATTTATTATTAAGGAGTGACTCTGAAATAAATTCAGAATGACGTTCCGTTATTAGATATAAACAAAATTGAATGTTAATTTTAGTCTTCTTTCTTTTTTGGGGCGCGTTTCGCTTCTTTAAGTATTTGCATTAGCATCCATTCGATTTGTCCGTTTGTAGAACGAAACTCATCGGTAGCCCATTTTTCAATGGCTTTAATCATGTCTTCATTTATGCGAAGTGCAAATGCTTTCTTTTTTGCCATGGTTATTTTTTTACAAAAGTAACAACAGTGTTAATTAGTTTTTTTGAAATAGGAAAATCAGGGTTTGTGTACGATTTCATATTATCTTCATCTTTTTCTATATGTTTACCAAGATGATTCATGTTTGGTATAATTACCAATTTTGATTTTTGATTTGCGTTATGCAATGCTTTTGCATCATTAACTAAAACCTGAAAATCTTTGTCACCATTAATAATTAACGTAGGAATGGTTATTTTTTTAATTTCTTCCAAAGGATTTAAAGAAATCCATTCTTTGAAAAAAGGTTGATTTTGAGGCGCAAATAACGACATTAAATTAGGGTTTACATTTTTTATGTTACCAGTTTCTTTTAGTTCTTTAATGTGCGCTTCGGTAATTTTACCAAATTCAGCACTTTGTTTTGTAATTTGTCTTATTAAAGTTTTATCAATAGTTTCTCCTGGGCCAGCAAGTGAAATGTATTTGGCTACATTTTTTGAAATCAACATAGATATTAAAGAACCTTGACTGTGCCCCACTAAAATTATTTTACTAAACCTTTTATCATCTTTAAAATGATTAACAACTTTTTTTGCGTCAGAAACAAAATCGTTAAACAAAACACCTTGTTGTAAAAAAACTAAATTGTTTTTATTAGCACTACGTTTATCATAACTAAAAAAGGCAATATTTTCTTGATTTACAGCTTCTCTAAATTGTTTGATGTATTGCGGTTTTCCGCCATCTCGTAAAACAGCGCCAGAACCGTGAACCCAAATTAATAAAGGCGATTTTTCTTTGGTAAAAGTTAAAGTTCCTGGAAGCTCAACACCGTCGTTTTTTATTAAAATTTCTTCAGAAGTTACTTTTTGAGCGTAAGAAAATGTATTACTGAGAATGTAAAACATTAAATATGTAATAATTCTTGTCATGATAATTTGTTTTGATAGTTTGTTAAAACTTGTTTTACTTCAGTTTCTTTTTGAGTTCCAATAAGTATTTTTATACCGTTTTTTAATTCGATTTGAACACCAATATCACCAGATATAGTTATTGCTTTTCCTTTTTCGCTACTAAAAAAAGAACCACCTTTTAAACCCCATCCTCCATAATCTTTAATTGGGTTATAGGTTTTTACATAAGCTTTATTAATTTCGTTCCAAGAAATTAATTTGAATGAAAAATGAATTGGAAAAAATTGATAATAAATTCCCTTTTCATCAATTCTTGTTTTTAATTTAAAAAGAAATATTAAAAAAGTTAAAAGTAACATGCTAATTGTGAAAAAAATCAATCCAATGTCAGACATTGGGTTATCTCCAAAAGGTTTCTTGTATATAATTTGTTGAATAATTCCGTAGACACCAAAAAGAAAAGGCATTATACTACATAAGCTAATAATAATGATTAACCATGTTTGTGTAAAACGTTGTTCTTCTTTAAAAACTTTCATCTTATCTGTTTTTATTTCTTTCAAAAACAACACTCGACCAATTTTGACCAATATCTTTTACAATCCAGCCTTCCCTTGCGTATTGATTAAGAAAATCTTGAAATTTTTCTTGTCTTTTTGTAAGACCTAATTTAGGTATTTCTACTTTATATTCTTTCATAATTAATGGCTTAAAGTTCCTGTGTTTACTACTGGAGAAGCTTCTTTATCTCCACATAAAATCACTAATAAATTACTTACCATAGCAGCTTTACGTTCTTCATCAAGTTCAACAATTTGTTTTTTATTTAATTCTTCTAGTGCCATTTCAACCATTTCAACAGCTCCTTGTACAATTTTATGACGCGCTGCTACAATTGCAGTTGCTTGCTGGCGTTTTAACATGGCACTTGCAATTTCTTGTGCATAAGCTAAATAACCAATTCGAGCTTCTAAAACTTCAATTCCGGCAATTGCTAAGCGCTCTTCTAATTCTTTTTCTAAAGCTTCACTTACTTCATTTACACTTGAACGAAGTGTAATATCTTCTTCATGACCTTCGTCAGCAAAATTATCATACGGATACATACTTGCTAATTTTCGTACTGCAGCATCTGTTTGTACACGAACAAAATTCTCGTAATTATCAACATCAAAAGCAGCTTTGTAGGTTTCGGTAACTCGCCATACTAAAATGGTCGAAATCATAACAGGATTTCCTAATTTATCATTTACCTTTAAACGTTCACTATCAAAATTACTGGCTCTTAACGATATTGTTTTCTTTTTGTACAAAGGATTTGCCCAATACAAACCATTGTCTTTAATGGTACCAACATATTTACCAAATAGTAAAATTACTTTTGAAGTGTTTGGGTTTACTAAAATAAAACCAAATAAACCTATAAAACCGATAAGTGTTACAGGAAGGTAAATAGGTGTTTCATTTACAATAGCCATAATAATACTCCCAAAGAAAAGAGTTAAAACTATTAGTAGCATTAAATAGCCGTTTGCTGGTTTTATTATTTTTTCTGCTTTCATTATTTTATTTATTTAAAAATGATATTAAAATGATATCACAAAGATATACGTTATTTTTTGTTAAATCCAAATTTTTGAACAAATATTTTTATACTTTAGCAGAAAATTAATAGAATTTATTTATGAAAACTAAGGTAATATTAGTGTTTTTTGCTTTTTTAATAAGTGCTTCATCTATAGCAAATAATGAAGATTTTTGGGGGCAAACAGGTCATAGAGCAACTGGTAAAATTGCTGAAAATAATTTAACAAGATCTGCAAAAAAGAAGATTGAAAAATTGTTGCAAGGCGAAAGTTTAGCATTTGTATCTACTTATGCAGATGAAATAAAATCTGATAGAAAAAAATTCGGAAAATTTTATACTTGGCATTATGTAAATATGCCTTTAAATAAACGTTATGAAGACGCGGAAAAAAATCCGAAAGGAGATTTAGTTACGGGTATAAACGAGTGTATAAAAGTTTTAAAAGATAAAAATAGTACTATTGAAGACAAGCGCTTTTATTTAAAAATGTTAGTGCATTTAGTGGGAGATTTACACCAGCCAATGCATATTGGACAAAAGGAAGATAAAGGAGGAAACACTATTCAGGTTCAATGGCATGGAAAAGGAACAAATTTGCATAGAGTTTGGGATGGAGATATGATTGATGGATGGCAAATGAGTTATCTTGAGTTGGCTGATAACGCTAAAAAATTATCAAAAGAACAAATTAAGGTTTTACAAAAAGGGACAGTTGTAGATTGGGTTCATGATACACATAAACTAACAAAAAAAGTATACGGATCTGTAAAAACAGGCGATAAATTGCGTTACCGTTATTCGTACGATTATTTTCCTATTGTAAGAGAACAATTACAAAAAGGAGGTTTACGTTTAGCTAAATTATTAAATGATATTTTCTGTTAAAAGCACCAAATATTTATATAAAAAACTCGAAAGTTATTCTTTCGAGTTTTTTTATTGATTTTTTTTATGGAAAATAGTTGAAAATCAATTGGTAATCGTACCTAATAACCATGGTATTGTTTTTACCTTTGAAACGTAAAAAATAAAAGAGGATAGATGTTAGATTATGTTATAATTGGAGGTGCTCAAGCAGGCTTATCGATGGCTTATCATTTAAAAAAAATGAATAAGAACTTTATCATTGTTGATGGCGAAAATGAAATAGGAGCTTCTTGGTTAAATAGATGGGATTCTTTAAAGTTATTTACCCCAACCGAATATAATCATTTGCCAGGTTTAAAGTTTAAAGCAAAAAAAGGACATTATCCGACTAAAATAGAAGTTAGTAATTACTTTAAAAACTATGTAAAAGAGTTTAATATTTCGGTACAATTAAACACATTAATAACATCGGTTCGTAAAACCGAAAAATGTTTTTATGTAACACATAAAAATGGCGAAATAGAAACGCAAAACGTAATTGTAGCTACAGGACCATTTCATATTCCTTATACACCACCTTGTCATACCAAAATATCAGAAAAGGTATTGCAAATGCATAGCAATTATTACAAAAATATTAATCAGTTACAAGATGGAGATACCTTGGTTGTGGGAGCAGGAGATTCTGGTTATCAAATTTTAGATGAAATTTCTAAAAATGATTCTCGTACTGTTTATTTTTCTGGAAATACTAAAGTAAAATCATTGCCGCAGCAATTTTTAGGTGAAACATTATGGTGGTGGTTTACCTTAATCGGGTTTTTAAGTTATAGTAAATATAGTTGGATTGGTAAGAGAATTAATTCTTCTGTGCAGCCAGTTATTGGTACTGATGTTAAAGAAATCCTTTCGCGTAAAAATGTTATTTCTGTAGGAAGAACTAAAGACGCTTTAAATGAAGAAATTGTTTTTGAAAAAGAGACTGTAACTTCAATAAAAAATATTGTTTGGGCAACAGGTTATCGCCCGAATTTTAAGTGGATAGAAGGTTTGGAATTGGATGAAGATGGTTATCCGAAAAATTACAGAGGAGTAAGTAATATTGAAGGATTATATTTTATAGGTTTGCCATGGATGTTTACCCGAGGATCTGCAACTTTAGGAGGAGTATCTAAAGATGCTAGTTACTTAGCAAAAACAATGAATATTAAAAATTAACAATTATATTTTATACAATGCAACAAACTACTAATACTATTTTAATGGTTCGTCCTGCTAGTTTTAGGATGAATGAACAAACTGCTGTAAATAACTACTATCAACAAGAATTATCAGGTATGTTACCGGCTGCTATTAACGCGAAAGCACAACAAGAATTTGATGCTTTTGTAGTTAAATTAAGAGCCGTTGGTGTTGAGATTATTGTTGTTAATGATACTGAAAAACCAGATACGCCAGATGCATTGTTTCCTAATAATTGGATTTCTTTTCATGAAAATGGAGATATGGCAATTTACCCAATGTTTGCAGAAAATAGACGTTTAGAAAAACGTGAAGATGTTTTAGAAACTTTAGAAGAAAAAGGTTTTGAAATTAAAAATGTTATTGATTATTCTGAAGCAGAGGAAGAGGGTGTTTTTTTAGAAGGTACAGGAAGTATGATTTTAGATAGGCAAAATCAAAAAGCATATTGTGCTTTATCTGATAGGGCAGATGAAGAATTATTTATAGAGTTTTGTGAAGAGTTTGAGTTTACTCCCGTAGTTTTTACGGCAAACCAAACTGTAAACGCTAAACGAGCAGCTATTTATCATACCAATGTAATGATGTGCGTTGCAGAAACTTTTGCGGTGGTTTGTTTAGATGCAATTGATGATAAAAAAGAAAAGAAAAACGTAGTAAAACAGTTAAAAGCAGACAAAAAAGAGGTTATTTCAATTACTGAAAAACAAGTAACCCAGTTTGCAGGAAATATGTTACAAGTTAAAGGAATTGATGATAAACGATTTTTAATAATGAGTTCGGCGGCTTATAATTCTTTAACTAAAGAACAATTGCAAAAAATAGAAAAACATAACGAAATTATTCATTCATCGTTAACAACTATTGAAACTTGCGGGGGCGGAAGTGCACGTTGTATGATGGCAGAAGTTTTTTTACCAAAAGCATAAAAAAAACAGGCTGTTTAAAAAGTATTTAAAATCGTTATTCTAAATTTATTTCAAAATCTCATATTTGTTGATATTCAGTTAATACGAGAACCTAAAATAAATTTAAGTTGACAAAAATTACACTTTTTAGATAGCCTCTTTTTTATAATTACAATAATGCTTCTTTTAAAATAGTAATCGGATGTTTTGCGATACGTTTAGTTCCGTCAAAAATTTGATGACGGCAACTTGTACCAGCAGCAGCAATTTCTGTGTCAGAAGCACAGTTTCTAACCTTCGGAAACAAAGTGTCTTCACCAACTTGCATACTTACGTTGTAATGTTCCTTTTCGTACCCAAAAGAACCCGCCATACCGCAACAACCTGTATTTAAGATTGCTACTTTGTAGTTTTTCGGGATGTTTAAAATAGAAAAACTAGCATGTGTACTCGATAATGCTTTTTGATGACAATGTCCGTGAATTTTAAGCTCTTTGCTTTTATCAGTAAAAAAAGCAGTGTTTAACTTTTCTTTTTGATGTTCTTTCGCTAAAAACTCTTCAATAGTAAAAACATTTTCAGCTATTTTTTCTGCGGATGTTTTGTCATCAGCTAAACGAATATATTCATCTCTAAAAGTTAAAATAGCAGAAGGTTCTATACCAACTAATGGAGAATCATCAGTAATTAAATCTTTAAAAATAGCAACATTTTTATTCGCTAATTCTTTTGCTTCATTTAAAAATCCTTTAGAAATATGACTGCGGCCACTTTCTTCATGATTACTATATTTTACTTCGTAACCTAATTTTTTTAAAACAATTACTGCGTCTTTTCCAATTTCGGAGTCGTAAAAATTGGTAAACTCATCGTTAAATAAATAAACTGTTTTATTTGATGATTTTTCAACTGTATTTAAAGTACTGTTTTGTGTTTTTAACCAAGCGTGTAAAGTTTGTTTTGCTAATTTAGGAACGGTACGTTTTGTTGCAACGCCCATTATTTTTTTAGCGATGAATGTATTGGTAAAGAAGTTTGCTATTGCAGGGACTTTACTTCCTAATTTGTTATATTTGGCATTGTTGGCAAACAATTTACTACGAAAAGAATAGCCGTTAGTTTCTTGATATTGATATAAAAACTCAGCTTTCATCGAAGCGATATCAACATTACTTGGGCATTCGGTGGCACAAGCTTTACAGCTTAAGCAAAGATCTAAAACTTGTTTTAGTTCTTTAGAGTCAAATTTATTTTCAGCAGTATTATTGGTTAAAACTTCGCGCAACATATTGGCTCTTGCACGAGTGGTTTCTTTTTCGTTTCGAGTAGCTCTATAACTGGGACATAAAGTACCGCCAGCTTCTGGAGATTTTCGGCAATCACCAGAACCGTTACATTTTTCGGCTAATTTTAAAATACCTTCACTTTCAGAAAAATCTTGTAATGTTTTTATAACCGGTTCTTTTCTATCAATCTCATAACGTAAGCTTTTATCCATCGGAAAAGCATCTGTAATCTTCCCTTTGTTAAACACATTATTTGGGTCGAAAGCTTTTTTAATTCGCCTTAATAATTCATAATTTTTATTACCAATCATTAACGGAATAAACTCAGCACGTACAATTCCGTCACCATGTTCACCAGAAAATGAACCTTTATATTTTTTAACAAGTTCAGCGGTTTCAGTGGTTATTTTTCTAAATAACACTACATCTTCTTTTTTCTTTAAATTTAAAATCGGACGTAAGTGCAACTCACCAGCGCCAGCATGCGCGTAATACACCGCGTTTTGCTGGTATTTATCCATTATTTGGGTAAATTCTTCAATATATTCGGGTAAATCCTCTAAAGCAACGGCGGTATCTTCAATACAAGCAACAGCTTTCATATCGCCTACAATATTACCTAATAAACCTAATCCGGCTTTTCGTAAATAATGCACTTTAGCAATATCTTCTCCATAAACTTTCGGATAATGGTATCCGAAGTTATTAACTTTTAAATCTTCAATTAGTTTGTTTGCTTGTAGTTCGGCTTCTTCAATAGTATCGGCAGAAACCTCTAACATTAAAACTGCTTCAGGATCGCCTTGTAAAAAGAACCTATTTTTAGCTTGTTCGCGATTGTTTTTGGTGCAATCTAAAATTACTTTATCCATTAATTCACAAGCATATAATTTGTGTTTCATGGCAGTTACCGTAGCTTTTAAACTTTCGTTTACGCTGGTAAAATGGGGGCAAACCATAATACTTTGCGTAGGAGGTAAGTTGTTTAACTGAATAGTAATGGCAGTTGAAAAAACCAAGGTTCCTTCACTTCCTGATAAAAATTTAGCAGGATTTATTGTAGGCTTGTTTCCTCCAAATAAATCAGAAGTTAAAAACTCATCTACAGCGTATCCTGTATTTCTTCGGTGGATACTTTCTTTAGGAAACTCGTTTAGTATTTCTTGTTGATTTTCTTTTAATGAAAGTTCGTTGTAAATAGTTTTATAAATAGTTCCTTCTAAAGAATTTTCTATTTTCTTTTGATGAAACTCTTGCGAGGTAATTTCATTAAAAACAACCTTACTTCCGTCAGATAAAAGTCCATCAATTTTTAAAACTTTATCACGGGTAACTCCGTAACGAATAGAGGTGCTTCCAGAAGAATTGTTACCAACCATTCCGCCAATCATACAACGGTTAGAAGTTGAAGTATTTGGACCAAAAAATAATCCGAAAGGTTTTAAAAAACGATTTAAATCATCCCGAATAATTCCGGGTTGTACCGTAATGGTTTTATTTTGTTCATCAAAAGCTAAAATATTGGTAAAATGTTTAGAAACATCAACCACAATTCCATCTCCAACACATTGCCCTGCAAGCGATGTTCCTGCAGTTCTAGGAATTAAAGTAACGGTGTTTTTAATGGCGAAATCAATTAAAATTTTAAGGTCTTTTTCATCCTTCGGATAAGCTACTGCTAACGGAATTTTACGATATACAGAGGCATCTGTAGCATATAAAGTTTTATGTAAATCATCAAAAAATAAATCGCCTTTTAATTTTTTTTCTAATGTTGATAATTGTGTGTTTTGTGTCATTTTGCTATTATTCAATAGGAATGTTTCGTTTAAAACAAGTGTCGAAACAAATAAAAGTATCGGTACCTGCAACTCCGTTTATTAAATGAACATTATCGTACAATATTTTTTGTAAATGTTCATTGTCTTTTGCGTAAATAAGGATAAAAATAGCATAATTTCCCGAAACAAAGTTACATTCTGTAATTTCTGGTATTTTTTCTAAGGCTTTCATTACATCTTTCGCAAAACGAGCTTCACGCAAACGAATTCCAGTGTACGATTTTGTTTTGTAACCTAATTTATTTTCTTCTAAAACAAACTCAGCATTTTTTATAACACCTTCGGTAGTTAGTTTTTTAATGCGTTGATGAATTAAAGAGTTAGAAACCTTTAGTTCTTCTGCTATTTTAGAATAGGCTTTACGAGCATCTAACCGTAATTTTAGTAGTATTTGCTTATCTATATAATCAAATTGATTATTCATTTTCTACTTTTTAGTTGTTATACTGTTATTTTGATTTTTTTTTATGGTGAATTATACAGTTTTACCATAAAATAACCTATAAAGATGTAAAGTTAATTATTTTTAATGTTTGTTTAAAGTAATATGGTTTAATTTGTGGTAAAATTTATCAAAAATGACAACAGAACAAATATTCGATAAGCTGTGGAAAGAATATACCGAGCGTACTCCTTCTGCACAAAAAATTAAAAATTTATTTACAGATAAAGGTAATTCGGTTTATAATGATCATGTTGCTTTTAGAACTTTTGATGATGAACGAGTAAATATAGAGGCGTTAGCAACTCCGTTTTTAGCTGCAGGTTATCAAGAATGTGGCGAATATACTTTTGAAGCAAAGAAATTGTACGCAAAACATTACGAGCACAAAACAGATAAAAATGCGCCACGAGTGTTTATTAGTCAGTTAAAAACCAAAGAGTTTTCTGCTGAATTACAAGAAACGGTAAAACGTTTAATTGATGGATTGTCTACAGAAAATTTAAATCCTGCCGAATTAGTTTTTAAAGGACGTTTGTGGGAGCAACCTTCTTTTAAGGTATATGAAAAGTTACAAGCTGAAACTGAATATGCTGCTTGGTTATATGTAAACGGGTTTTGTTCTAATCACTTTACTGTTGATGTAAATAAGTTAGATACGTTTGGTTCGTTACAAGAAGTAAATGAGTTTTTAAAAAATAACGGATTTAAAATGAATGCTTCTGGAGGTGAGATTAAAGGAACGCCAGAGCAATTTTTAGAGCAATCGAGCGTGTTAGCAGATCGTATTCCTGTTAAATTTCAGGAAACAACAAAAGAAATTACGTCTTGTTATTACGAGTTTGCTTTTCGTCATTCAATGCAAAATGGTGAATTATATTCAGGTTTTATTGCAGGTTCTGCGGATAAAATTTTTGAAAGTACTGATATGAAATTACAGTAAATAGTATTTAATACTATAAAATAAAAAGACCCAATCTGTATAGATTGGATCTTTTTTTTATGATTAAAATTTAAAACTTCTTATTAGTTGTTAATAGCGAAGCTAGCCGCTTTACCTAATTCAGATAATTGAACTATTGAGTTTTTAAAAACACTTAATCCCCATTTGTGTAATTGTTTAGCCATAATAATATTTTTAAATAGTTTATTAATTTCCCTGGTACAAATGTATGTTGTTTAAGTGGTTGTTTTATAGTGTTTTGTGTGTTTGGTTGTGTTTTTTGTGTAGATGGTAATTTTTTAAAGTAATTGCTTAAAATGTTGTTATTTAGGTTGTAGTAACGATTTAAACTCTATTAAAACTAAAAAAACCAATCTGTATAGATTGGTTTTTTTATAACTTATAATTAAAACTTAAATTTAGTTGTTTATCGCGTAACTAGCAGCTTTTCCTAGTTCAGATAATTGATTCATTGTAGTTTTAAAAACACCTAGTCCCCACTTGTGTAATTGTTTAGCCATAATCTAATAATTAATTAATTTCCCTGGTACAAATGTATGTTGTTTAAGTAGTTGTTTTATAATGATTTGTGTGTTTGGTTGTGTTTTTTGTGTAGATGGTAATTTTTTAAAGTAATTGCTTAAAATGTTGTTTTTTAGGTTATAGTAACGATTAAAACTAAAAAAACCAATCTATACAGATTGGTTTTTTTATAACTTATAATTAAAACTTAAATTTAGTTGTTTATCGCGTAACTAGCAGCTTTTCCTAGTTCAGATAATTGATTCATTGTAGTTTTAAAAACACCTAGTCCCCACTTGTGTAATTGTTTAGCCATAATTTAATAATTAATTAATTTCCCTTGGGACAAAATTAGGACATTAATAAGTTGTTTTAGGTGCTTTTTTTCTGTTTTGTGCAATTGGTAATAAAAGGTGTATAAATGGAGTTTATTTATTACTTTTTGTTTGATATAAACCTTTCGTATTTATCAATTAGTAATTTTTCGTATTGTACCAGGTTGTTTAAAATCTTAATATATTGCTTCATTCCTATATCAAAAGCATCCATTAATTTTTCAGATTGTTTTTTTACTTGACTTTGCATTGAGTAAACTTCCTCTAAAGGTTTAATTTTATCAAACTGAATATTATTTAATATTCCAACAGCTATGGCACTATTCCAAGCACTTTCGTTTAAGCTAAAGTGTAAAAATATATTAGGATTAAAATCGTACTTTCCTTTATATTCCCACACACCTTTGGTGAGAGTTTTAATTGAATCAGCAACAAAAAATTTATTAGGAAACTCTTTTTGGTATTCTTTCATTTCTTGTGCAGTCATCAGTAATTTTTCTCCTCTTTCATATTTTAAAACAAGCTTAGATAAAGAGGGAATTGTTTTACTTGCAGATTCATAACTTTTTAAAAGTAAGGTGTTGTTTAGTTTTACTTCGTTTACAATATTCGCTAAAACTCGCTCGCTTTCATTTTTTTCAATACGACTAATGTTCCAGTTGTTTAATACAAAAGCAATTAGTACACCAATAGTAGTACCTACAATAGAGATAAATAATTGATTCTTATTTTTTCTTTTCATTTTTACACACTTAAAATTGTTGATTTTTAACAAAAGCTATTGCTTTATACAAATATAGCTAAACGTAGTAAATAACTAAGATTAAGAGTTTTTATTATAAATAAATGGTGTTTGTTAATATTTAAAATATCATTTATAGATTTAATATATTTGTTGTTATATCAAACAAAATAATTAATGAAAAAAATCTTTTCAGTATTGCTGATTTTAATTGTAACATCAGTATTCGCACAGCAAAAATTAAATTTATCGTATTATTTACCAAACGATGTTTCGTATAATAAAAATATACCAACACCAAAGTCTGTTATTGGGCATGAAGTAGGAGAGTGGCATATTACACACGATAAATTAGTAGAGTATATGAAGGTTTTGGCCAAAGCTTCTGATAGAATTTCATTTGAAGATAGAGGAAAAACCTACGAAGGCAGACCATTGGTTTTACTAACAATTACTTCGCCTAAAAATCATCAAAATTTAGAGCAAATAAGAAAACAGCACATAAAAGCAACTGATGATGTTCAGGTTAATGTGGCTAAACAACCGATAGTCGTTTATCAAGGATTTTCAATTCATGGTAACGAACCAAGTGGTACAAATTCAGCTTTGGCATCAGCATATTATTTGGCAGCTGCCGAAGGATTAAAAATTGATGAGTTATTAGATAATACTGTTATTTTGTTTGATCCATCTTTAAATCCAGACGGATTGCAGCGTTTTGCATATTGGGCAAATACCAATAAGGCAAGTAATATAAACCCTGATCCGAATGATAGAGAATATCACGAAATTTGGCCTGGAGGAAGAACAAATCATTATTGGTTTGATATGAATAGAGATTGGTTGCCTGTGCAATTACCCGAAAGTAGTGCAAGAATAGCATCGTTTCATAAATGGTTGCCAAATATTTTAACAGATCATCATGAAATGGGAACCAACTCAAGCTTCTTTTTTCAACCAGGAATTCCGAGTAGAACCAATCCGTTAACGCCACAAATGAATCAAGATTTAACAAAAGAAATAGCAACATACCATGCAAAAGCTTTTGATAAAATAGGGTCTACTTATTATTCTGAAGAAAGTTTTGATGATTTTTATTACGGTAAAGGTTCAACTTTTCCAGATATTAATGGAAGTATCGGAATTTTATTCGAGCAAGGAAGTTCTCGTGGTCATGCACAGGAAAGTGAAAACGGAATTTTAACTTTTCCGTTTACTATTCGCAATCAATTTACAGCAACTTTATCAACGCTAGAAGCTGCAAAAAATATGCGTGTTAAAATCTTAAAATATCAGCAAGGTTTTTATCAAAAATCGCGCGATTTATCAGAAAATAAAGCAATTGTTTTTGGTGATGAAAAAGATGCTGTAAAAACTTACCATTTAGCTAAAGTTTTAAAAAAGCATCAAATTAAATTTCACGAATTAAAAGCTGATTTTACATCAAAAGGAAAACAATTTAAAAAAGGGTACAGTTACGTTGTGCCAATGAATCAGAAAAATAATCGCTTAGTAAAAGCAATGTTTGATGTTCGTACCACTTTTAAAGATAGTTTGTTTTACGATGTTTCTGCATGGACATTTAATCATGCTTTTGGTGTTGATTTTGCAGATAATGTATCCCTTTCTAAAGCAGGATTAGAAGTTGTTAATTTAAAGAAAAAAGATGGAAATATAAATAAGCAAAGCACGGTTGGTTATTTGTTTTCTTGGAACGAATATGAAAGCCCAAAGGCATTAAATACGATTTTAAATAACGGGTTGAGAGCTAAAGTTGCGATGAAGCAATTTAAAAATTCGGGAAAATCGTTTGATTATGGATCTATTTTTATTCCAGCTCAAAATCAAAAATTAAAAGGAACCGCATTGTATCAATTTTTAAATAAAGTAGCAATTGAAAATCATCTTGAAATAAAAGGAGTTGATACAGGTTTAAATGATGGAATTGATTTAGGAAGTAGAAATTTTAGAGCAGTAAAACCGCAAAAAGTAGCAATGTTAGTAGGTAACGGAATGACGAGTTACGATGCTGGCGAAATTTGGCATTTGTTAGATCAGCGTTTTAATATGAAATTAACCAAGTTAGATGTTTCGTATGCAGCACGAGTTAATTTGAGTAAATACACAACTATTGTTGTGCCAAATAGTTATTCGATACATAAAAATTTAGAAAGTAAGTTGAAAACCTGGGTTCGTAACGGAGGTGTTTTAATTGGGTATAGAAATGCTGTGAATTGGTTGTCTAATAAAAAGTTTATCAATTTAAAATTTAACAAAGCAAAAAGCGATTCGATAGAAAATGTATCGTTTGAAAATAAATCGTTACAATCTGGAGCACAGGTAATAGGTGGCGCAATTTTTGAAGCAAAAATTGACCGTTCACATCCTATTAATTTTGGGTATAAAAACGATAAAGTTGCATTGTTTAGAAATACGCGTCAGTTTATTCAATCAGATAAAAAAAGCTATAACAATCCGATTCAATACACTAATAATCCATTGTTAAGTGGTTATATATCAGAAGAGAATTTAAAAGAATTAAAAAATACGGTTCCGTTTAAAGTTGGTAGATTAGGATCAGGAAGAGTACTTGTTTTTACTGATAATACCAATTTTAGGGCCTTTTGGTTTGGAACAAATAAGTTGTTAATGAACGCTATTTTCTTTGGTAAACTGATGTAGTCGTAATTAATAAATATTAAAAAACCACAAAGTGTTTTACTTTGTGGTTTTTTAGTTTTAAGCGATTGTTAATTGTAACAAAACATAAAAATACGCGTCTTTATAATATATTAATCTACATAAAAAAAACGAATGAGTTTATTAAGAGTCTTACTAGCAATTTTCTTTCCTCCTTTAGCAGTAATTGGTAAAGGATGCGGTTCTATTGTAATTGTTTTTTTGTTAACCCTTTGTGGTTGGGTACCAGGAGTAATTGCAGCGCTAATAATTTTAAACAACCCGAAATAAAATGTGACTTATTAAAAAAAGGTGTGTCTAACTAATTAGAAAACAATTTTATAGCAATATGATTTACCTTTTTTTAATAGTATTTATAATTTTTACATATAATTTAATGTTTAGTTTTTCAACTAAAAAAACGAGTAAAGTATATTGTAAGGTTAAAAAAAATAATAGATATAAGTAACTCCCCTTTGTGTATTCTAAAAAGAGTACAAGAGGCGCTCAATGAGCGCCTTTTTTAGTTTAAAACTTCTTCTATAATTTTTCCTGTTGTACCGTTAGGAAATTCAATTTGAAGTAAATTAGAAATTGTAGGAGCAATATCAACAATTTCGTATTTCTTTTTTGAAGTCCCTTTTTTAATTCCGTTACCATAAAAAATTATTGGAATATGTGTATCGTAAGAATACCCAGATCCGTGAGATGTTCCTCCATCTTTATAATATGTACTTAATGTTGATGGATCTGGAATTAATAATACATCACCAGAAAATTTTTGATTATAACCGTTTTGTAACGAGTTTAAAATACCTGTTGTAAAAGTTGTGGTTTGTAAAGTTCTTGCGGTAACAGATTTGTATATGTTTTTGTAATTAATAACTTCATCTGCTATTTTTTGAGCAACCGTATTGGTGTTTAAATTTAACGCTTCAATTTTTTCTTTGTTTAAGAAAATTTGAAAGTTAGAAATGTTTTCAACCAAAGCATCTGACTTAAAATATTTTAAAGTAATATTATTTACAAATTCTTTAAATTTTTTATAACTAAAATAATTTGCAGGAATTTTAACTGATTGTAAGTAAGCCGGAACTTGAACAGCAGCATGATCTGCAGTTAAAAATAAGGTGTAATTACCTTCGCCAACTTGTTTGTCTAAAAACTGAAATAAATTAGCCAAATCTTTATCTAAACGTAAGTAAGTGTCTTCAATTTCTTTTGATGCAACTCCAAATTGATGCCCTACATAATCTGTAGACGAGTAACTTACTGCTAAGAAATCGGTATATGCTGATTTTCCTAAATTTTCTCCAATAATGGTAGCTTTAGCAAAGTCGGTAGTTAAAGAATTACCAGCAGGTATTGCTTTTATAATGCTATAATTATTGTTTTTACTTCTTAATTTAGGAATGTTGTGAGGAAAAATAGGTTTTTCTTCACCCATAAAAGGTTCTTCAAAATTATTGTCATCAGCAATACTTTCGGTATATGTGTTAATATTGTAAAGTGTTTTCCAAGGATGTTTTAAATAATTATCTACAATTTTAGAATCGTTAAACTTTTTAACCCAACCAGGTAATTCATTCATATAATATGATGAGGTAATCCAGTCTCCCTTACTGCCTCCATCAAACCAATAAGCAGCATTCGCAGCATGACCTGCAGGTAAAATAGCCGAACGGTCTTTAATAGCAATTCCTATTGTTTTTCCGTTCATATTTTGCGCTAACCTTAATTGATCGGTAACGGTTGTGGTTAACATTCTGTTAGGTGATTTTTTACCGCCTTTACCATTGTTTCCAACAGTGTTGTAATTGCTGTCATCAACACAATAAATAGATTTTTTTAAGAATTTGTCATACCAATTATTGCTAATTATTGCATGGTTTACAGGAGTGGTACCAGTGTAAATAGATGCATGACCAACTGCGGTGTAAGTAGGTATATAGTTATAGTGTGCGTTTTCAAGAGAAAAACCATTGTTTAATAAACGTTTAAATCCGTCGTTACCATATTTATTGGCAAATCTAGTAAGGTAATCATAACGCATTTGGTCTATGACAATACCAACAACTAACTTGGGTTTTTTAATGTTTTTTTTAGGGTTTGGTATAAAACTACACAAACATATGATAGCTAAAAGTGCTATAGATACTATTTTTTTCATTTTAAATTTTAAAAATTATAAAATCAAAGGTAAGTAAATGGACACTAAAACCGATAATAAAGCAAAGAGTTAATGGTTTTTTAATACTTTAGCAAAAAGAAAAATAGATTAGTTTAATGAACTATATTGAACATGTAGGTAAGTATTTTGCAATGCTAAAGCAGGTTTTTACAAAACCGCAACGTGCGCGTGTTTTTCGTGAAGCTTTGTTTAGAGAAATAGATGAATTAGGGCTTAAATCGTTAGGGATTATTGCTTTTATTTCGTTTTTTATTGGAGGTGTAATTGCTTTACAAACCGCTTTAAATTTAGAAAGCCCTTTTATACCAAAATCATTAATAGGTTTTGCGGCTAAACGTTCGGTTATTTTAGAATTTGCGCCAACTTTCTGTTCAATTATTTTAGCAGGAAAAGTTGGGTCGTATATTACTTCTAGTATTGGGTCAATGCGAGTTACAGAGCAAATAGATGCTTTAGAGGTTATGGGTATTAACTCGTTAAACTACCTAGTGTTGCCTAAAATAATAGCAACGGTGTTCTTTTATCCGTTTTTAATAGTTCTTGGAATGTTTTTAGGGATTTTTGGAGGATGGGTAGCCGGAGTACTCTCGGGTTTGTTTTCAGGAACCGATTTTATAACAGGTGTGCAAATGGAGTTTGATCCCTTTTTACTAACCTATGCAATTGTAAAAACGTTAGTTTTTGCTTTTATAATAGCAACAGTACCTTCATATCATGGTTATTATGTAAAAGGAGGTTCGTTAGAAGTGGGAAAAGCAAGTACGCAATCAGTAGTTTGGACAACCGTGCTTATTGTAATCGCTAATTATTTATTAACTCAAATGTTGTTAACATAAATGATAGAAGTAAATAATTTACATAAAGGTTTTAATGGAAATGAAATTTTAAAAGGAATTACCACTTCTTTTTTACCTGGAGAAACAAGCTTAATTATAGGGCAAAGTGGTTCGGGTAAAACCGTTTTTTTAAAATCGTTAATAGGTTTACATACTCCTGAGCAAGGAAATATTGTTTACGATGGTCGTGTAAATACCGAAATGAATATTGATGATAGAAGAAATTTTCGTAAAGAATTAGGAATGGTTTTTCAAGGAAGTGCTTTGTTTGATTCGCAAACAGTTGAAGAAAACGTAATGTTTCCGCTAAAAATGTTTACAAAACAACCTATCAACGAAATGTTAGATAGAGTGAACTTTGTTTTAAAAAGAGTAAATTTAGAAAATTCTAACAAAAAATTTCCAGCAGAATTATCAGGAGGAATGCAAAAAAGGGTAGCTATTGCACGAGCAATTGTTATGAATCCTAAATATTTATTTTGTGACGAGCCTAATTCTGGGTTAGATCCGCAAACATCAATTGTAATAGATAATTTAATACAAGAAATTACTGATGAGTATAAAATAACAACCGTTATTAATACACATGATATGAATTCAGTAATGGAAATAGGAGATAAGATTGTTTTTCTTAAAAACGGAAAAAAAGCATGGGAAGGATCGCATAAAGAAATTTTTAAAACCGATAACGAAGCGGTAGTTAATTTTGTGTATTCGTCTAATTTATTTAAAAAAGTTCGTCAAGCGTATTTATCTGAAAAATAAATTTACAGGTAACTTATTGTAAAACAAGTTGCTAAAATAATTGAATATAAATTGATGTTTTTTTTGATAAAAATACTTTGTAAAAGTAAAAAAGGAATGTATATTTGCACCCGCTAAGGAGAAAAATAATGACCTGGTAGCTCAGTTGGTAGAGCATCTCCCTTTTAAGGAGAGGGTCCTGGGTTCGAGCCCCAGCCCGGTCACAAAAAGCTTTTCTTAATTAAGAAAAGCTTTATTTTTTTCTAAAGCTTTGGGGAGATACCAAAGCGGCCAACTGGGACGGACTGTAACTCCGTTGTCTTACGACTTCGCAGGTTCGAATCCTGCTCTCCCCACAAAAACCTCAATCTTTTTTAAGATTGAGGTTTTTATTTTTACAAAATAAGGGGTGTTTAAGTTAAAAGTTTGATTTAAAGAAGATATACTTTTTTACTATTATTTTTTTGATAAAAAAGTTTGTAGGTTTAAAAATACCTCTTATATTTGCACCCGCTAAGGAGAAAAATAATGACCTGGTAGCTCAGTTGGTAGAGCATCTCCCTTTTAAGGAGAGGGTCCTGGGTTCGAGCCCCAGCCCGGTCACAAAAAGCTTTTCTTAATTAAGAAAAGCTTTTTTTTTTTTCTAAAGCTTTGGGGAGATACCAAAGCGGCCAACTGGGACGGACTGTAACTCCGTTGTCTTACGACTTCGCAGGTTCGAATCCTGCTCTCCCCACAAAAACCTCAATCTTTTTTAAGATTGAGGTTTTTTATGTTTTTAAATTTTTAATGTTATTTTAAAAAAAGTAAATTGCTGATTGAAATAAAATTTATCTCATGAAAAAAATATTGATTGGTGCCGCTTTTAGTTTTTTAACAATTGGTTCGATAAGAGCTCAAAAATATGAGTTTAAAACAATAAAAGACATAGAGAATACACAAGTAAAGAGTCAAGGACGAACAGGTACTTGTTGGAGTTTTTCAACAACATCTTTTTTAGAATCTGAAATTATACGATTAACAGGTAAAAATATTGATTTATCAGAAATGTATACCGTACGAAATACATATGCTGATAAAGCTAGTAATTATTTGTATCGTCAAGGAAAAGCACAATTTAGTGAAGGAGGATTAGGGCACGATGTTATTAATTCGGTTGCTAATTATGGTTTAGTACCTGAGCACGTTTTTTCTGGATTATCAGTAGGGCAAGAAAAACATAATCACGCAGAAGTTGTAGCTGTTTTAAAAGCAATGTTAAATACGTATATTAAAAATCCAGCAAAAGAATTAAGTCCAAAGTGGAAGCAAGCAATAGAAAGTGTTTTGGATGTTTATTTGGGAGAGAATAAAAATGAATTTGAATTTGAAGGGAAAAAATATACTCCAAAAAGTTTTGCTGATTATGTAAAAATAAATCCATCTAATTATATCAGTTTAACCTCTTTTATGCATGCTAAAGTATATGATGATTTTATTTTAAATATTCCAGATAACTTTTCGAACGGATCGTTTTATAATGTGTCGTTAGATGAATTGGTTTCGGTAACAAAAGATGCAGTTAAAAAAGGATATACTGTTGAGTTGGATTGTGATGTTTCAGAAAAAACATTTTCTTCAAAAAACGGGGTAGCATTTATACCTGCAAGCAGTTTAGAAAACGAAAAAGGATTGACAGAGATTGTAAAAGAAAAGAAAATTACTGCTAGTTTGCGTCAATCTGAATTTGAAAATTTTAATACTACGGACGATCATTTAATGCATATTGTAGGTTTGGTAAAGGATCAAAAAGGAAATGAATATTTTAAAGTAAAAAATTCTTGGGGAACAAATCAAGGAAATAAAGGATATGTGTATATGTCTGTTTCGTATTTTAAATTAAAAACTATTTCGGTTTTATTACATAAAGAAGCTGTTTCAAGTAATTTAAAAAAGAAATTAAACTTAAATTAAAAAGATACAATTTTGTTTAAAAGGCTTAAAAAAATCTCTTTTAAGCCTTTTGTTTTATCTAGTAAAAAGCAAATTTTGTATCTTTCGCAAGTTGTAAAAAGCATTAAATTTATATGGAAGAGCAAAATAATAATGAAGAAACAGTAGAGCAATCAAAACAAGAAATTAAAAAAGATGCAAAAGGACTTTGGGATAAAATAAGGAAATTTGTTATTGAATTACTTGATTTTAGAGAGGATACAGATCAAGAAGCTACGATTGAAGCCATAAAAAATGATATTCCGTTTAAAGGAGCAACAGCATGGATTTTAATTTGTTCAATATTTGTGGCATCAATCGGTTTAAATGCAAATTCAACAGCTGTAGTTATTGGAGCCATGTTAATTTCGCCATTAATGGGTCCTATTTTAGGAATCGGAATGTCGGTGGCAATTAATGATATTGATACTTTACGTAAATCTATCATCAACTTAACTACAATGATTGTGTTAAGTTTTTTAACCGCTTTTTTATTCTTTTTTCTATTTCCACTTCGTGAAGAAACTTCAGAATTATTAGGTCGTACTCGACCAGATATTAGAGATGTATTAATTGCTTTTTTTGGCGGATTGGCATTAATAATTGCAAGAACTAAAAAAGGAACAATTGCTTCAGTAATTTTTGGAGTAGCGATTGCTACTGCCTTAATGCCGCCATTATGTACGGCAGGTTATGGATTAGCAATTGGTAATTTAGAGTACTTTTTTGGTGCCATGTATTTGTTTACCATTAATATTATTTTCATCGCATTGGCAACTTTTATTGTGTTAAAATTGTTAGGGTTTACAATGATTCGTTATGTAAATTCAGCTAAAAGAAAAAAAATAGCAAAATTAGTGTCTTTTATAGCTGTAATGGTTATGATACCAGCGATTTATATATTTGTAGGTGTGTATAAAGAAAGCGTTACAAAAGCAAATTATAAAAAGTTTTTAAAAGATGAAATAGCGGCAAATAAAGATTTATGGTTGCAAAGAGAAAGTATAAGTTTTGAAAATAAAAAAATCAACTTATTTTTTAACGGAGATGTTACCGATGCTACGGAAACTTTTTTAAGAAACGAATTAAAGTCTTATAAAAGAATAGATTCGTATGAGTTATTAATTAACGAAAACAAAGCGCGTAGTGTAGATAGAGTTGTTGATGCTTATGATAGAGCCATTAAAGGATTAGATGAAAAAGATAATGTTATAAAAGGGTTGCATAAAGAAATTGAAGATCTTAAAACAACGATATCTAGTTTAAATGAAAGAATTGAGCAAGATAATTTAGATAGAGATAAAAACTCAATTCCTTTTAGTAAAATAAGTAAAGAAGCAAAAATTAGGTTTAACGATATTAAGGCGATTAGTTTTTCTAATAAATTATCATCTAAAGATTTTATTAAAGTTGATACAATTCCGGAACTTTCAGTTATTTGGAGTAAAAAAATAGCCGATTCAGTTATTGTAAAAAAAGAAAAAGAATTAAAAAGTTGGTTAGAAAAAGAACTTAAATTAAAAATTAATTTAGTTAAGTAATATTTTTAAAACAAGTTTTAAAAAAAAGGCTATCTAAAAAATAAAGTTTTTGGATAGCCTTTTTTAAGTGTTTGAAAGCTATAATTTGTTAAAATATAGGCTTTTAATAATTCCATCAGACAATCCTATTTTTGGAACAAATATTTTACGAGCTCCACTCCATTTCATTGCAGAAAGATAAATTTTGGTAGCAGGAACAATAACATCGGCTCTATCGGGGTTTAAACTTAATTCAGAGATTCGTTCTTTATAACTCATCTTTTTTAAGAACTGATATTGGGCATTCAAGTAAATGTATGATATCGGTTTACCAACATCTCTACCAGACATTTTAAACAATTTATTAATGTTTCCTCCCGAACCAATTAAAGAAATACGTTTGTATATTTTGGTGTTTTCTTCAATCCATTCTTGTACTTCTTTAAAAATGGCTTTGTTTTCAGATTTTTTATTATTGATTAATCGTACAGTACCTATTTTAAAAGATTTAGATTTTACAATTCTACCTTTAGAAAACAAGGTAAACTCTGTACTACCACCACCAACATCAACATAAAGGTAGGTTAAGTCCGATTCTATCAACTCATTTAAATCAGTTGCAAATATAATTGCAGCTTCTTTTTTACCATCAATAATATCAATTTCTATTTCAGTTTTTTCTAATATATTCTGTATTACTTCGGCTCCGTTACTAGCCTCTCGCATTGCAGAAGTAGCACAGGCTTTGTATCTTTCAACACCATGCACTTTCATTATTAATTTAAAAGCTTGCATAGCATCAATCATTCTATTTGTATTCTCTTTTGATATCGTTCCGGTAACAAAAGCATCGGCACCTAAACGAATAGGAACTCGAACTAATGAAGATTTTTTAAATTGAGGTTCTTTATTTTTTTCTTCAATAACATTGGCAACTAATAGTCGCACTGCATTTGAACCTATATCTATAGCACCGTATTTTTTTATTTTCAAAATATATAGATTTATCTATGGTTTTTAGGAAATTCAACTAAAGATGTACTTCCTTTTTTTATATTTTTCCAATGTTTTTCTTTAAACTGAATACCGATAACACCACAAGTGGTAACATGAGCTATTGGTTTATCGCCAAATTTATTTACAAAACTGTTAATTCCATGATCGTGACTAAAAATAATAGCACTATCAAAACTATCATCTAAAGCTTTAACAGTTTTAACCAAGTAACCATCGCTAAAACTATATAATTGTCGTTTTATTTTTAAGTTTGAAAGCGGATATTTAAAGTTTTCGCAAAAAATAACAGCTGTATGCAAAGCTCTGTTTGCACTACTTGAAATAAAAACATCAGGTTTGTTAATTTCTTTAGATAAATGTTTAGATAAAAGATGTGCATCTTTTATTCCACGCTCTTTTAATGGCCTGTCGATATCTTCAATGCTTTCGTATTTCCAAGAAGATTTTGCGTGACGAACGATATAAAGTGTTTTCATGTAATTTTTTAAAGCTATGTAAATATAAAACTAAGGAGCTAAACGGTCAAGTTTCCAAGAAAAATCTTTTTGCAATGTGTACCTTATACGATCGTGCATTCTGTTAGGACGACCTTGCCAAAATTCAATCGAAATTGGTTTTACAATAAAACCTCCCCAATGTGGTGGACGCGTAATTTCTTTTCCGTTAAAACTTTCTTCAGTTTTTTTTAGTTGCTGATCTAACTCTTCGCGAGAGGCAACAATTTCGCTTTGGTTAGAGGCCCAAGCACCTAATTTACTTCCGTCTGGTCTTGATTCAAAATAACCATCAGACAAATTTTTAGGAAGTTTTTCAGCATTTCCTTTTATAATTATTTGTCGTTCTAAACCAGCCCAAAAAAAAGACAAACATACATTGTTGTTTTTTAGAATGGCTTTTCCTTTTTCAGAATTATAATTCGTGTAAAAAATAAAGCCTTCCCAAGTATATTTTTTTAATAAAACAATCCTGTTTTTAGGAAAACCGTCTAAACCTATTGAGGCAACACTCATCGCATTTGCTTCGTCAACCATTTCAGAAGCATCCGCATCAAAAAACCAATCTCTAAAAAGTTCAATTGGGTTTTCTGGGCAATTTTCTTTTAATAATTCTTGCTTTTCGTATGATTTTCTATAATCGCTTAAATCGTGTGACATAAAGGTTGTTTAAACAATGTAAAAATACAGTTTTATCAAATAATTACTTCTTTTTTAGCTTTAAAATTTAGCAAGATTTGTAAAAGAATGTATATGTGTTTTAGGTAAAACATTAATAAGTAATTATAAATTATAGTAAAAAACAATTCGTCTTTAATTTTATACAACTCAGTATTTCTTTTTGTGTTAAATTTTAAAAAGAACGCAGTTTTGTGTCATCAAAAAAAATAAAAAATGAAACGAATAATATTTATTTTATGCCTATTTATTAAAGGCTATTTAATGGCACAAATAACCATATCAGGAGTTGTAACAGATGAAAAAGGGATGCCTATTGAAGGAGCAAATGTGTATTTAGATGGAACTTATGATGGAACATCGACTGATAAAAAAGGTGTTTTTTCTTTTACAACATCAGCAAAAGGAACAAAAACATTGGTGATTTCTTTTATTTCTTTCGAAACATTTTTAAAAACTGCGGATGTTTTAACGCTAAATAATTTGAAAATAAAATTAAGAGATGATGTTAATACATTGGATGCAGTTACAATAAATGCAGGTACTTTTGAAGCAGGAGATAACGCAAAAGTTACCGCTTTAAAACCTCTGGATATCGTAACAACGGCAAGTGCTTTGGGCGATTTTGTTGGTGCTTTGCAAACTTTACCAGGTACCTCTGCAGTTAATGAAGACGGTAGGTTGTTTGTTCGTGGTGGAGAAGCCGAAGAAACACAGATTTTTGTAGACGGAATAAGAGTGTTTACACCTTACACTCCGTCTGCAAATAACATTCCAACTCGCGGACGATTTTCGCCATTTTTATTTAAAGGAATTACTTTTTCTACAGGAGGATATTCGGCGGAGTACGGACAAGCACTATCTAGTGTTTTATTATTGAATACTACGGATGAAATGGTTGAAGAAAAAACAGATTTATCTTTTATGACCGTTGGTTTGGGTGTTGGAAATACCCAGGTTTTTGGTAAAAACTCTTTAAGTGTAAACGCTTCGTATGTAAACTTATCGCCGTATCAAGCTGCTTTTCCTGATAATAATCAATGGCATAAACCTATACAAGCGCTAAGTGGAGAGGCAGTATATCGGTTTAAGTTTAAAAATGAATCAATGTTAAAAGTATATGGAGCTTTTAGTTATACTGATTTTGATTTAACGCAAGAAGATATAAATTATGACGAAGGTGTAAGGTTTGGGTTGAAAAACAGAAACTTATATTTTAATACTTCCTATAAAAATAGTTTTGGAGATGGATGGAAAATTGCAACAGGTGTAAGTTTTACGAACGATTATTCTGATAATAAAATTATAGATGATAAGGTTACTGCTGATGAAAATTCGGCGCATGTAAAAGTGGCGGTGAAGAAACGTTTTACAAATCGATTTAAATTAAATTTTGGAGCAGAATATTTTATGACTGATTTTAATGAAAATTATAAGAGTGTAGGTAATCCGAAGTTAGAGTATGGATTTGATAATAATATTTTTGCTAGTTATGTAGAAGCAGATATTTTTTTCTCTAAAAAGTTAGCTTCAAAAGTTGGGTTTCGTGGTGAATACTCTGAATTATTAAATGAGTTTACAGTTTCTCCAAGAGCTTCTATTGCTTATAAATCTGGTAAAAACACACAATTTTCATTTGCTTATGGACGTTTTTTTCAAAACCCTAAAAATGATTATTTAAAGTTTAACACCAATTTTAAAGCTGAAAATACTTCTCATTTTATTGCGAATTATCAATATGTAAAAAACAAACAAATTTTTAGAATTGAGGCTTATTATAAAAATTATCAAAACTTAGTAAAGTACAATACTGATGTTTTTTTACCAACTTCTAGTTATTCAAATTTAGGAACAGGCTATGCACAAGGAATTGATGTTTTTTGGAGAGATAATAAGAGCATAAAAAACACGGATTATTGGATTTCATATTCGTTTTTAGACACCGAAAGAGATTATAAAAATTATCCAACAAAGGCTACTCCAAATTTTGCATCAGCACATAATTTATCGGTAGTGGCAAAACATTTTATAACCGATTGGAAAAGTCAGGTAGGGTTGAGTTATAATTTTGCTTCTGGTAGAAATTATACTAATCCTAATAAAACAGGGTTTTTAAATAGTAAAACTCAAAACTACAATTCGGTAAGTGTAAACTGGGCGTATTTAATTAGTCAACAAAAAATATTGTATTTCTCAGTAAACAATGTTTTAGGAACTCAAAATGTATTTGGATACAATTATAAAAATACGCCAAATATGAACGGTGTTTTTAATAGGCAAGCAATTACACCTAATGCAGATCGATTTTTCTTTGTAGGTTTTTTCTGGACAATTAGCGATAACAAAAAAGATAATCAATTAGATAATTTATAGTTTGTTTTGACTAAAACAACGGTAAAATACAATTGAGTTACAAAAAAGAACAATTGGGTATTGTTTTTTATATAAATAGATGAAAAGTAGTGATATTTGAAGTGTTAAAAAAAATAATATGCAAAAATCAATAATAACGCTCCTAATTATTTTAAGCGGAATAACTAGTGTTTTTTCACAAGAAAAACATACAATAACTTTAAATTTTGAAGGAATAAAATCAAATAAAGGAGATGTATTTGTTGCGGTATATAATACTAAAGAAAGTTTTTTAAAGACACCTTTTAAAAAAGCGACTGTAAAAGTAATAGGCAAAAAAGCAATGGTAGTTTTTAATGATGTTCGTTCAGGTATTTACGCTATATCTGTTTATCATGATGCAAATGATAATAAAAAAATGGACACTAATTTTTTAGGAATACCAAAAGAACCCGTAGGAATATCTAATAATGCTAAAGCATTTATGGGACCTCCAAAATATAAGGATGCGAAGTTTAACGTAACTAAGAACATAAAATTAAAAATCAACATAAAATAAATAGTATGAAAAAAGTAATCACATTAATTGTAGTCATATTTGCATTAAATATTTCGGCTCAAAGTAATTATGAAAAGGGAATGAATAAAGCTTTTGAACTTTGGAGCGCGAATAAAAGTACTGAAGCAGGACAATTGTTTGAGCGCATTTCAAAGGCAGAAAAAGAGAACTGGTTACCACCATTTTATGCAGCAACAATTCAAATTTTAGAAAGTTTTCAAATAAAAGAAGAAGCTGTTTTAAAAGCAAAATTAAATAAAGCGCAAGAATTCTTAGATTTAGCAACAGCAAATTCACCAAACAATCCAGAGATATTAATTACGCAAGCTTTGTTAAATGTAGGCTATATTGCTTTTGATGGTCAAAAATACGGAATGTCAATGTCTATAAAAAATACAGCTTTGTATGCAAAAGCGTTAAAAATAGCGCCTAACAATCCAAGAGTTATATTAAGTAAAGCAGAAAACGATATAGGTACAGCTCGTTTTTTCGGACAGTCTACAGCACCTTTTTGTAAAGATGTAAAAAAGGCAATTGCCTTAAGTAAGAAAGAAAAAATAACAACAAAGTTTTATCCTACGTTTTTGTTAAAAAGAGCAGAAGAAGTATTGAGTAAATGTGAAGCAAAATAATCACCTTCTCTAAAGGCAATTGTTTACTTTTGTAACACAACACAAACTAAAAACAATGGCTTTAAAAGCAGTTTTATTCGACATGGATGGTGTAATTGTAGACACTGAACCGTTACACAAACAAGCATATTTTTTAATGTTTGCTAAAGTAGGTATTAACGTTTCTCAAGAACAATATAATGCGTACACAGGGCAATCAACAATTGAAATTTGTAAAGATTTAGTAAATACTTTTAATTTATCAATAGCAGCTACAGAGTTAGTTGCTTATAAAAGAGCTTTTTTTAAAGAGCTCTTTTTTTCTGATGATAATGATTTGCAATTGTTAGACGGAGTTTTAGATCTAATTAAAAATTATTACACAAACGGGGTTACGTTGGTTTTAGCATCATCAGCTTCAATGGTAACTATTAATAACGTTTTTAATAAGTTTGATTTAAATCAATATTTTAAAGGTAAAATTAGCGGTGCCGATTTAAAGGCGTCAAAACCACACCCTGAAATTTTTATAAAAGCAGCTGAAATTGCTGGTTTTGATAAGAAAGAATGTTTGGTAATTGAAGATTCTACCAACGGAATTAGAGCAGCTTTTGATGGCGGAATTTATTGTGTAGCTTATAAAAGTGAACACTCTAAAGCACAAGATTATTCGTTAGCTCAAAAAGTAATTTCTAATTATTCAGAAATTGAATATGAGTTTATTAAAGATGTAGTTTAGTTTTTAGAAAGCTAATGATTTTCAACTAACTGAATCATTTTTAAGAATGACTTTTTATTAGTTGTCCATTTTTTATAGTCTTTAAATGATAATTGCTGAAGTTTTTTAGTTGGATGTAATTGATGAAAAATAGTTAAAGCAGCTAAAAAACTTCCAGCTTTTGATGGGTGAAAATTATCGTAATCATATAAGTTATATAAGGTTTTATCTAAATTGTATTCTTTCCAGATTTCGCCAACAGGAAAAAGTATAGCGTTATTTTTGGCTGCTGCTATTTTATGATTTTCAATAACTTTATTAAAAGTATGATAATAGCGTTTTGAAGGCCAAACCATAAAGTAGCCTAACTTTATATTATGGCTACTACAAAGTTTTTTTATTTTATCACCATCTTCAATTAACATTCTTTTTCCTTCTGATTGAGATGATGGACCTTGCTGAATTATTAAATAATCGAACTTCTTTTTTGCTAATAATCTTTGAAGTTTTCCTTCATTTATATGATCAATAATAGCGTAATTAGGAAAACATAAGCTCTTTGTTTTTATTGATACTCCTTGTTTTTTGCCAATATATTCTAATGTTTTAGGCATGTTGTTAGCGTATGTTAAGCTGTTGCCTACAAACAAAACATTTTGAGAATGTAATGAAAGTTGGGTGAGTATCAGTAAAAAGAATAGTTTTTTCAAAATAGTTTAATTTACATTTTTATTATTTACATAAAAGTTTTTATCTACTTTAATTTTAGTAGAATTAACGTTAATCGTTTGCCATTTTTCAGTCGGATTTAACTGTTGTTTTTTATTATCAACAAAAATAGTTAAAGACATTTTAAAACCATTAATTACGTTGTTCCAACGATAAGAAAGTTGGTTGTTTTTTATTTTATACTCGAAAACAGGAATTTTAACAGTACGTAAATACTGATCGAAAACCTTGGTTAAATCAATTCCAGATTGTTGTGAAATATAGTTTTCAACTTGTTTGGTATTTACTGTTTTGTGATAAAAGACTTTGTTTAATCCACGTAAAATTTGTCGCCATTTTTTATCATTATCAATTAAAGTTCTAATAGTATGTAGCATATTTGCTCCTTTGTAATACATATCGCCAGAGCCTTCGCTATTTACATCATATTGCCCAATAATAGGAATATCATTTTGAATACTTCTACGAGTACCAATTACGTATTCAGCAGATGCTTTTTTACCGTAGTAATAATCTAAAAACAGGTTTTCTGAATAGGCAGTAAAACTTTCATGAATCCACATATCAGCAATATCAATATTGGTAATGTTATTAGCAAACCATTCGTGCCCCGATTCGTGAATAATAATAAAATCGAATTTTAAACCCCAACCAGTTCCAGATAAATCTCTGCCTAAGTATCCGTTCATATATTGATTTCCGTAGGTAACAGAACTTTGGTGTTCCATACCTAAATACGGAGCCTCTACAAGTTTAAATCCGTCTTCATAAAAAGGATATTTTCCAAACCAATGCTCAAAAGCTTTCATCATTTTTGGCGCATCTTTAAATTGCTTTTTTGCTTTTTCTAAATTATCACGCAATACATAATAATCCATATCTAATTCACCATCTTCACCATTATATTTTTCAGAAAAATGTACATAGTCACCAATATTTACATTTACTCCGTAATTATTAATCGGATTATTTACAAACCAATGATACGTTGTTGTATTGTCTTTATGTTGTTCTACTCTACGTAATTTTCCGTTAGAAATATTCATTAAGTTTTTAGGAACACGTACGCTAATTGCCATACTATCTACTTCGTCATACATATGGTCTTTATTTGGCCACCAAACACTAGCGCCTAAACCTTGGCAAGAAGTTGCTGCAAAATGATTTCCGTTATTGTCTTTTTTCCACGAAAACCCGCCATCCCAAGGAGCGCGAATAGCTTCTTTTGGATGTCCTTCGTAATACACATCTAACGAATTTATACTTCCGACTTTTTGAAGCGCTTTTAACTGAATAAAATGCGCATTTCCATCTGAAATTACTTTCAATTTTTTTCCGTTTTGGATGACTTTGGTAATTTTTAAAGGAGCCTGCAAATCAATTTGTAAAACATTATGAGGTTTTAAAACTTTGTATTGTACGGTATTTTTTCCGTTGATAAATTTTTTATCCGGATTTACCGTAATATCTAAATGATAGTAGATTAAATCCCACCAAATTCTTTCAGGAGTAATAGATCCTCGTAAAGAGTCTTGTTTTGTAAAGGTTTTAGAGTGGTCAAACAAAGATGTTTGTGCTAAAAGACTAAAACTAATTAGAAAAAATAAAATACTAAAAATTGATTTCTTACTCATAATGATTGTGTTCTTACAATATATGGCTAATATAAGTGATTAAACTCTTTTTTTATTGCGATGAACTTTAAGATATTTGCTTAAAATTATTTAAAATGTCTAAAGTTATATTAATAACAGGTGCTTCTTCTGGAATAGGAAAAGCAATTGCGACTTATTTACATGCAAAAAATTATCGTGTTTACGGTACAAGTAGAAATCCTGATAAAGTAAATTTACCTTTTAATATGGTTGCTTTAGATGTTACTGATGCTAAAACAATACAAGCTGCAATTGCTAAAATAATACAAAAAGAAGGTAAAATTGATGTGTTAATTAACAATGCAGGAAAAGGAATTACAGGGTCGATAGAAGACACTCCAACTGATGAAATGAGAGACAATTTTAATACCAATTTTTTCGGCGTTATTGATGTTATTAAAGCAGTATTGCCACAAATGCGCAAGCAAAAAACAGGTGTAATTGTAAATGTAACTTCCATAGCAGGTTATATGGGATTACCTTTTAGAGGAATTTATTCAGCAAGTAAAGGAGCTTTAGAATTGGTAACTGAAGCATTAAGTATGGAGGTTAAAAGTTTTGGTGTTAAGATGATAAATGTTGCTCCAGGAGATTTTGCTACCAACATTGCTTCTGGTAGATACCATACACCAGTTTTTGAAAATTCGGCATATAAAGAAAAATATGCTGAAAACTTAGCGTTGATGGATGGTCATGTAAATTCAGGAATGGATCCGGAGGTAATGGCGAAAGCAATGCATCAAATTATAGAAAAAAGCAATCCGAAGATTCATTATAAAGTGGGTGGATTTATGGAGAAGTTTTCGGTAATTTTAAAAAGAGTTTTACCAGATAAAGTTTACGAAAAACTATTAATGAATCATTATAAATTGTAAATTTGCAATGCTTTAAAAAGCAGGTTTTTAAACAAAAATATACACAACTACATAACACATATATAAATGAAATTTTTTATAGATACAGCTAATTTAGAGCAAATTAAAGAAGCGCAAGCTTTAGGTATTTTAGATGGTGTAACCACAAATCCGTCTTTAATGGCAAAAGAAGGAATTACAGGAGAAGCGAATATTATTAACCACTACAAAGCAATTTGCGAATTGGTAGAAGGTGATGTTTCTGCTGAGGTAATTTCTACAGATTTTGACGGAATGGTAAAAGAAGGTGAAGCTTTAGCTGCATTAAATCCGCAAATCGTGGTAAAATTACCAATGATAAAAGACGGAATTAAGGCGTGTAAATATTTTTCATCAAAAGGAATTAAAACAAACGTAACATTAGTGTTTTCTGCGGGTCAAGCATTGTTGGCTGCTAAAGCAGGAGCAACCTATGTTTCTCCGTTTATTGGGCGTTTAGATGATATATCAACAGATGGTTTAAACTTAATTTCTGAAATTCGTCAGATTTACGATAACTACATGTTCGAAACACAAATATTAGCGGCATCGGTACGTCACACCATGCATGTTATTGATTGTGCTAAATTAGGTTCTGACGTAATGACAGGTCCTTTAAGTGCTATTGAAGGATTATTAAAACACCCTTTAACAGATATTGGTTTAGCGAAGTTTTTAGAAGATTATAAGAAAGGAAACTAATCAACTTAGTTGGTTTTTGTATAAATAAGTCAGAAAGTAGAAAATGTTTTACTTTCTGACTTTTTTTTACGTTATAACTTTTTGACTTTGTAACTTTGCAGCCTTGTAATTAAATAGAATGTATCCAAAAAAAGAACTTGCACAATTAGTTATTTCAGCCTGTAATCAATATAATATTGATACGGTTGTAATTTCGCCAGGTTCAAGAAACGCTCCGTTAACCATAGGATTTTCAAATCATCCAGAGATAAAAACGTTGAGTGTTGTTGATGAGCGTTGTGCCGCTTTTTTTGCAATGGGAATCGCACAACAAAAGCAAAAACCAGTAGTAATTATTTGCTCATCTGGTTCGGCGTTGTTAAATTATTATCCTGCGATAGCAGAAGCTTTTTATAGCAATATTCCGCTAGTTGTAATTTCTGCGGATAGACCTAAGCATTTAATTGATATTGGAGACGGGCAAACCATTCGTCAAGAAAATGTATTTGAAAATCATATTTTGTTTTCGGCAAATTTGGTAGAAGCAAAAAACGAGTTAGAAAGCAATACAGATTTATTAATTGAAGCTTTACAAACTGCAATCACTAAAAAAGGACCAATACACATTAATGTTCCTTTTAATGAGCCGTTGTATGAAACGGTTGATGATTTAAAAGAATTTAATTTTTCTAACGTCATTGTAAACGAAGTGAAGCAATCTGTTAATTATCAAAAATTATCTGAAATTTGGAAATCCTCATCTAAAAAAATGATTTTAGTAGGAAGTAATTTTCCTGATGGTGAATTGCAAAAAGTACTAAGCGATTTTACGAATGATGAATCGGTGTTGGTTTTAACAGAAACAACATCTAATTTATATCATCCGAAGTTTATAAACTCGATTGATAAATTAATAGCTCCGTTAACTGAATCGGAATTTTTAGCCTTACAGCCAGAGGTGTTGGTGACTTTAGGTGGAATGGTAATCTCAAAAAAAATAAAACAGTTTTTAAGAAAATACCAGCCAAAGCATCATTGGCATGTTGATGGACTGAAAGCAATGGATACTTATCATTGTTTGTCTGAATTTATACAAGAAGAACCAATCAGTTTTTTACAGGAAATTGAAAGTAGAGGAGATACTATAAAGAGTAGTTACCAAAATAATTGGCTAACAAAAAAAGAAGAAAGAGCTAAAAAACATCAGGATTATTTAACTGATTGCGTATATTCAGATTTAAAATCTTTTGAAACTGTTTTAAATTTTATTCCTGATAATTCTCAACTTCAAATAAGTAACAGTTCTACAATAAGGTACTCGCAATTATTTGATATAAATACTACTTTACAGGTGTTTTGTAACAGGGGTACAAGCGGAATAGACGGAAGTACAAGTACAGCAATTGGTGCTGCTTTTGCAACTGAGAATCAAACAACTTTTATTACAGGTGATTTAAGTTTTTTTTACGATTCGAATGCGTTATGGAATGCAAATACTCCGAATAATTTTAGAATCATTATATTAAACAACGCAGGCGGCGGAATTTTTAGATTTATTCCTGGACCATCAACTACAAATGCGACTGATTATTTTGAGACACCACATAGTTTAACTGCTGAACATTTAGCTAAAATGTATGGTTTTAAATACGTAGCAGTTTCAGAAATAGAAGAATTAAATGTTGAATTGAATGATTTTTATTCAATATCAAATCAACCAAAAATAATGGAGGTTTTTACTCCGAAAGATATTAATGATGTAGTTTTAAAGAACTATTTTAAAAACTTATAAAAATGGAATTACAAGAAGGAGATCAAATAAATTTGAAAATAGGTGAGCAAACTCCATTAGGGTACAATGTTTTAATAGACGATGAATTTGATGGTTTACTGTTTAATAGCGAAGTTTATCAAGACATAGAGGAAGGCATGGAAACTTACGGTTATGTTAAAAACATAAGAGAAGACGGTAAAATAGATGTTACTTTACGACCTCAAGGTTTTAGAAATGTAATTGATTCAGATGCTGATGTAATTTTACGCAAATTAGATGAAAAAGGTTTTTTAATGTTAACGGATAAAAGTTCGCCAGAGGCAATTAAATTTCGTTTACAAATGAGTAAAAAAGCTTTTAAAAGAGCTATTGGTGGTTTGTATAAAGATAAAAAAATAGTATTAAAAGAAGATAGAATTGAGTTGATAAACTAATACTATTAGGAAAATAAAAAATCCGCTATTTTTAAAAATAGCGGATTTTTTATTTATAAAACTCTTATTATTTTATTTATCTTCTTCTTGTTGCTCTTCTTCAGGAGTCTCTTCAATAATTTCTTCTTTAGGTTGACTTGCTTTTAGGTTGTTTACACGTTTAATGTTTTCGTAAAAAGCATTTGCATTTGGGTCAGACGGATCCATTTTACCGTAAGCAGCTTTGTAGTAAAAACCTGCTTTTTCATAATCTTCTCCTAGCTCATAATATTTACCAACATAAAAATCGCCAATATGAGAATCAGGATATTTAATAGCAACAAAATCGCCTAAAACTCTAAGGTAATCACCATCTAATTTATCCATCACCATTCCTTCAATAGCAAAAATATCATCCAAACGAACATTTAAATTAGATCCATATAAAAACTGAATATCTAAATATTTTTTTTCAACATATTTAATCGCCTCTAAAGGGCCTAAATCTTTTATGTTTGTATCAAATTCACTTTTGGTAATTTTAGCATACAGGTAAAACATTTTATCAAAAGCTCTCGGAATCGTTTCACCAATAACAGATAAATGACTAGGTGCGTTTTTAAATTTATCAAAAGTAATATGCATATTTTCTGCATTAAAAGAAGATAAATAAGTACCTATTTGATTAAAACGATCGTTTTGTTTTGGAGTAATGTATTCTTTGTTATTGCTAGAGTAAATAAAGTACGAATTATCAATTGCCCCTAATCTAGCTAAAGAATACGATTCAATTCTTCCTCCGCTAAATTCAGTAAACTCAGGAGTAATGCAAATAAATGAATTAAAAATAGGGTTTGCATCTTTTAAAAGATAGGTGATAAAATCAGCAGCTTTTCCTTGACCAGCGATTGCCATAAAAGGAGAAGTTCTGTAATTTAATTCCATATGAGGAATTAATTCGCTTTTTATAAAAGTTTGAAACTTTTTAGCAGTAGTAGTTAAGGCGTTGTTAGACGGAATTACACCAACATCTTTTAGGTAGGTTTCATTCATGTCAATCCCAACAACTATTTGTTTTGGTGCTTTGTCAGTGTCAGCATACAGTTTAGCATTACCAACATACATGTCAAAAAGATATTGATCGCCTAAAACAATTGCTAAAGGGTAACTAACGGTTTCTTCTTTATCATAGTTTTTAGGAATGTAAATTTTTACAGATCGACCTTTGTAAAATTCTTTCGAATTAATTTTTTCAGTAATTATTTTCTGTGAAAAAATGCTGGTACTTATTAGTAAAGCAGCTAAAAAATATAGTTGTTTCATAAGAGTTGGTATTATATCGTTCAAATATAGAAAAGAAAAACAAAGTATTATGTTATTTTTGCTCTACTTACTAACGATAATATTTTAAAATTATGATACAACCTCAATGGAAAGTTGCCAAAGAGTATGAAGATATTACTTATAAAAAGTCGCATAATGTAGCGAGAATAGCGTTTAACCGACCAAATGTACGTAATGCATTTCGTCCGCATACAACGTCTGAATTATTAGATGCTTTTCAGGATGCACATGAAGATACCAATATCGGAGTTGTATTATTATCTGCAGAAGGACCTTCAACCAAAGATGGTGTTTGGAGTTTTTGCTCAGGAGGAGATCAAAATGCGCGAGGACATCAAGGATATGTTGGTAAAGATGGGTATCATCGATTAAATATTTTAGAAGTACAACGATTAATCAGATTTATGCCAAAAGCAGTAATTTGTGTAGTTCCTGGTTGGGCAGTTGGTGGCGGACATAGTTTACATGTTACTTGTGATTTAACATTGGCGAGTAAAGAACATGCTATTTTTAAGCAAACCGATGCCGATGTAACATCATTTGATGCAGGGTACGGGTCGGCATATTTAGCAAAAATGGTTGGGCAGAAAAAAGCACGTGAAATTTTCTTTTTAGGAAGAAATTACTCGGCGCAAGAAGCCTATGAAATGGGAATGGTAAATGCGGTTGTGCCTCATGATGAGTTAGAGCAAACTGCTTTTGATTGGGCGCAAGAGATTTTAGAAAAAAGTCCAACATCAATAAAAATGTTAAAATTCGCAATGAATTTAACAGACGACGGTATGGTTGGACAACAAGTATTTGCAGGTGAAGTTACACGTTTAGCATATATGACTGAAGAAGCAAAAGAAGGACGTGATGCGTTTTTAGAAAAAAGAAAGCCAAACTTTCCTAAAACTTGGATTCCATAGAGCGGAGTATTTAGTTTGTCAGTTCGAGTGAATTTATGAAGAATAAATAAATTTATATCGAGAATAATTTAAACATTTAGTTTTTCAATAAAATGAAAATAATTTGTATCGGGCGTAATTATGCCAAACATATAGAGGAGTTAGCAAATGAAAAACCAGAAAATCCTGTTGTTTTTCTAAAGCCAGATTCTGCTATTTTACCAAAGAAAATGCCTTTTTTTATTCCGCCTTTTTCTGATGATGTTCATTATGAAGTAGAGGTTTTAGTTAAGATAAATAAAGTAGGGAAACATATTTCATCAAAATTTGCACATAAATATTATGATGAAATCGGATTAGGAATTGATTTTACTGCACGCGATGTACAAGCAAAATGTAAAGAAAAAGGATTGCCTTGGGAAAAAGCAAAAGCTTTTGATGGTAGTGCTGTTATTGGAGATTTTTATCCGAAGGAAGAATTTAATTTAGAGAATATCTCTTTTCAATTACATAAAAATGAGGAAGTTGTTCAGGATGGTAATTCGGAATCTATGTTGTGGAAAATAGATGAATTAATAAGTTATGTGTCGCAGTATTTTACCTTAAAAAAAGGAGATGTTATTTTTACAGGAACTCCAGCAGGAGTAGGTAAAGTAGAAGAAAATGATATTTTAACCGGAATTATAGAAGGAAAACAAGCTTTTAGTATTAAAGTAAAATAGTAAATTAACTACTAAAGTAGCAAAGAGAGCTTTGTAGCTTTTTAACTAAAACAAATGAAAGCAGAAATAATTACTATTGGAGATGAAATTCTTATCGGTCAGATTGTAGATACAAATTCGCAATGGATTGGTAAAGAATTAAATAAAATAGGAGTATCGGTATATCAAATTTCATCAATTCAAGATGAAAAACAACATATTTTAAATGCTTTAAAAGAAGCAGAAAGTAGGGTAGATATTGTAATTATAACCGGAGGTCTTGGGCCAACGAAAGATGATATCACCAAAAAAACAATTGCAACGTATTTTAATGATGATAAAATAATAGAATACCCAGCGGTAATAGCGCATATTAAAAAATTGTTTGCAAAAATAAATCATCCGTATAACGAGGTGCAAAAATACCAAGCGCAACTACCATCAAAAGCAACTTTGCTAATGAATCAATTTGGTACAGCTCCCGGAATGTGGTTTTACGAAAACAACACTATTTTTGTCTCACTACCAGGAGTTCCGTACGAAATGAAAGGTTTAATAACCAATGAGGTTTTACCTAAAATTCAGCAAAAATTTAAACTGCCATTTATATTGCATAAAACAATTATGACAGTTGGTATTGGTGAAACTGTAATTGCTGAGAGAATTGCAGTATGGGAAAATAATTTACCAACACATATTAAGTTAGCTTACTTGCCGTCGTTTGGTAAAGTGCGATTGCGAATTTCTGCAATAGGAAATGATAAAATAGCAATTGAAGAAGAAATGACCTCTAAAATAGCAGCATTAAATGTATTAATTTCTGATGTTATTGTAGGGTATGATGAAGATGCTTCTTTAGAAAAAAGTACAGGCGAATTATTAAAACAATTCGATAAAACAGTAAGTACAGCCGAAAGTTTAACGGGAGGTAAAATTGCATCAGATTTAGTTTCTATAGCAGGCTCATCAGCATATTTTAAAGGAAGTTTTGTCACTTATACAGCCGCCTTAAAACAACAATTATTAGGAGTTTCTAAACAAACCATTAGTAAATTTACAGTGGTAAGCAAAGAGGTAGCAGCAGAAATGGCAGTTGGTTGCTTAAAAAAATTACAAACGGATTATGCAATAGCGGTAACCGGTAACGCAGGGCCAACCACCGATGATAATGATAAAAGTGTAGGACTTGTTTATATTGCAATTGCTGAAAAAGACAAGGTTGAGGTGCAAGAATTTAACTTTGGGCAACCACGAGAAAAAGTAATAAACAGAACGGTAACCAAGGCACTGCAGCTATTGAGTCAGAATATTTTAAAAAGTAGTTAAATTACTGTTTTTTAACAATTTAATAAAGTGTTGAGTGTTTTTGTATATTGAAAGTTAATAAATTTATCGATATAAGTTATTTTTATTAAAATAATTTGTAAATTTGCAGACTGTTACAATTCCGGTAGGTTAGATGCTTAACCTCAGTTAGAATATATCAAAAATAATAAGAATTTAAATGAGTTTTTTTTGCGCAATCAATATAAAAGCGTAAATTTGCACCTCGTTTAGAAATAATACTAAAAACTGTCAAGAAGATGTCTAGAGTTTGTGAACTTACAGGAAAAAAAGCTATGGTTGGGAACAATGTTTCTCACGCATTAAATAGAACTAAAAGAAAATTTAACGCTAATTTAATGACTAAGCGTTTTTATATTCCAGAAGAAGATAAATGGGTAACTTTAAAAGTATCTGCTTCTGCATTAAAAAATATTAATAAAAAAGGAATCTCTGCTGTCATCAAAGAAGCTAGAGAAAACGGTTTCTTAACTAAATAATTCCTTACTAGATAAAATTTTAGAGAGATGGCAAAAAAAGGAAACAGAGTTCAAGTTATATTAGAGTGTACTGAGCACAAAGCAACTGGTAAACCAGGAACTTCACGTTATATTACTACAAAGAACAAAAAAAACACTCCTGATAGAATGGAATTAAAGAAATTTAATCCAATCTTAAAGAAGATGACAGTTCATAAAGAAATTAAATAATTATAAAGTTTTTTAAACTTTAAAAAACCTATAAGACATGGCAAAGAAATCAGTAGCATCGTTACAAACAGGAGCGAAAAGATTAACAAAAGCAATTAAAATGGTAAAATCTCCAAAAACAGGAGCTTATACATTTGTTGAAGCTATTATGGATCCTGCAAAAGTAAATGATTTTATCGCAAAAAATTAATACTTTTTTACAATATAAATAAAAGCTACTTTCATTAGAGAGTAGCTTTTTTTTTGTGCTAAAAAACTGTATTTTTGGGCGTTACCCTTCGGGTCAGGCTTTCGGCAGTCGCTCTTTGCAAGGAGCTCCAACAATGCCTCAATCCTTAACGCGAAAGTAGCCGTATAATGACAATTTGACTATATAATAAGTTTGGTATAGTTTTTAACCTATATAAACGATTATAAAATTTAAGCATGAGTTTTTTTAAAAACATCTTCTCAAAAGAGAAAAAAGAAACATTAGATAAAGGATTAGAAAAAACAAAATCAAGTTTTTTCTCTAAACTATCAAAAGCCGTTGCCGGAAAAACAAAGGTAGATGACGATGTTTTAGATAATTTAGAAGAAGTATTAGTTTCTTCTGATGTAGGAGTAGATACTACATTAAAAATTATTGAAAGAATTGAAGCAAGAGTCGCAAAAGATAAATATTTAGGTACCGAAGAATTAAATCAAATTCTAAGAGAAGAAATTGCAGGACTACTTTCAGAAACAAATACCAAAGATGCTACTGAATTTACCATACCCGCAAATACCAAACCTTATGTTTTAATGGTGGTTGGAGTAAACGGAGCGGGTAAAACGACAACCATAGGTAAGTTAGCAGCTCAGTTTAAAAAGCAAGGTTTAAAAGTTGTTTTAGGAGCCGCAGATACTTTTAGAGCCGCAGCTATAGATCAGTTACAGGTTTGGGCAGACAGAACAGAGGTGCCAATCGTACGTCAAGAAATGGGTTCTGATCCAGCATCCGTAGCTTTTGATACTGTTAAATCTGGTGTAAATCAAGATGCAGATGTAATCATTATAGATACCGCTGGTCGTTTGCATAATAAAGTTAACTTAATGAATGAGTTAACAAAAATTAAACGTGTAATGCAAAAAGTAGTGCCAGATGCACCACATGATGTATTATTAGTGTTAGATGGTTCTACAGGTCAGAATGCATTTGAGCAAGCAAAACAGTTTACAAAAGCAACCGAAGTTACTTCTTTGGCAGTAACCAAATTAGACGGAACAGCAAAAGGTGGTGTTGTAATTGGTATTTCAGATCAATTTAAAATACCTGTAAAATATATTGGAGTAGGAGAAGGTATAGACGATTTACAAGTGTTTAATAAATACGAATTTGTAGATTCTTTTTTTAAATAGAATTACATACATATAGAATATAAAAAAACTCCTTTTAAGGAGTTTTTTTACACATTGTTGGCATACGTTTTTTATTCCCGATTTTTATTGTAAATTTGTAACCAATGTATAAGGTTGTGTAATATGGTTACGAAAGAATATTATTCGTTAAATGAAGTTTCTCAAATTTTAGGAAAGAGTAAAGAAACTTTAAGACGTTGGGACAGGGAAGGTAAATTTACTGCTATTAGAGAGCCTATTAGCCAATATAGAATTTACAAAAAAGAACAAATTAATACGCTGTTGGAGCAGTTATCTATAGACTATGAAGATACTGTTGATAATTTTGTAGCACCCATTCAAGAGTTTAAAGTTTTAGAATTATTTGCAGGAGCAGGAGGTTTAGCTGTAGGTATGGAAAAAGCAGGAATTAAATGTGTAGCCTTAAACGAAATTGATAAATGGGCTTGTGAAACATTAAGAGAAAATAGACCAAATTGGAATGTTTTAGAAGGAGATATTAAATCTTTTGACTTTACAGAATATAATAATAAAGTAGATATTGTTACTGGCGGATTTCCTTGTCAAGCGTTTAGTTATGCAGGAAAAAAATTAGGGCTACAAGATGCAAGAGGAACACTTTTTTATGAATTTGCAAGAGCAGTAAAAGAGGTTAACCCACTTATTTGTATTGGAGAAAACGTTAAAGGATTGTTGTCTCACGAAAAAGGAAAAACAATTGAGGGAATGATTTCAATTTTAGACGAAATTGGTTATAATGTTGTTCCTGTACAAGTGTTAAAAGCGATTAATTACAGAGTTCCACAAAAAAGAGAACGCGTAATTTTAGTAGGAATTCGTAAGGATATTGATTTGAAATATGAATACCCAAAACCACATAATAAAATCTATAATTTAGTTGATGCCCTTAAAAAAGGAGAATTGTATGATTGTAATGTACCAAAATCTGAAGGCTCAAAATATCCTGAACATAAAAAAGCAGTTTTAGATTTAGTTCCTCAAAAAGGATATTGGAGAAATTTACCTTTAGATATTCAAAAAGAGTATATGGGAAAAAGTTTCTATTTAGGAGGAGGAAAAACAGGAATTGCTCGTAGAATAGGTTGGGATGAACCGAGTTTAACACTTACCTGTAGTCCAGCTCAAAAACAAACTGAAAGATGCCATCCAGAAGAAACTCGTCCGTTTACGGTAAGAGAATATGCGAGGATACAAACTTTTCCAGATGATTGGAAGTTTATGGGATCAGTTTCTCAACAATATAAACAGATAGGAAATGCCGTTCCTTGTAATTTAGGGCAAGAAATAGGTTACTCGATAATTAAATTTTTAAACGCTTATTATTTAAGCTTATCAAAACCTAAATAGTAGTTGTAGTTTTCAAAAGTAATTTCATTTAAAATACTTCTGTTTGCTTCTTTAGAACTTGTCGAAATTTCTTTAAGAGCTGAGTTGTTTTGTGTTTTCTCATTTTCATGTTTACTCAAGTAATCAGAAATTGCTTGTGGTAAAATTTGGTATAATTCAAACAGGGCATTTTCTTTTCCTGATAGTAATTTATAAAATTGGTCTCCTGATATTTTGTAAACTCTACTATGGCTGTATTCTTTTCCGTTGATTTCTCCAAACCATTTTTCATTAAAACTATTTTTAGCTAAAACTTGTACCCAATAACATTTAGCTTGTTTGTAAGTATCTGCGTATTTGGCTAATTTTTGAAATAAACTTTCTGCAGAACTACTATTCATTGTATTGTGCTTGTTCTTAATGTCCGCAAATAAAGTGTTATCAGTTGCTTTTATATCAAATCCACTTAGATTTCCTATTTCAAATCCTGTAATTCCTCCTAATATTTCCTCGTGAAAAGTTCCTATAGAGTTGTTGATAGATTTATCTATTTGGCGATTTATTTCTGTCTTAATCAATGTTTCTTCATCCAAATCGTTGAATTTAGCGTCAAAAGTTAATTTGATCGTATCAATCTTGTTTTTATAAAACTTCTTTTTACTCACATTAGCCTTGGCTTTTAAATATGATTTATGTAGATTTTCAATACAAGATAATAGGTGTTCGTCAGATATAAAACTTAAATATTTATTCGCCATTTTTAATTACCTATTTTGGGTAAGACGAATTTAGAGAATATAATTGGGTTTTCGAAATCTTGATTTTTAATGTATAGCTAACTTTTCAAGAACATAAAACCGTTTTAATAATATAAATCCAACGTTAGTAAAGCTATCAAAAAAAGGAGCAAGAATCAAACAAAAGTAGTAAGGGTGTAAAATATTTAAGATGTATCTTTGCACTCTAAATTTTTATAGTACAATGCGCACAAAATCACCAAAGCAAAACAAAATCAACGTAGTTACTTTAGGATGTTCTAAAAACGTTTACGATAGTGAAGTTTTAATGGGACAATTAAAAGCCAATGGTAAAGACGTGGTTCATGAAGACCCTGAAGATGATGGTAATATTGTTGTTATTAATACCTGTGGTTTTATAGGAAAAGCAAAAGAAGAAAGTATAGATACTATTTTACATTATGCGCAACGTAAAGAAGCTGGAGAGATAGACAAAGTTTTTGTTTCTGGTTGTTTAAGTGAGCGTTATAAGCCTGATTTAGAAGCTGAAATTAAAAATGTAGATCAGTATTTTGGTACGCACGAATTGCCAGAATTATTAAAAGTATTAGAAGCAGATTATAAGCACGAATTAATTGGCGAACGTTTAACAACGACACCAAAACATTATGCGTATTTAAAAATTGCTGAAGGTTGTGATCGCCCGTGTTCGTTTTGTGCAATTCCTTTAATGAGAGGAAAACATAAATCAACTCCAATTGAAGAAATTATTATCGAAGCTACGAAGTTAGCTGAGAAAGGGATTAAAGAGTTGATGTTAATTGCACAAGATTTAACTTATTACGGATTAGATATTTACAAAAAACGTGCGTTAGCAGATTTATTAAAAGAGTTGGTAAAAGTTGACGGAATAGAATGGATTCGTTTGCATTACGCGTTTCCTGCTGGTTTTCCGATGGATGTATTAGAGGTAATGAAAAATGAGCCTAAGGTTTGTAATTATTTAGATATTCCGTTACAGCATATAAATACCGAGATTTTAAAATCGATGAAGCGTGGTACAACCCACGAAAAAACAACTTCACTAATTCATAAGTTTAGAGAAGCAGTGCCAAATATGGCAATCCGTACTACTTTAATTGTTGGATATCCTGGAGAAACGGAAGAACAATTTGAAGAGTTAAAAGCTTGGGTTGAAGAAATGCGTTTTGAAAGAATGGGCGCTTTTGAATATTCTCACGAAGAAAATACGGGCGCTTATGTTTTAGAAGACGATGTTCCTGCAGATGTAAAGTTCCGTCGTGTAAACGAAATTATGGAAGTGCAATCTCAAATTTCTTGGGAATTAAATCAGCAAAAAATAGGAAAAACATACCGTTGTTTATTTGATAGAAAAGATGGAGAATATTTTTACGGACGTACAGAATTTGATTCGCCAGATGTAGATAATGATGTAATTGTAGATGCTACCAAACATTATATAAAACTAGGTGAGTTTATTGATATTAAAATTGATGAAGCCGGAGATTTTGATTTGTACGGAACTCCGTTAGTAAAGCAAGAAAAACCAATGAGTTTAAATCAAAAAAAGAAAATTAATAATTAAGAACTCTAAATCCTGTTTTTTAAGCAGGATTTTTCAGATATAAACGTCATGCTGAATTTATTTCAGCACCGCATAAAACTAAGAACTACAGTAAATTAAGATGCGAAACTGAAATAAATTCAGTTTGACGGATTCGATTTTTTAGCTTTAGAGACAAAAGGTTTTTAAATGAAATTTAAACAAACTCTAATAAACTTATTTTAAAGTATAAATCCTGCTTTTAGCGGGATTTTTTATGCTTTAAATTCTATAATTTAGCCTTATGAAAAAAGCTTATTTTAATTGGAGTTCAGGAAAAGATTCAGCTTTTGCTTTGTATAAAATTTTACAGCAAAAAGAATATAAAATAGAAAAGTTAATAACCAATGTAAATAAAGATTATCAGCGAGTTTCTATGCATGGGTTGCACGAAAATTTATTAGAAGCACAAGCTAAAAGTATTGGTATTGCTTTAGAAAAAATAGAATTTCCTGCGGATGTTACGATGGATTTATACAATCAGAAAATGTTAGAAAAAACTTCTGAATTAAAATCAGCAGGACTTAAGCATGCTATTTTTGGTGATATTTTTTTAGAAGATTTACGTAATTATAGAGATTCGAAATTAAAAGAAGTTGGTATTACAGGAGTGTATCCGCTTTGGAAAAAAGAAACGAAACAAATTCTTAAAGAGTTTTTAGCATTGGGTTTTAAAACCATTACGGTTTGTGTGAATGCGAAAAAATTAGGAGAAGAGTTTGTTGGTAGAATTATTGATGAAGATTTTATAAACGAATTACCTAATGATGTTGATGTTTGTGGTGAGAATGGTGAGTTTCATACTTTTTGTTTTGACGGGCCAATTTTTAGTAAACCAATTGAATTTGAAATAGGCGAGAAGGTTTTAAAATCATATACGTTAAATAAAGACGACTCTCAGAATTGTCATAAAGATAGTTCGGAGGAAGTTAAAAATTATGATACTAGTTTTTGGTATTGTGATTTAATTTTAAAGGAATAAGAGCTTGTTTAAACTTTAAATAAAGTTTTTTTAGGTATAAACGTCATGCTGAATTTATTTCAGCATCTCATAAAACTAAGAACTATTGCAAATGAGGATGTGAAACTGAAATAAATTCAGTTTGACGGATTCGATTTTTAGAGATAGAAGGTTTTTAGCCCCGATTGAAGCATTTATTTGAGCTCTTTTTTTGATTTTTCTTAAAAAAAAAGCGAGTGCGGAAAGCGGGAAATAGCTTCAAATAATAGTGCTTATTTTGTTTTAAAAGAGAGTTGTTATAAATTTTAAAACCGATGTTGCTGGAGTGTTTTCGTAACAGGTTTTGCAATTATTGTACATAAATAAACAGTCGATTAAATCGGTGAGCATGTGTAATAAAAGTCCTAAACCGATAATTTTATACGGTTTTTTTAAGAATAATAGAATTATGTAAACGAAAATTGCGTAATATGTGTGTAGTAGGTGAAAACCAAAACTGCATCGATTGGCTTGAAATATTGGGGTTGAAAATAGGTGATCTAGATCTACCAACATGGTTGCTAGTAAGATGAGATATACTTTTTTCCAGTTTTTATTATAAAAGAAATATGCAATAAAAAATGGGAATCCGAAATGTAAAAAGTAGTGCGTAAAAGTTTGCATTATTTTGGTTTTAAAACTTTTCGAAAACTCCTAATCCGAATAAAGCAAAATCATATTTTACAGGATCGTTTTTGTCAAAATTTCTTAATGTGTTATCTAACTCGGTTAAAGCTTTCCAATCGTTTTGTTTTCTAGTTAAGATGCCTAATTTACGAGCAACATTACCAGAATGCACATCTAAAGGGCAATGTAAATGAGCGGGATTGTGTGTTTTCCAAATGCCTAAATCTACGCCAGCATTGTCGTTTCTAACCATCCATCGAAGAAACATGCTAATTCTTTTTGAAGCTGAGCCTTTTAAAGGGTCAGAAACATGTTTTAATGTTCTTGGTTGATGCGGAATTTCGAAAAATACTTTTTTAAATTGATGAATTGCTAATTGATAGTTTTCTGTGTTATTTGTTGATAAAACAGCTTCTAGTCCGTTGTGATTTTGATAGATGTTTTTTAACGATTTTATAAAGAATTTAAAATCATCAGCATTAAAAGTACGATGCACAAATCCGTTAAAATTGTCTAAATCATCTTCGGTATGATTGATAACAAAATCGAAAGGCGAATTGCCTAACAACTCAACCATTTTTAAAGAGTTTTTAATAATCATTTTACGATTTCCCCAAGCAATTGTTGCGGCTAAAAAACCTGCAATTTCAATGTCTTCTTTTAACGAAAATTGATGCGGAATTTGAATAGGGTCGCTCTCTATAAAATCTGGATTGTTATATTTTATTACCTTTTCGTTAAGAAATTCTTTAAGTTCAGTTTTATTCATATTATAAATCTACAGCAAAACTAAGTAAAACAAAAAAAGCATTATAACTGGCATGAAGTAAAATACTCCATTGTAAGCCAAAACGAACTCTTATAAATCCTAAATAACCACCTAATATAGTTTGAGGTGCGACTAAAATTGGCGCTAATAAAATTACATTGGTACTAATTTTAAAGTTTGTAATATGTATTAAACCAAAGGCAATTGCAAAAAGATAAAAACCTTTTTTAAACGATTTTTCTTTAAGTAGTGTTATTGGCGCTCTAAAAATTAATTCTTCAAAAAGAGGAGCTGCAACAATTGCAAATATGGCAATATACCATTTCGATTTAGTTTTCATTAACTCTTCCATAGCGTGTTGATCTACCAAATTTAAATGCTCGATTAACGCAAATAAAGGCGTTATAGCAATACCTGTAATAATACTGATAACTAATAAATGTAAAAATTTATTAAACCGATATGAATTGTTGGTGTTAGCATCTTTTTGTGAAACAGGATTTTTTAAATAGCAAACAAGTTCGTTAAAAGTTTCTTTCATAATAAGTTGATTTATTAATAAGTAGCTCTAAACATTTTTTTGTTACATTATTCAATAATAATTCCGTCTTTCATGGTTAAAGTTCTGTCAGACATTTGTGCTAATTCTTTGTTGTGTGTAACTAAAACAAAAGTTTGTCCGAATTTATCACGAAGTTCAAAAAATAATTTATGTAGGTTTTCTGCGGATGTTGAATCTAAATTACCAGAAGGTTCATCAGCAAAAATAACTGAAGGTTTATTAATTAAAGCTCTTGCTACGGCAACTCGTTGTTGTTCTCCGCCAGAAAGTTGATTTGGTTTATGGTTTTCTCGGTGCGATAATCCTAAAAAAGATAATAATTCTTTGGCTCTTTTTTCGGTTTCAGATTTTGATTTTCCGCCAATAAAAGCAGGAATACATACGTTTTCTAAGGCAGTAAATTCAGGCAATAATTGATGAAATTGAAAGATAAAACCAATATGTTGATTTCTAAAAAGAGAAACCTCTTTATCGGTTAAGTTTTCAATAGCAACCTTGTTAAGTTGTAAATTGTAATCTTCTTTTTTTTCTGATGTATCTAAAGTTCCTAAAATTTGAAGTAAGGTTGTTTTTCCGGCTCCAGAAGGACCAACAATAGCAACAATTTCTCCTTTTTTGATATGAAGATTTACTCCTTTTAAAATTTTAACATCTCCATAATTTTTATGGATGTTTTTAGCAATTATCATAATTTACAATTAAGTATAACGAATGTATAAAAAAGAAATCAGATAAACTTTTAAAAAGCTTATCTGATTTCTTTACACCATGTGTTTTGGTTTATTAAAAAAGGTTTTTGATGTTATTATAGTCAACAAAATAAACAAAACGTAACGAAAATGTATGTTGGTTAGGCTCTTCAAACAAGGCTTCTAAGTTTTCAGAAAAGTTTAAATTGGTGTTTTCGGTATCACTAAAAATAGCATTTCTGTAAAAAGCGATTAATTGACTTCCTGGTGCAAATTGCCACACGTAATTTACATCTAAATTCCAACTGTTAAAACTAACGTCATGTACATCAGAATAACTACTGTTTTCTAATTTTCCGTTGGATTGATTTAAGGTGTAAAACTGCTCTTGATAAGGAACTTTACTCCAGTTATGTCTAAAACTTAGAGATAAAGAAGAGGTATTGCTAAAGCTATATTTACCAGATAAAGTGTTGTTAAAAGAGTTTCTATCTCGTTGTCCAAAGAAAATTTCGTTGGTACTTTCATCGTCATTTACATATCCAAATTGATTATCTGTTTTACGATAGTTGAATTGGTATACTAAAGAAAACTGATTGTTAAATCGATATCTTGGATTAAATTTAAAGCCATAATTAAATTCTGAAATACCGTTAACAGTTTCATCAAAAAAGGTTACAGAAAAATCATAATCTATTGCAAATTTATTTCTGTAATCTGTCGATCCCCAGTGATTAATGTTAAATCGCGTAGGTCTTTTAAAATAAATACCGCTGGTAGATCCTTGCCTTGGTTCAAAAAAATCTTTTCTAGCCGAATTATAATTTAAGTTACCGCCAAAGGCAAAACGAGTTTTTGTATTTGCAGAAAACGAAATTCCTGTTGAAGTTCCTGTGTAAATTCCAGATGCATGCTGAAAGTTTACGTTATACCAATTACGAATGTTATATCGGTTAAAAATTCCTTTAGGCTTTAATATTTGATAAGCGGTAAAACCGTAAATAGTTTGTTCGTTATTACTATTAAGAATTCCCATATCGTTAGGGTTGTAATCTTTGTTTTCAAAGTTATAACCAATTTCTCCACGCCAATTACCAGCATGTTTACCTATACTGGTATCAAAAGTGTAACCAGTATTTGGATTGTCAATATCATCAGAAATAGCACTCATTTTAAATGAACCATCAATATTATAGGTGCTTTTTTTATCTTCAACATGCCATAATAACCCAGTAACATTGGCATCTCTAAACCTTCCTTCTCGGGTAACATTGGTGTTAATTAAAGTTACGGCAGAGTTTTGGTTAAATTGCTGATCTAAAACTAAAATGTTGTAATTAGAAAATGGATTAACGGTAGTTTTGTATTTGCTAATATTTGTAATGGTGTCTAATCCGTTTAGTGTTTTCTCGGTTCTTTCTACAGTTGCTTCTGTTTTTTCGGTAATGGCGTTAAAAAAACCAATACCTAAACCTCCTTTAGTTCTACCAGATATTTTTATAGCATTTAACATTTGTACTTTTTGAGGTACATCAATAATTTCATCAGTGGTTTTTTTACCATTAATAAAAGCATCGTCATCTTTACGTTCGCTTTCAAACTGATCAATTGGTTGTCCGCCAATTCTACGAGAATAAAATAAACGTCCTTTAGAAAAAAGTTCTGTTCCTTCGGTAAAAAATTGACGTTGTTCTGAAAATTGTTGTTCGAAAGGACCTAAATTTAAAGTTACATTATCAAAACCTACTTGACTAAAATCAGGAATTAAAGTAGCATCTAAAGTAAAATTTTCTGTAAGTCCGTATTTAATATCCATACCCACACTCCAGTCAAAGTCGGTTTTTCCTTCAAAAGTATTGGTTACTGCAGATGCGTATGGATAAAAATTTAATCGAGTAGGAGGCGTAATATTTTTTAAACCTTCAAATAAACCATCGTATTGTGTCCAACTACCTTGTTTATTATCAATATGATTCCAAGTATAACGTGCATTTAAATTTCTTATTTCTCTATGAAAATTAATTCCCCAAGATTGAACAGGAGCATTTGTAAAACGCAATGCTCTATACGGAATTTTCATTTCAACAATCCAATTGTTTTTATTGATTTTTACGCTACTATCCCAAACAGCACTCCAATTATAATCTTCATTATTTCCGTTTGATACTTTAGAGTCTAGTTGAACACCAGCAGCTGTAACAATAAACATTGCAGGGTTTTGGCCATCATCATTAGGATTAATCATGATCATAAAAAAATCAGAATTACCAAAATTATCCCTGTTAGTAAATTCGGCAGGTATTTTAGTTCCGTCTGGCGTATGCATTAACGCGGCAACATAAATAGCATCATCGTCATAAGCAAGTTTAACCTCGGTTTTATGAGTTTCGGGCTCTAGTTTTCCGTTATCAGGACGCATCATTGTAAAATCTTTAGCAACAGGTATGTTTTTCCATGTTGTTTCTTCTAGAATTCCATCAATTTTTGGAGGGAAATTAACCCGAGTGGCATTCATTTTTTTTCTGTTTGAATTTATTTCTTGCGCAGAAATACCTTTAGAAAAAAGAAGGATAATAGTTAATAGCGTTGCCGTTTTATACATAGTAAATTAATTACAAAGAATTATTTGCGAAAATATTTATGATTTAGAGCTTTAAATCTTAAAATCATGTTAATTGAATTAAAGACTTGTTAAAAAATTTGTTGTGACACTTTTATTTATTAAAGAAATTTGATGTGTGTAAATTTTAGATGAGAATAATAGTAAATTATACTATAAAAGATAAGGTTTTATAAATTGAATTTGTATTTTTGTTCGACTTTAAAAATTCATATCTAATGAACTTACACGAATATCAAGGTAAAGAAATATTAAACAGTTTTGGAGTTCGTATTCAACGCGGAATTGTTGCGAATACACCAGAAGGAGCTGTTGAAGCAGCAAAGAAATTAACTGAAGAAACAGGTACAGGTTGGCATGTAATAAAAGCACAAGTACACGCAGGTGGTCGTGGAAAAGGTGGTGGAGTTAAGTTAGCTAAAAACTTAGATGAAGTAAAAAGTATTTCTAATGATATTTTAGGAATGATGTTAATTACTCCTCAAACGTCAGCAGAAGGTAAATTAGTAAACCAAGTTTTAATCTGTGAAGATGTATATTACCCTGGTGCGAGTGAACCAGATGAATATTATATGTCGGTTTTATTAAATCGTGCAACTGGTAGAAATATGGTTATGTATTCTACAGAAGGTGGTATGGATATTGAAACAGTAGCAGAAGAAACGCCACACTTAATTTTTACAGAAGAAATTGATCCTTCTTTAGGATTAATGCCTTTTCAAGCACGTAAAATTGCTTTTAACTTAGGTTTAAGCGGAGCTGCATTAAAAGAAATGACAAAGTTTGTTACTGCTTTATATACTGCGTATGTAAAATCAGATTCTGCAATGTTCGAAATTAACCCAGTGTTAAAAACATCTGACGATAAAATAATGGCTGTTGATGCTAAAGTTACTTTAGATGAAAACGCTTTATATCGTCATAAAGATTATGCTGCAATGCGTGATATTCGTGAAGAAAATCCTATTGAGGTTGAAGCAAAAGCTGCTGGTTTAAATTATGTAGATTTAGATGGAAACGTTGGATGTATGGTAAACGGAGCTGGATTAGCAATGGGAACTATGGATTTAATTAAGCAAGCAGGTGGTGACCCAGCAAACTTTTTAGATGTTGGTGGTACTGCAGATGCACAACGTGTTGAAACTGCTTTTGGTATTATTTTAAAAGATACCAATGTAAAAGCAATTTTAGTAAACATTTTTGGAGGAATCGTTCGTTGTGATCGTGTTGCTCAAGGAGTTGTAGACGCTTACAAAAGTATGGGAGACAAAATTAATGTGCCTATTATTTGTCGTTTACAAGGAACAAATGCTAAAGAAGCAAAAGAATTAATTGACAATAGCGGAATGGAAATTATTTCTGCTACTGAGTTTCAAGAAGCTGCAGATAAAGTTGCAGAAGTTTTAGGAGCTTAAGAATTAGTTTTTAGTTAAATATATTAAAATCCTCACTTTTTAAAGTGAGGATTTTTTATAAAACTTTATTTAAACGCTTTAACCATTTGTTTTTTTGCTTATCGTAAAATGATTTTTTAGCTAGTTTGTTTTCTTTGTTATAGCTATGATTTCTTGTGTTAGAAACATAAAATTCACCATTAGAGTGGATTAAAATTACATCATACGTTTTCATCTTATCTGAAAATATTTTTTTAATTAAAGAATTATGGTCTTTAAAATATTTTATTTCTTTTAATTTCCATTCAGGAAAACCTTTATTTTGGTTGTAGAAATGAATTAATTCTAATCTTTTTTTATGATATTTATTTATCTCAGACTTTATATTTTTTATATAATCATTAAATGATTGTATGTGTCGATGTTTTTTAAGATAATTAGATCCATTTTTATTGGATTTAAGTTCGGTATTTGAAATAAAACGTATAGTTTTATTTAAGGAATCTTTAATTTCTATACCTGATTCTATAGGCATTTTTTTTATATCTGGGACTGAATCTATGTAGTGAATTAATAGCGTTTTTGTGCTGTCAATATTAAAACGTTTTGAAAATAATTTAGTTAATTGATATTTTGTTTTTATAGGTAGTTTACTGTAATATTCATAATATCTCAGTTTTTTATAAATCATGTTTTTATCTTCCACAATAGCAATATCAAATAATTTAGAACTTAGTTTTTTTTGATAGCTTGTAAAGCTAATTTCATTGTATTTTTCATCAACATAAATTATTTTTTTACTTTGAGAATGATTAATATAATAAGTGAATAGCAATAATATTAAAAGTATCTTTTTCATTAGATGAAATTACAAATTTTTTCTTAAAAGAGCAATTTCATCACGTAATTGTGCGGCTACCATAAAGTCTAAAGCTTTGGCGGCTTCTTCCATTTGTTTACGTTTTGCACGAATACGTTTTTCAATTTCTTCTTTCGGTAAATATTCTAAATCTTGTTCAGCAGCTTTTTGTATCGCATTATCATACTGATAAGTAGCTGTGGTATCTTTAGAAAGAGTATTATCTAACTTTTTATTAATTTGCGTTGGTGTAATTCCGTTTTTAGTATTGTAGTTAATTTGTTTTTCTCTACGGCGATCAGTTTCGTCCATGGTACGTTGCATACTATTGGTAACTTTATCAGCATATAAAATGGCAAGTCCGTTTACATTTCTTGCCGCTCTACCAACAGTTTGCGTAATAGATCGGTGGCTACGTAAAAAACCTTCTTTATCAGCATCTAAAATAGCAACTAACGATACTTCGGGTAAATCTAAGCCTTCACGAAGTAAGTTTACACCAATTAATACATCAAACAAACCTTTACGTAAATCTTGCATTATTTGTACACGCTCTAAGGTGTCAACATCTGAGTGAATATAACGACAGCGAACCTGAATTCTAGTTAAATATTTTGCCAATTCTTCAGCCATCCGTTTTGTTAAGGTAGTAACCAAAGTACGTTCGTCTTTTTCTACTCGAACTTGAATTTCTTCTATTAAATCATCAATCTGATTTAAACTAGGTCGCACTTCTATTACAGGATCTAATAATCCGGTAGGGCGAATTACTTGTTCTACAAATACACCTTCTGTTTTTTGTAGTTCATAATCGGCAGGCGTTGCAGAAACATAAATTACTTGATTTTGAAGTATTTCAAATTCATCGAATTTTAAAGGACGATTGTCCATCGCGGCAGGTAATCGGAATCCGTATTCTACTAAGTTTTCCTTTCTACTTCTGTCTCCGCCATACATGGCATGCGTTTGCGGAATGGTAACATGACTTTCATCTATCACCATTAAATAATCTTCGGGAAAATAATCTAATAAACAAAAGGGACGCGTACCAGGATCTCGACCATCTAAATAACGAGAATAATTTTCAATACCTGAGCAATAGCCTAATTCGCGAATCATTTCTAAATCAAATTCGGTACGTTCTAGTAATCGTTTTGCCTCTAAGTGTTTACCAATTTCTTTAAAATAATCTACCTGCTTTACCATATCTTCCTGTATTTTATGAATCGCGTTTTGCAATACATCAGGAGAAGTAACAAATAAGTTGGCAGGATAAATTGTTAACTCACTTAATTTTTCAATTACTTGATTGTTTTCAATATTAAAAGTTTCAATTTCTTCAATTTCATCACCAAAAAAATGCACACGATACCCGCTATCTCCGTACGACGGATAAATAGTAACTACATCTCCTTTTACTTTAAAAGTTCCGCTTTTTATCTCTGTTTCAGTTCTAGAATACAAACTGGTAACCAATTGATGTAAGAGTTTTGTACGCGAAATTTGCTGATCTACTTCAATCGGTATTACATTTTTCTTAAATTCATTCGGATTTCCAATACCGTATAAACACGATACAGATGCAATTACAATAATATCTCTACGTCCCGAAAGTAGAGAAGAGGAAGTGCTAATTCGCAAACGTTCTATTTCATCATTTATAGATAAATCTTTTTCGATATAAGTACCTGTAACAGGAATATATGCTTCTGGCTGATAATAATCATAATAAGAAACAAAATATTCTACAGCATTGTTCGGAAAGAATTGCTTAAACTCAGAATATAATTGAGCAGCCAAGGTTTTGTTATGTGCCAAAACCAACGTTGGTCGGTTTACTTCGGCAACAACATTGGCTACTGTAAAGGTTTTACCCGAACCAGTAACACCTAATAATGTTTGATGTTTTTCGTTGGATGTAATCCCGTTTACTAATTGTTTTATTGCAGTTGGCTGATCGCCAGTAGGTTTAAAATCTGAGTGTAATTCAAAGTCCATATAACAAAAATACGGATAGTTTTATTGATATGCTATTGCTGTTTTTAATACTAATAACTACTTTCTTAATAAACTAAAGTGACTTTTTTTTCTTCGGATTTTTCCATTTTTATCAAGAAGAATAGCATCGTACCAATAATCGGTTGATGGAAGTTTTTCTCCGTTATAAACTCCGTTCCAACCTTGATGGTCTTTATCAGGAATTACAGCAACCCTTTTTCCGTAGCGATCGTAAATATTGATGGTTACAGATTGAAAAAAATCATTATCAATTCCCAAAATTTTCCAAGTGTCATAAAATCCATCTTCGTTAGGTGTGCAATGTTTTTGAAAGAAAATAATAGGAACTTCATCAGAATATGTAATTCCACATCCGTTTTTATCTCTAATCTGTACAGTGTAAATTCCTACAGGAAGATTTGTAAAAGTGTAATTAAAATTGTCTATTCCATCCCCAAAATTATTAAGATTGTTTAACGAATATTCATAACTTCCTTCCCCTTTTACGGTAACGGTTATATGATTGTCATTTAAAGTATCATCTGTAGTTGTTATGTTTATAATTAACGATTTACTTGAAGTAATTACTGTAAAAGTATTGTAGCCAAAACAAGTATTTTTTAATAATAAGTTGTTTTTATATGCTTTTACTTTGTAAGTGCCTTTATCAGAAGCTTTGTAAATAGCATTTGTAGCGTTGGTAATTAATTCTCCGTCTTTATACCATTGATAAGTGTCGGAAATATCACCTGTAAAGGCATCTAAATTTACGGTTGCAATAGGAGTGTTTTTTTTAGGTAAATTGATGCATAAAAGTATAGGGTTTTGGTTTCCTTGTGGTGTAGGTAAAGGTTGTATAAATAAATTAAAAGAAATAATTTGAGGGCAATTATTAGTAGATTTTGAATCAATTCGAACAAAAATTGTGGTGTTATTTGTAAATAATTCATCTTCGTAAGGTGTTGCTATTTTATTTATTTGTGTGTTGGCATCATTTAAATTTCTGTAAAAATTAATTGTATGAGTATTTATTGAAATAGCAGGATTTAGGTTGATTATTTCTGAAATTTTTTCTGAAAAATCATAATAACTTTCTCCAGAGCCTACGCTGTTTGTTGCGTTTGGATTATTCGAATTAAGATCAGTTTCACATACATAAACATCCGTTAAATTACTGGTTGAAACGATTGAGTTAATTACATTTAAAGTTAAACTTCCTACGGAAAAACAATTGGTGTTGTTTGATGAATTAAAGCTGACTCGCACAACAATAGTTTCCGGGTTGGTTTTGTTGATGTAATTTGTTTTAGACAAAGGATTTAAAAAATTGATGTCAGTTTGTTCAAAAAAAGTAACATTTACATTCGGATTGTTATTGGTTAGTTCTCCTTCTTTGGTTGTTAAATCAAAAGTTGTGGTTTGGTCTGAAGGGTTTGTGTCGGTATCACATTTTTCAAAAACAGGAATATTTACAACAGTGGGTTGTGGTACAAATTCAATATCTGTATTAGCAGTTAAAACGGTGTTACAAGCATTGTTTAATTGGATAGTTAAGTTGTAAATTCCGTCACCAAAATTATTGTTGTTTGTAGTTAAAATAGCGCCTGTACCAATAATAGTACCGTCTTTTTCCCAAACATAAGTTGCTCCAGGTTCTATCCTTCCGGCTTTTAAACGATAATCTTTTCCTGTGCAAAAAAACTGTTTACTATTACTGATAATTACATCCGTGTCTGCATTTAAAATAGTGGTTGGTAAAAAATAAGATTGAATAAAAGGAGGTAATCCTTGAGATGCTTCTCGTCCGTTTAAATTAACGCCATTATGTATGTAGTTAATAGCGTTTTGATTGCTTTCGGGCGAATTGATAACGCCTAAATAATGTTGTTTATTTACAGCGTGATAAATTTTTCCGTTAGGGCCAATTTGTAAAGCGCCTCTAGAGCCCGAGTATGTGAAAAACGGACTTCCTCTTGAGTTATTAATACTGTTTATATCAGGATTTGTAACATCAAACTGATATAAATTTGCTTGGCCACCATTAGAAGCTATTCCGGTAGCAACATATAATTTATTTCCAGAAATAGAGAATTCAATTCCGTAGCCATAATTTACATCTAAATCTAGTTTTCGTTCATTGGTAATGGTACCATTATTGGCGTTAAAATCATAAATATAACTTCCAGATTCGGCAGCTGCCATGGCTAATTTTGTTCCGTCAGGTGAAATTTTTAAATAACCTCTGCTTGATAAAGCGCCTAAAGTAACATTCATATTTGATGTAATGGGGGTGTTGTTTACTCCAGCTGAAGTTACTTCGTAAGTGTAAAATTGTTGTGTATCGGTAGTTACTACCCAAAAACTATCACAAGTTTTTCCTACAACAGCTGTTATTTTTTCGGTTGCCGAATTTACCAAAGGAGTGTTTTTAATAGTTATATCACCGTTTCCTCCGTTTAAACTCATGTTTATAATTGAATAATTTACTCCGTTGGTATTGCTTTCTTGAGCATCAACAGTAAAAAGATAATATAGATTTGAATTTGTTGGATTTGGAACAATTAAGGCAGATTGAGAACTAGAGCTGTTCCCTAAAAGTCCTGTGCCATTAGGCATTATGATGTGGTTTTTAGTCCAAACAGTTGCCCCGTCTGAATAAAAAAGTAAATTTCCGTTTTTATCAGATATTGAAGAAGCGCCTTCAAACGTATTTAATTGACCGTTTGTAAGCGCAACAGGATTTCCTGAGCTAAAATCAATTCCTGCGTTTCGGCCAAAATACCAAATATTCGCTTCTTTTTGAGAATAAGCTAAGGTTGTGTAGAGGAGAAGAAAAAAAAGCAAAACTGTTTTTTTCATTCCGAAATAATTTAGTTACAAATTTATGAGAAATAAATTATTGTTTTTAAGGTAAATAACTGATTTTTAGTTTTTTCGTATTGAAAAATGACCTTTCTCTTCGATTTTCTTATCGTTTAAATCAATTAGTTTCGCATGATACCAATAATCGTTAGAGGGTAATTTTTTACCATTAAATGTACCATTCCAACCTTGTTCAATATTATTGTTATTAAGTGTATATAAAACTTTACCAAAACGATCAAAAATAGAAACTTTAATGTTTTTAAAAAACTGGTTAGAAGCCCCTTTTATAGTCCAGAAATCATTAATGTTATCGTCATTAGGAGTGAAAAACTTAAGAAAACCAATAACAGAAACATCTATTTTAACTGGAGGTTCACAATTATTAATATCATTTACATAAACAGTTTGCACACCTGGTGTAACGTTGTTAAAAGTATGGCTTAATCCGTTATTAAAAAAAGTTATATTATCTAAGGAAAATTCATAATTGCTATTACCGTTTACACTAACAAATATTGTGTTATTTGTTGTTTCTGTATCAACAATTATTTGATTAAAAGAAGGAGAATCTAAATTTGTAGCTGAAAATTCTTTGTAATTAGAGCATTCAATACCGTTTTCAGTTTTATACACGGTAAGTGAATAGTTTCCTGTTTTGGTAAGTGTGAATTCTCTATTGGTATTAATTACATTACCAGCTTCATTTCTCCATTCAAATCTATCATTCGAAATATCTCCATCAAGTATTATTGGTGTATGTAAATTAGGTTTAAAACATAAAGTATAAGCATTGTTTATTGTAATTTTAGGAACCGGGTTTACAATAAGCTGCATGGGTTCTATACCTCCGCAACCTAAACTAGTGTCAACTCTTACATAAACGGTTGTTGTTGGAGTTGTAAAAGGTGTAAAAACATCAATTAGATTACTGGTAGTCTGGGCATCAATTAGAGACGGAAAAAAACGTACTGTTTCAAAATTATTTAAGTTAAAATCATTTTTTATTTTTAATTGTATGTTTTCTAAATTGAAGGTACCTTTTAAGTCTCCGTTTATTTGATCAGAACTGTCGCAAATGTAATTATTAGAAATATCACCTAGTTTTACAAACATAGATTCTATAAAAAAATTGGTAATATTACTACAGCTTTTATCTGAAATAACTTTAACAAAAAGTTCTTGAGGATTGCTTTCGTTTTGAAAAATTTCTGGATTAGAAATTTTGTTTGTGTTATTTTGGGCATCAGTTATATTTTTAAAAAAAATAAAACTTTTATCACTTGTGTTAGTAACAACTTTGTTATTAATATCATTTAAATCAAAATAATCAACTCCATCATTATTAGCATCACATTGTATTAATTTTTGGTTGGGAATAACGGTAGGTAATGGGTAAACAATAATTTCTTTGTAAAAAGGTATAATGTTACTGTTAATAGTAACGTTGGCGGTAACCATATAGCTTCCAGGAGCTGTGTATTGATGGTTAGTTGCTAAACCTGTAGCTGTATTTCCGTCTCCAAAATCCCAAGTAGCATCGGTTATAGTTTTATAAGCATCTAAACTAAAGTCAAAAACATCAGAGACACATTTGTTTTCGGTAACAATTCTATTTCTAAAGTAAGATTGAATAAAGTTAGGCAGTCCTCTATATGAAAAACCATTTTCTAAATTTATGGCATCATGTCTATAATTACAATTAGTTCCTAATTTATTAGGTTCTCTAATAACACTTATGTTTTCTGTAGCAAAATGTTTGATAACAAAAGAATTACTTTGATCGTCATAGGTAGTGGTTGTGATAACTTGGGCAACGTATATTTTTCCGTCAGAACCCAGTTGTATAGAAGCATTGTTTCTGGTAGGTGGAGATTTGAAAATAGAACTACCTCGGTAATTGACATCTGGGTGACTTAGTTCTAATTGCATAATGTTATAGCTACTTTCTGCACTAGTAGATTTGTAAGAAGGATAATATAAAATTTTTGAATTAGGTGAAAAGGATACTCCAAAAGAAGAGAAACCTTCAGTGAAATTAATAAGTAATGTTAGGTATTTGAATTTAGATAAAGAGCCTGTTGTATTATTAAAGTTGTATAAAAACAAATTTAAATTAGTAGATAAAACTATTTTACTCCCATCGGGAGATGCTTTCATTTCACCAATTAGGGATTCAATTTCATTCAGTTCTGTTTTTATTGGAAGATCAATTCCAAATTCGGTTATTTTAAAAGCAAGAAAAAGATTATTTATACCTTGATAAACTTTACTACCATAAGTTACAACCCAAATATCTTTACCATTTTTATGGTGTACTGCTGTAATTTTTTGAGAATAAGAATTGCTTAGGCGTTGTTTTTTATTTATTACTTTTCCGTTAGGGTGAGTGGTAGAAAATTCAACCTCAGAATAATAAATGCCAGGAAAAATTAAAGGAATTTCTGATTTTGTTTTCCGAGTAGTAAATATATAATATGTTGAATTACTGTTTGGTTTTGGAATTATAATTGATGATTGAGAGTTATCTAGTTCACCAGCTAAACCTTCACCGTCTTCCATTATTTGATGCTTTTTATTCCAAACTGTTTGCCCGTTTGTATAAAATAATAAATTCCCTTGATTATCAGAGATGCTAGATGATCCATTGATAACATTCATTTTGCTATCATTTAAAATATCTAACCTACCTTTATTAAAATGTAATCCAGCTTTATCACCAAAATACCAATTATCAGTTTCTCTTTGAGAAAAAGAGAATAATGATGAGAGAAAAATAAAAAGAGTGATAAACTTTTTCATGATATCAATTAATGTGTTTGCTAATTTATCGATGTTTTTTGTAAAAAATAGCTGTTTTTAAGGTTATTTTCTAAGTAGTGAAAAGTGACCTTGGTGTTGATGCTTTTTTCCTTTTCTATCCACCAGTTGTATATTAAACCAATAATCGTTAGAAGGTAATGTTTTACCATTGTAAGTACCATCCCAACCATCATTGTCTATAGGAATGATAGCGACTATTTTACCATGTCTGTTAACAATTGTGATGTTGCTTGATGGATAAAAACTAGAATTTGCTCCTTTAATTTTCCAAGTATCATTTTTGCCATCACCATTAGGTGTTAAAAATTTTGGATATTCAATTACTGAAACTTCTAAAATAGCGTTAGGTTGACATCCATTTTTATCTCTAACAAAAACAGTATAAAAACCACCTAAAATATTTTCAAATAAAGGTTCGTCTTGAAAACCAGTTATGTTATTATCTTCATCTATAATCGCAAACTCATAATCCCCAATTCCTAAATTTTGATTTTCAGTAATTATTTTGATTGAATAATTGTTTAATCCGTTGTTATTTGTATCATCAACAATAACGATATCATTGCTAGTTAAAGTTGGTGCTATAGATTCGTTTACCGTAATTTCTCTAGTTCTTACGCAGCCTGTTCCGTTTTGCATGGTTGCAGTAAGAAGGTAAGTTCCGCCTACGGTAACATCATAAAAATCATCTGTGCTAAGAACGGTAGGATTACCTTTTAAAGTCCATTGATAACTATAAGTTGCATTAGGATTTATAGGTTCTAATCTTGTTTGAGGGTTGTTTAAACAAACAATAACAGGAGAGTCAACCATAAAATCAGGTAACGGATTTATAATAATATCAAAAGTTAAATCATCATAAACACAAGAAGTTTGATTGTTTTTTATACGAACATAAATTGTTTGATTATTAGCCGTGTTTTCATATTTATTCTCATCAAGAGGATTCGCTCCAGATTGAACATCTGCTAAATTTTGATGAAATGTGATAGTGAAATTACTGTGTTCGTTACTAGGGTAATATGCTAATATTTCAGGTGTTTTATTTTTAAGAGTAATGTCTCCGTTAATTTCGTTAGCATCATCATTATTGATGTCAGAATCATTATCGCAATCAACATAGTTTGTAATGTTTAAAGGAATGTTAGGTTCTGGGTGTATTACTAATTGTAACGTTGCTATTCCGTATCTACAACCAGAAGTTATGTCTAAAATACTGATGTAAATAATTTCGGTAGCAGGATCATCTCCTAATAAATCTGCCGGAAAATTGGTAAAAGAAGGATCGTTAGCATAATCAGTTTTGTTTAGAGGTAACACTCCGTTTCTTGCATCTATAAGGGTTCTGTGATAAGTAATATCAAACAAAGAAGCATCTCTACCATTAAGAACATCAATATCTCTTTCTGATAAATTGATGTTTTGTGCAAGTCTGTTTCTAGAATCTCCATCACTGGTGGTCGCAATATCACAAACCTCTAAATTAGGAATTGCATTAGGTATTGTTGGTAATGGGTTTATAATAATATCAAAAGTAAGGTGATCGTTAAAACAACCAGTGTTGTTGTTTTCTACGCGTACATAAATAGTTTCTTTATCCCTTGTTTGATTGGTGTAATTAGTATCATTTGGTATTGCGTTATTCCCTGAGTTAGCATCTGTAGCATTGGTGTGAAAAGTAACCGTATAATCTAAATTTGATTGAGAAGCTCCTAAAACATCACTTTCCTTGCTTCTTAAATCGATGTTGATATTTTGTCCATCATTAAAAGCTCCGCTATTAAAATCGTCACAAAGTTCAAAATTACTTACAGTATTAGCTATAGGAACAGGATCAACATTTAAAGTAATATGCTCTCCAAATCCTAAACAATCATTGTCTAAGTCACTATCTACTCTAACATAAATTTTTTGAGTATTTGGATATCCTATATTTCTGTAATTAGAAATGTCAGTAATTTTATTTAATTCCGCTAAAGCATCAGTTTGATTTCTGTAATAGGTAATATTTATTTGTTGCCCACCAGCAGTAAATAGAGCTTTAATTTCTGCATCAACTGAACTAAAATCAAAAGATGTTACTCCATCTGTGTCACTATTGTTTGTATTGTCGTTACCATCAATATCTAAAAAATCATCACATTGGGTAAAAGATCGTTGAAATGTAGGTGGAATACCAGTTGTTGATACGGTTAAATTTATTTGAGATATTCTATAGCAATCTTTATTAGAAATAGCTCTTGCCCAAACAACATCAGTAGTAACTGTTCTATTAGTAAAAACTGTAGGATTGTTTATAGGGTTTGTGTTATTTTGTGCATCTGGTAAAGTTGGATAAAAAATAAAAGTTTCATTTAAGAAATTATTTGAAATATCACTTCTAGCTTCTTCTAAATTAAAATCAGAAAAAGCATCTGTATCATTATCACATTGCTTTAATTCTACTATATTCGAAATAACAGGTAATGGATTTACGACTAAATTAAATGTTACAGAAGCATCATTACAAGCAGCATTGTTTTTGTTTTCTACTCTTACATAGATAGTTTGAGAATTTGGTGCAGTGTTTCTGTATGGACTGTTTTTGTCGATTACATCAGTAGTTTTATCGGTATTGGCACCAGATAAACTTGTGTGATATGAAACTTCATAAATTGTAGGGTTTAATGTACCTAAAATTTCATTGTCTTTGGTGTTTAAAAGGAAATTGTTAAAGTATCCATCAGTATCTGTTCCATTAATAGAATCGTCACATTCTTCATAGTCTTTAGGTTTTTGAGGTGTTGGATTTCCTGTAACAGCTAAAATGAAATTTTTTACATCATAACAAGCATTAGGAGCAGTAATATTATGCATTCTAGCATAAACTGTTTGACTGCTAAACGTTGTTGGATTTTTATATGGGTTTGTTAAGGCATTTGTATTAGCATCAGCATCCGCTTGCGATAAAAAATATTTCACCTCGAAAACAGTAGGATCTTGCCCGTTTAAAACTTGTGGAGTTATATCATTTTGTAAATCAAAATCATTAAAACCATCATTGTCAATATCACAAAAGAATTCGTCTGTTGGTTGAGCAGCAGCAGCAGCTTCGTATACCTCTAAGCTAAAAACACCTTCTAAAGTTGTAGTGTCTCCACAAGTATCAGTAAGTGATACTTTTAATTTATAGTCTCCAGCGTTTGATGTATTTAAATTTGTGATGTTTAAATCTTTAGTGTTAATTAAAGGAGTCGTGTTGTTATTGAAAAACCATTCATAAGTTATTGTTGATCCAGGTTGTGCGGTTACGTTTTCTGGGATAACAGTTAGTGATTCGCCTATACAATGTTGTTCTATTTGATTATTAAGAATTTTACCTGTAGTAGCGTTAGAAATTTGAATAGGAAGCAATAAAGAGGATAAAAAAGGAGGTAATCCCTGAGTTGCTATTGCTCCGCCTAAATCAATAGATTGATGAGAGTAATTACATGCTGCGCCTAGCTCTTCGGGATTATTGATGACACTTATTTTTGTACTCTGATCACTTGTCCAATAAATTTTACTATCTGGACCTAACTGTAAAGCTCCTCTTGTATTAAAATAGTTATGTACCGTGTATCTAGAATTGTTAACTTCAATTAAGGTTGGTTTAGTAATGTCAAATTGATAAAGGCCTTCATTAGCTCCGTTAAAACTCCCAGTAGAAATATATAATCGCCTACTTGAAGTTGAAAACTCAACACCATAAGCATTTTCGGAATTGGTGTTTAATAACTGAGGGGAAGATTGGTTATTGTAATTAGTAATTTTTCCAGTAGTGTCATCAAAGTCAAACAAAAAAGCCCCGTCAGCCATATTAGCTAATACTAGTTTAGAACCGTCAGGAGAAACTTTTAGGTAGCCTCTTGGGTCATTAATAAACAATCCGTTTATTGTTGAAATTACGGGATTGTTTACATCGACTCCATTTTCATCAACTTTATAAGCAAAAAAAGTATTACGAGTAGCAAAGGAAATTACCCAGAAAGTATTGCAACCATCTGCTCTAACAGCAGTAATTTTTTCGCTCCATTGATCTTTTAAACCTGGTGTATGTAATTGTATAGGTCCATTTGTAATATTTCCTAGGCCATTATCTTCAGTCATGTCAACGGTGTAATACCAGAAACCATATTCTCCACCATTACCAACTTGAGCTCCTACAGTAAAAAGAAAATATAGATCATCTTTTTTAGGGGCAGGTACTGTTAATGCAGATTGAGAACTAGATGAATCACCTTTTAAAGTTTGCCCTCCATTCGTTGTGTTAGAAAAAGGCATAGGATTATTGTCTTTATTCCATATAGTTAAGTTCCTAGCATTCGGGCTTGGCGCTCCTACATAAAACAATAATTCACCTTTTGAGTTTGAAAAAGAAGAACAACCTTCGGTTGTATTAAGTTTACTATTTTTTACAGGTATTGGCACACCCGAGTTAAAATCTAAAGCAGCATTGTTTCCAAAGTACCAAAAATTAGCCTCTTTTTGACTATAACAAGAAAAAGAGGTAATTATAGCTAATAATAATAGTAATCTTTTCATTAAAAAAGTAGTTTTTGCTTAAGATAAAACAGCTAAACTACTTAAAACCCCCTATAGATCTCGTTTTTTTAACAACAAATATGAAGCATATATAAAAATAGAAGTCCAAATTAAAACGATGAAAATAGTAATAAAACTAACAGAGTAGTCTTTAGTAAAGTTTTCGCCTATTTGATTGGCAACAGATTTAACAGCTCCTAATCTTGTAAAAGGCTCTTTAATTAAGTTAGCCATTGCTTCTAAAGGAAAGAATTGCATAAAAGAGTTTACTGCATCTTCGGTACCAGTTTTTAAATCTTTAAAAGACCAATATAAATAACCTTTAAAAATCCCTTCTATCATTAACCATACTATCATTGCTGCTACAGCAAATGCTGATCGTTTAATTAATACACCTAAAAATAATCCGAAAGAAAAGAAACCTAATAGTTTGATGAAAAAAGCAAAAAGATAGCTTAAATCAGAAAAAATGATAGATATTTCGTTAAAATCAGAATAAATACTCCCTAATATTAATGAAATTACAAAAACAAAAAGTGTTGAAATTAATGCAAATGCAACTACGGTATAAAATTTAGATAATATAAATTCTTTTTTACTTAATCCATCAATTAAATTTTGTTTTAAAGTTTTGTAACTGTATTCATTAGCCATCATTGAAACAATTACAAGCAGCAAAAAGAATTTAAAAATAGCTGCCATATACGTGTTAAAATGCCATATGTAAGGAAAATTGAAAATTCCTTGATCGGCTAAATGAAATTTAATTGGCCCAACATCAAATTTTATAGCAGCAATTAAGGCTACCGATGTTAATAAGGCAAAATATATGATTGAGAGCACTTTACTAGCTCTGTTGTATTTTATTTTATGAAATTCGATTGATAAAAGACGTAGCATGTTTGTTGAATTAGTTGTTGTTTGTTAAATCTAAAAATTGTTGTTCTAAGCTTAGTTTACGTTTTACTAAATGCGATACAATTACGCCATTGTCAAATAAATATTTATTTAATTGAGCAGCAGAAATTTCATTTTCTAAACGGGCAGTTACTAAATCTCCTTCAACATTAACTGTAGCTATTTCATAATAATTTTTTAAAACATTTACTAATTTATCAAAATCATCATCTGTTTTAACTTCAATCACTCCGTTAGAAGCAACCATGTTGTCAACATTACCACTATATAATTTTACTCCATTTCTTATAATTAAAACATGTGTACAAACTTTCTCAACTTCATCAAGTAGGTGAGAGGCTAATAAAATAGTCGTTCCGTTTTTAGCAATATCTTTAATTATTTGTCTAATTTCATGAATCCCTTGCGGATCTAGTCCGTTAGTAGGCTCATCTAAAATTAAAATTTCAGGATCATTTAACAAAGCCGAAGCAATGGCTAAACGTTGTTTCATACCTAATGAATAGGTTTTGAACTTGCTATCTTTTCTTTCAAAAAGATTCACTGTTTTTAATTTTTCTTCAATTTTATCAGTTGAAACACCTTTAATTTTACAGATTAATTCTAAATTTTGAACCGCTGTCATGTACGGATAAAAGTTAGGGCGTTCAATAATAGCCCCTACTTTTTTTAAGGCTTCATGTGTAGATAATTTTCCGTTAAACCAACTAAAACTCCCTGATGTTTTATTTACTACATTTAAAATAATACCTAAAGTGGTTGATTTACCACTTCCGTTAGGTCCAAGAATTCCATAAACATTTCCTTTTTTTATATCAAAAGAGAGGTTGTTTACGGCATGAACTTTACCGTATTTTTTATCTAAGTTTTTTATTGATAAAATTGTTTCCAAATTTTTCGATTTTGTTGATTATAAGTATTAGACGATTTACTAAAATTATTGTTACAATATAAGTTGTTAAACCAAATTGGTTAAATAAAAAATTACAATCATATTAGTTATTTCGTTGCCTTTTTGTTGTTTATCAGGTAAGATAGGTTTTTTTATGCATATGGTCATAAAAATAAAAAACCGAAACATTTAAGCTTCGGTTTTTTTATTGAAGTTTATAAAAAGTTAAATAAAACGTTTTATAACTCGTAATTTATGCGTGTGTTGGTGAGTGTCTATATTGTAAATACCACTATGGTCTAATTTATCAATTCGTACCTTACCATGCGCATGAATAATATTATAATCATTCATAATAATACCTACATGAGTAATATTACCTTCATCATTATCAAAAAAAGCCAAATCACCAGGTTCACTTTCCTCTATAAAACTTAAAACTTCTCCTTGGGTTGCTTGCTCTTTTGCATCACGCAATAAATTATATCCACATAATTTATAAACGGTTTGTGTAAACCCAGAACAATCAATGCCAAAAGGCGATTTTCCTCCCCATAAATATGGGACATTTAAAAATAAAAAAGCAGTATCTATAATAGCTGACTTTGCTAGTTTTTTACCACATGTTTTACCATTATAAGAATATAAAGTAGTGTTGATGTTAATATTATTGTTGTTAAAATTTGGAAGTCTGGCTCCCATCGGAATTGTGGTTAAATTATGATTGTTATCTGTAATAAAATCAATTAATTCGCCAGCGTAAAATTTTTCTTCTTCGGATAAAGAAATATAAATTTCTTCTGTAATTTCTTCGTACTGTTTATTGTCGATATATCCTTCGTAATTATCAAAAGCTAAACGGATTTTACTCCATTTTTTTGTTTTTTCTACTACTCTAAAATGTTCGCCAAACACAACTTGATTTACCATTTCTGAAGCATCAGCAGGTTCAAGTCTAAGTGGTACAATACTAAGATTACAAATTCCGAAAGTCATTAAAAATGATTAAAAAATTAAACTCTTTCAATTACCATTGCACTAGCACCACCACCACCGTTACAAATACCAGCAGCTCCTATTTTAGCGTTGTTTTGTTTTAGGATTGATGTTAAAGCGATGATAATTCGTGCACCAGAAACACCTAATGGATGTCCTAATGATACTGCACCTCCATTTACATTTACTTTATCAGCAGATAAACCTAATATTTTCATATTTGCCAATCCAACTACAGAAAACGCTTCGTTTAATTCGAAATAATCTACATCGTTAATTTCAATTCCTGCTTTTGCTAAAGCTTTAGGTAATGCTTTTGCTGGCGCAGTTGTAAACCATTTTGGTTCGTGAGCAGCATCTGCATATCCTGTAATTTTAGCTAAAGGAGTTAAGTTTAATTCTGCAGCTTTTTCAGCAGACATTAAAACTAAGGCAGCTCCACCATCATTAATTGTAGATGCGTTTGCAGCCGTTACAGTTCCTTCTTTTGTAAAAGCAGCACGTAAAGCAGGAATTTTTTCCATTTTTACGTTTTTATATTCTTCGTCTTCAGAAAAAATAATAGGTTCTCCACGACGTTGAGGTATTTCTACCGGTACAATTTCATCAGCAAATTTACCTTCGCTCCAAGCTTTTGATGATCTGTTGTATGATTCGATAGCAAATGCATCTTGATCTTCTCTAGAAAAATTATATTCATCGGCACATTCATCAGCACAAACTCCCATTGCTACTTTTTCGTAAGCATCAACTAAGCCGTCTTTTTGCATACCGTCTTCCATTTTTACAGGGCCAAATTTAGATCCTGTTCTTGCGTGTTGGTAATGAGGAATCATACTCATGTTTTCCATACCACCAGCTACAACGATTTCGGCATCGCCTAAAGCAATTGTTTGAGCCGCTAACATGATAGATTTCATACCAGAAGAACAAACTTTATTTACTGTAGTACATGGTACTGTGTTTGGTATTCCAGCAAAAATAGCTGCTTGACGAGCTGGTGCTTGACCAACTCCTGCAGAAACTACATTTCCCATAAAAACTTCTTCAACCATTTCTGGTTTTAAGTTAATTTTATCTAAAGCACCTTTAATAGCTACAGCACCTAATTTTGGTGCAGGTGTAGTTGATAAAGTTCCTAAAAAACTACCAATTGGTGTTCTTGCAACCGATACAATTACTACTTCTTTCATATATTTGGGTATATTGTGTTAAGATTTCTTTTGCGAAAATAACCATTTTATAACAAGTACTCAAATAATAGAGAAAGGTTATATTTACATTTTTAAATATAAAAAATGAGCAGTTTTATTAATAAGTTATATAAAAATAATGCGATTATTTATAAGGTCTTATTGTTTTTAATTACCGTAGTATCTATCGTGTATTTATTTCCAAAAGGAGGTCAGTTTAAATATGATTATCCGCAAGGAAAACCTTGGCAGTACGATAATTTTTACGCTCCGTTTGATTTTGCGATTCAAAAAACATCAGAAGAAGTAACAGCAGAAACACAAGAAATAGAGTCTAGTGTAAAAAAATACTTTGTTTACGATGAAGAAGTTGAAAACGAGGTTTTAAATTTATATAAAATCAAAATGGTTTCTTCAAAATCTTTATCGGTTAACGATATAGAACTTTTAAATAAGCAAGGAAGAACTATTATAAAAAAAATATATAAGTACGGATTTTTAGATGAAGAAAGTGTTGCTAGAGCAAATAATGAAGAGTTAATTGTTTTACGAAAAGGAAATTCGATAGATGATATCTCTTTTTCAAAATTAGTACAATCTAAAGATATTTTAAAAATCATTTCAGATAATACAAAAGAGGTTAGTATTGGTGTTAAAAACACGCTTTTAAGCTATTTGTCAGAAGTACTTAAGCCTAATGTTGTTTTTGATACAAAGTACAGTAGTAAGGAGTTAAATGAGGCGTTAAAGAATATTTCTTTTGCAAAAGGAAAGGTATCAAAAGGAGAGTTAATAATTCTTAAGGGAGATATTGTAGAGGGGAGGAAGTTTAATGTTTTAAAATCATACGAAAAGGCATCAAGCTCGCAACTTTGGTCAAAATCTAACTATTATTGGATTGTTTTCGGATACACATTATTGGTCGCTTTGGCTTTGCTAATGTTATTGCTTTTTCTTCAAAAATATCGTTTTGAAATATTTAATGATAATAATAAAGTAACCTTTATTTTTTTCAATGTTTTTTTAATGATTTTTGTGCAAACATTAGTTGTTAAATACAATTCAGAATACCTGTATGTGGTTCCGTTAAGTATTTTGCCAATTATTTTAAAAGCTTTTTTTGATGCCAGATTAGGCTTGTTTACGCACGTGTTAACAGTGCTGTTATTAGGTTTTATAGTGCCAAATAGTTTTGAATTTATTTATTTACATATTATTGCGGGTATTGTAACGATATTGACGGTTTCGGAATTGTATAAAAGAGCTAATTTGTTTATTTCGATAGGGCAAATTACATTAATTTATATGATTACTTATTTTGCTTTTTCTATTTTAAAAGAAGGGAATGCAGATAAAATAAATTGGATGTACTTCGGATTATTTGCCGCGAACGGATTGTTATCATTCTTAGCCGTATTTTTTATTTATTTTTATGAAAAACTATTCAACTTAGTTTCTGATGTTACGCTGTTAGAATTATCAAATACAAACTCAAAACTATTAAGAGATTTAAACGAAAAAGCACCAGGAACTTTTCAGCATTCAATGCAAGTTGCAAATTTAGCCGAAGCCGCAGCAAATGAAATAGGAGCTAATTCGATGTTGGTAAGAACAGGAGCTTTGTATCATGATATTGGTAAAATGGCAAATCCAATGTATTTTATAGAAAATCAGCATACCAATGTAAATCCGCATAACGATTTGTCACCAAGAGATAGTGCGCGTATAATTTTAGATCATGTTATAAAAGGAATTGAAATAGCAAAGAAAAATAAGTTGCCAGATAGAATTATCGATTTTATAAGAACACATCACGGAACAAGTGTTGTGTATTATTTTTATAAACAAGAGTTAGAAAATAATCCAGACGTTAATATTAAGAAATTTCAATATCAAGGGCCAATTCCATTTTCGAAAGAAACAGCTATTTTAATGATGTGTGATGCAGCCGAAGCGGCGTCTAAAAGTTTAAAAAATCCAACAGCACAATCCATCGATGATTTAATAGATAAGATTGTAGATAAGCAAAAAAATGAAAATCAGTTTACAAATTCAGATATTACGTTTAGAGAAATAGAAAAAATAAAAAAAATTATTAAGAATAAGTTAATGAGTATCTATCACTTACGTGTTGAGTATCCAGATTAAGATATTTTTTTATTAAAAAAGCTTGTGAAAATAAATATCCAGTTGTATATTTGCACTCGCAATTTTTAACTCTTAGTTTTAAGGGTTTTTAATTAGGAGAGGTGCCAGAGTGGTAATGGAGCAGATTGCTAATCTGTCGACGGGTGACTGTCGCCAGGGTTCGAGTCCCTGTCTCTCCGCAATAAAAATTGCACTCGGGGTGTAGCGTAGCCCGGTCATCGCGCCTCGTTTGGGACGAGGAGGTCGCAGGTTCGAATCCTGCCACCCCGACACTGTTTTCGTAGAAACATAAAAACTACGGGCTCGTAGCTCAGCTGGATAGAGCACCTCCCTTCTAAGGAGGCGGTCATAGGTTCGAATCCTATCGGGCTCACTTAAAGCTTCACTAGAAATAGTGAGGTTTTTTTGTTTTTATAGGTTTTGTAGTGCTTGTAGTGTGTTTTAGTAGTCTTTTTAATATTTCAATAAACTTACAATTTAATTAATATATGCCTTCTTAAGGTATTCTAAAAGTACCCCACTTTTATCAAAAGTACCCCAAAATTAAAAATTATGAATCAATTTAAATTAAGTGTTCTTTTTTATCTTGATAAGATGAAATTGAATAAAAAAAATCAATGCCCTGTAAAATGTAGGTTAACATTTTTAAAAACTAGAAGACAATTTTCTACAGGTCTTTTTGTAAACCCTGATTATTGGAATAGTAAACAGCAGTTAGCTAAACCTCCCAATAAACAAAACAATATTACCAATACACATTTGAGCCTTATTAGTCAGAAGATTAATGAGGCTTTTTTATTGCTTCAAATTTCATCAGAAGATTTTGATGTAGATGATATTTACAGCGAGACCCTTTTAATTTATATAAGAATAAGAAGTATAAAACTAAAATTATTTATCTATCAGTTGAAGAATTAGCTAAGCTTTAAAAATATGAATTCAATCGATCAAGATTACGGAAAGTAAAGGACTTATTTGCGTTTTGCTGCTATACAGGGTTAGCATATCAAGAGGTGTCAACTTTGATAATTGAAATTTCAAAATTAAAAAATAAGTTATAAATGACACTATCCTATAAATTGTGTAAATTTATAGGATAGTGTCTAGTGGTTTAATTCTGAGTTTTTTTTGAAAAAAGTATAACTATTTTAAAATAAGACCTTTCTACGCTTTTTCAATTAATCTAAAGCCCTCACCATGAATATTAAGAATTTCAACTCCTTCATCGCTCTTTAAATATTTTCTAAGTTTAGCAATATAAACATCCATACTACGAGAGGTAAAGTAATTGTCATCTCTCCAAATTTTAGTTAATGCCAATTCACGAGGCATTAAATCGTTTTTATGAACGGCTAACATGCGTAATAACTTACTTTCTTTTGGAGAAAGTTTTTGAGCTTCTTCTCCGTTAAAAGAAAGGTGACGCAGTTTTGAATTAAAATCGAATTTTCCTATTTTAAATTCAAACTCATCAGAATCACTCGATTTTTCGTTTTCTTTACGTTGTAAAATGGCTTTTATTTTATGTAATAAAACTTCAGAATCGAAAGGTTTATTTAAATAATCGTCTGCACCAACTTGATAACCTCTTAAAACGTCTTCTTTTAAAGTTTTAGCGGTTAAAAAAATAATAGGCACTTCTTTGTTTGTTACACGGATGTCTTGCGCTAATGAAAAACCATCTTTACGAGGCATCATCACATCTAAAATACATAAATCATATTCTCCATTTTTAAACATGATTAATCCGTCTATCCCGTCTTTAGCATGTGTTACATTGTAATCGTTTAATGCTAAATAATCTTTAAGTACTGTTCCGAAATTCGGATCGTCTTCTACTAATAGTATTTTTTTACTTCCCATTTTTTTAATTTTATATTAATGGTAATTTTACTGTGAATAAGCTCCCTTTGCCTTTTTCACTTTCAACATGAACGGTTCCTTGGTGGTTGTCTATTATTTCTTTTACATAAGCTAATCCTAAACCATGACCTTTTACGTTATGTATATTCCCTTTATGTTCTCTGTAAAATTTATTAAAAACATATTTTTGAGCATTTCTACTCATTCCAATTCCTTCGTCTTTTATTTTAAAGATAAAGTATTTATTTGTGTTTTCTGTGTAAACATCTATTTTAGGCGCTTCGCTTGAATATTTTAAAGCATTTTCTAGCATGTTTACAATAATGTTTGTTAGATGAAACTGGTTTCCAAGTACTTCTGTAGATATAGCTTTAAAATGCGATGTTACGCTTCCTTTTTTATCATCTACTAATAATTGTATATGTTCAATAGCTTCTTCTATAGTGTCGTGCATATCGGTAGCATCCTTACTAAGATCTATCTGATTTTTTTCTAATCTAGAAATTCGTAATACATTTTCTACTTGCCCGTGCATGCGTTTATTCTCTTCTCTAATCATTTGTACATAACGCTGCACCTTTTCTTTATCGGTTATAATTTTAGGGTTTTTAATAGCATCTAAAGCTAAATTAATGGTAGCAATAGGTGTTTTAAACTCGTGCGTCATGTTGTTAATAAAATCTGTTTTTATTTCAGAAATTCTTTTTTGTCGAATTAATTGATATAAAGATGCTGAAAAAGCAGCAATAATAATACCAATAAAAAGTAATGATAATCCTAAGATCTTCATCATTCCTGATAATAAGTTTTTACGCTCGTTAGGAAATTTTACATATAACTTGTATTTACTTGTACCATTATCGTCTGGAAATAAAGTATGATACGCGTCGTTTGGTTGCGTGTTGAAATAACCAGATTTTAATTGAGTAGCTAAACCATCTTCATATACACAATATTTAAAATTTTGAGTTATATTCATTTTACCTAACTCTTCTCTTATCGTGTTGTTTAATTCTTGATTACTTATGCGTTCGTTTATAGGATAAATTTTATTACGCTGAAGCAATATATCTTCAGTAAGTCGTCTATTAAACTGTGGGTAAGTTTTTATGGTTGAAAAACTGTTTTCTTCTATAAAAGAGTTAAAATCTTTATTGGTAGATTTAATTATTTGTGATGAATAAAAATCTTGTTTACCCGTATAGCGCTTAACGATAACAGAATCATTGTTTACAAAATCGCTTGGCATTTTTATACTCTCAGCTAAAAGAGTTGTACCAAATGTAAATTTTCTTTTATTAGTAGTGTCTATCTGCTGAAATAGGTAAGTGTTTATTTCTGCTTTAGAAACAAACTTTCTATCATTAAGAAATTCTTGATTGTTTTGAATAAATTCAGCGTACTCTCTATCTTTAATCTTTTCAGATGTTCGCGCTAATGCAATTTTTACATTATTGTCAAATTGTTGCTGCTTGTTTTTAATCGCATCTTTTATCCAATATACCTGAACAGATATAATTCCGATTAAAGAAATACTCATTAAAACAACAATAAGAATAAATATTTTTTTACCCATCGTTCAAAAATAAATTATTAAAGCGAAGAGGTATTCGCTTTTAACTTAGATTAACAAAGTTACTGAAAAATTAAGATAATTTTAACAAATAAATTTAATAAACGATAAGTTATTTAGATTTATTTGTTAAAATATTATGAATTCGTAACGTTTGGGTTTTGGATTTAGAAAGTGTACTGTTTTCAATAATATAATTTGATTGTAATGTTTTTTTAGTCTCATTCCATTGATTTTTAATTCTACTTTCAACAGCAGCAATCGTTGAATTGTCTCTTTTTAAAACACGTTGAATTCTGATGTTTTTAGGAGCAGTTACAGTAATTATTTTATCACAAAAAATATTGCTTCCATTTTCAAATAAAATAGCATTTTCATATAAAATGTAATCTTTATCAGTGTTTTTAGAGATAAAATCTTTAAAATGGTCATTTACAACAGGATGTACAATAGTATTTAAAATTGTTAACTTTTGTTTGTCGTTAAAAACAATATTAGCTAAGTAAGGTTTGTTAAGTTTGTTGTTAACATAAGTTTTATTGCCAAATTCAGAAATTAGTTGAGCTTTAATTTTAAGAGAAGAGTTCATTAATTTTTTAGCCTCATCATCAGCAATATAAATAGCAATGTTTTTAAATTTCGTAAACATTTTTACAATAGTTGATTTTCCGCTACCAATACCGCCTGTTAAACCTATTACCATTATTTGTGTATTAAAAAATCTATCTTTTTAGGAACCATTCTAACAATATTAACCGAGTCTGGTAATTTTGTTAATTTGGGTGTTAAAAACGAATCGTCGTTAATTTTAGATTGTTTGTAATCACATTCTATTTTAAAAGAATTGATGTTTATTTTGTTAAATTTTTTTAAACCTACTTTGTATATTATTTTTACTTTTTTAGGAAATATATTTATCTCTTTCGGAGCGTTTTTTACTAAAATAGGTACTTCTATTTCTCCTTCAGTAAATTTATCAACAATAATATTTATTTCTGCCGAAGTAATATTTGTTTTGATACTTTTAGGTATAACAATTGTAGCTTCTAGTTTAGTGTTTTCAGAAACGTTATTTAAATTGATTGCTTCTAAACTTAAAAATTCAATTTCGTCTAACAAAGATTTCTCTCCTGAAATTAATACTGTGTTAGGTTTTATTGTAATTGGTGTTGATAAATCGTGCCCGAGTTGAAAAGTAATATCTAAATCGGTTTTTAAAGGGACTTTTTTTGAGTGTAAAATACCTATTTGAATAGGGATACTATCTCTTTGAATACTAATTAATTTTATTCCCGATTTTAATTGATGTTGTACCTCTGAGTGTAATTTTTTAGTTAAAAAAAAGTAATTGGTAGCAGATTTATTACTCAGTTTTTCTAAATTTAATTTTATAGCACTATTGGTTAAACTGGTAGAAATTAATTTAAAACCACTTCCTTTTACAAGTAAAGGAATGTTTTTTATAGGTGTATTAATTATGGTTTTTTCAATAGATAAGTTGGTATACACTACATCAATATTAATTTCTGTGGTGTATTCTTTTGACAGGTTTATAAGCATCCAAAAGAAAATGGAAGCGAATAAAAAACCAAAAAAGGTTTTAGGAATGTTAAAAGTTTTTTTCAATTTGTAATTATAATATATAATGCAATCTACATAAAAAACAAAAAAGAGAGCTTATTAGCTCTCTTTTTTATAATAAATACAGTACTTATTTTTTAGTTTCTGTATTGTATTTTTTGCTTAATTCCATTGAAATAGCTGAGCGTTCAAACTTAATTTTACCCGCACCAGTTTCAATAATAATAGTGTTGTCATTATCATTAATTTCAACAATTTTACCATGAATACCACTACTTGTAACTACTTTTATTCCTTTTTTAACGGTGGTTTGAAATTTCTTTTCATTTTTTTGACGTTTCATTTGTGGACGAATAATCAAAAAATAAAAAACACCAATCATTGCAACAAAAGGCAACATGTTCATAATGCTTTCTTGTGTACTAGCTTGTAAAAAAATGGTTGTAAACATTATACGGCTTTCTTTTTAGGAGTTACCATACCAGTAATTTTAATTACTTCTCTACCTTTTTCAGTATTTGTAGTTAAAGTAATTGATTTAGATTGTCTGTTTGGTTTTCCGTTGGTGTTAAAACTAACTTGTATTTCTCCAGTTTTTCCAGGAGCAATAGGTTTTTTAGGCCATACAGGTACTGTACATCCACAGCTAGCTTTTGCATTTGTAATTACTAAATCAGTTTTACCAGAGTTGGTTACTGTAAAGGTAGTTTTTACAACTTCACCTTCGTTAACTGTTCCAAAATTATACTCTTCTTTATCAAAAGAAATAGAGGCAGAACCTGCACTAATAGAAGAATCTCTTTTTTCTGCATTTACCACATTTTCTTTATTTACTTTAGATGATGCATTTCCTTGTCCACAAGAAACTAACATTCCTGTTGAAAGTATAAATGCAATTGCTACTGCTATTTTCTTCATTTTAAAATATTTTGATTTAATTTTCGTAAAAATAATAATTTTTTATAATAAACCTCTACCTATTTTCACCATCTTATTTTCGGCTAAATAATCTTTTGATAATTTATCTAAAACACCGTTGATAAAATACCCACTTTTGTTTGTAGAGTAGTCTTTTGCTACTTCAATATATTCATTAATACTAACTCTTGTTGGAATTGAAGGGAAGTGTAAAAACTCAGTAATTGCCATTTTAATAATAATCATATCAATTCCTGCAATTCTATCAGCTTCCCAGTTAGGAGTTTTATCAATAATATCTTCTTGATATTTGTGTTGATTTAGTACTGTTTTTGTAAATAAATTAGAAACAAACTGTTTGTCTTCGCTATCCTTATACAAACTTCCTAAAATAAACGGGTTTTGAGGTTTTTGCTTGTTTAAAGATTTAACAATCCAAGTGTTTACAAACGGAATGTCATCTACCCAAGAAATCATTTTATCTTCAAAATAATCTGCTAGTTTTTCGTTAGGTGCAACAATTTGTTTAAAAAAATCAACAACAAAAGTTTTGTCTACCTGATAAGAATCATCAGCAGTACTCATGTATTTTTTATACAAATCACTATTTAGTAATTCATCTAAAATAATTTTTACATACTCGTTGTCAAGTTTCCAATAGTTAAGTTTATTAAGCTCAACATATCCTTCTAAACTAACACTTTCGTTAAGTAGATTGATAAGTTTATTGTTAATAAATTTAGTGTTAGGATTTAACTCTTCTTTGGTAGCTAATATTTTCTTTTTAGATAGTTCTGTTCTCTTATGAGCTAATTTTTGAACTTCAACTAGTAATTGAAGATTAAGTACATATAAATCATACATTTTTTCAATGCTATGTTTTAAGAACTTTTCTTCTTTTACAATATCATCACTTTGCGATTGTAGCATTGCATAAACCGACTGCATTACTTTAACTCGAATATGTCTTCTGTTAATCATTTTAAAGAACTTTAAAAAAAAGAGCGATAGAAATTATTTCTAACGCTCTGCAAAAGTAAAACTTTTTTATTTTTTATCTAGCTATTTTGCTCTTTTTTACGAGCATCAATTCTTGCTTGTGCAATATTAAAAGCAGCTTGATGTGTTGTTATGTTTTCTTTATCGGCTAAGTTAAAAATATCTAAGGTTGTGTTATAAATATTTTCGGTTCTTTTTAAGCTTTCCGCTTTGTCGTAACCAGCAATTTCAGCATATACATTTATAATTCCACCAGCGTTAATTAAAAAATCAGGAGCATAAGCAATACCTTTTTCTCTTAATAGTCTACCATGTTTTAACTCATCAGCTAATTGGTTATTTGCTGCACCAGCAATAACTTTAGCTTTTAATTGAGCAATACTTTCGTCATTTACAGTTGCACCTAAAGCACAAGGAGCATAAATATCTATATCTAAACCATAAATATCATTACCTAATACTACGTTAGCACCGTATTTTTTACTTAATTCTTCTAAACGAGCTTCGTTAATATCATTTAAAATAACTTGAGCACCTTCATCAGTAATATGTTTTACTAAAGTTTCGCCAACATGACCAACACCTTGAACTAGTACTTTTTTACCATCTAAGTTTTCGGTACCGAAACGATATTTAGCAGCAGCTTTCATACCCATATAAACACCGTAAGCAGTTACAGGTGATGGATTTCCAGATCCTCCGATTGCTTCAGAAACACCAGTTACATGAGGTGTAACCTCTCTAATAACATCCATGTCGCGAGTTTCCATACCAATATCTTCAGCAGTAATGTATCTTCCACTTAAAGAGTTTACATATTCACCGAATTTACGCATTAAAGCGTCATTTTTTTGAGTTTTTGCATCACCAATAATAACAGCTTTACCACCACCAAGGTTTAAACCTGTAATTGCCGATTTATATGTCATACCACGAGATAAACGTAATACGTCATTAAGAGCATCCCATTCACTTTTATATTGCCACATTCTAGTACCTCCTAAAGCAGGTCCTAAAGTTGTATTATGAATACCAATTATTGCTTTTAAACCAGTATCTTCGTCGTTACAAAAAACGATTTGTTCGTGATTGTCGAAAGATAATTGACCAAATACAGGGTCGTTTTTAAGGTCTTTAGTATCAATGATTTCTGATGTCATTTGTTTTGTTTTTTAATTCGCGATTGTTTTAATAATCACAAAAATTCGAGCACAAAAGTAAGAAATCGTTAAATCATAAGCAAAAAAAGAGGTCTTAATTATGTTATCTTTAACATGAAGCCCTTGTGAATAGCGAAATTTAACTAAAAATATTTTTACCATTGAAAGCATTAAAATATCTTAATAAATACTTTTTAAAATATAAATGGCGATTATTATTAGGGGTATTAATTACAATATTGGCTAAAATACTTACGCTTAAAATTCCTGATTTAGTTGGCGATTCGTTAAATGTTGTTGAAGATTATCAGTTGAAAAAAATAACAGATATATCTGAGGTAAAAACAGTTTTGTTAAACAATATTTTACTAATTGTAGGAGTAACCTTATTGGGTGGTTTTTTTACTTTTTTAATGCGACAAACTATTATTGTAATGTCTCGATTAATAGAGTTTGATTTAAAAAATGAAATATATCAGCAATATCAACGATTATCAATCAACTTTTATAAAAAAAATAGAACGGGCGATTTAATGAATCGTATTAGCGAAGATGTATCTAAAGTACGTATGTATTTTGGGCCTGCAATAATGTATACTTTAAATATGTTAATTTCTTTCGTTATTGGTTTTTCTCAAATGTATGCAATTTCGCCAAAGCTTACCTTATATACTATGATACCGTTTCCTATTTTATCGGTTTCTATTTTTGTGTTGAGTAAGCAAATTAACAAACGAAGTACAATTGTACAGCAATATTTATCAAAATTAACCACATTTAATCAAGAATACTTTTCAGGAATAAATGTAGTTAAATCGCATGCAATAGAAAGCGAGGTAATTGCTTCTTTTGATGAAATTGCAGATAAAAGCAAGGAGAAAAATATTGACTTATATAAGGTACAAGCCTTGTTTTTTCCTTTAATGATTTTATTAATAGGAATTAGCAATATAATTGTATTGTATATAGGAGGGAAGCAATATATTGCTGGCGAAATTCAATTAGGAGCCATTGGTGCGTTTGTAATGTATGTAAATATTCTTACTTGGCCAGTAGCAGTAGTAGGTTGGGTAACATCTATGGTGCAACAAGCAGAAGCTTCGCAACAACGAATTAATGAGTTTTTAGAGCAAATTCCTGAAATAAAAAATACTACAGATAGTACCACAAGTATTCAGGGAGAAATTGAATTTAAAAAAGTGTCATTAACTTACGATGACACTAATATTACGGCTTTAAAAGATGTAGATTTAAAGATTAATAAAGGAGAAACTTTGGCTATTTTAGGTAAAACAGGTAGCGGTAAATCAACCATTATAAATTTAATTTCACGTTTGTATGATGTTACGAATGGAGCGGTGTTAATTGATGGAAAAAATATTAAAGACTGTAATTTATACGATGTAAGAAATCAAATAGGTTTTGTGCCTCAAGATCCTTTCTTGTTTTCAGACACGATACAAAATAATATAAAGTTCGGAAAAGAAAATGCAACGGAAGATGAAATTATAAAAGCAGCTAAAAATGCCGTAATTCACGAAAATATTATCGATTTTAAAGAAGGATACAAAACTATTTTAGGTGAAAGAGGAGTTACCTTATCTGGCGGACAAAAACAACGAACGTCTATTGCAAGAGCAATTATTAAAGATCCTAAAATATTAATTTTCGACGATTGTTTATCAGCTGTAGATACCGAAACAGAAGAGCAAATTCTTTCGAATTTAGAAAAAGTTTCTAGCGATAAAACAACAATTATAATAAGTCACCGAGTTTCATCAGCAAAAAATGCAGACAAAATTATTGTTATGGATGAAGGAAAGGTTGTTCAGCAAGGTGTTCATAATCAATTAATAGCGGTTAATGGTTATTATAAAGAGTTGTACGAACAACAACTTTTAGAAAAAGAAATGTAGTGTTTCGTATTGCCAAATCAATTATTTTGTTAGATTTGTTGAGCAATTTTAAGTAAACAATTATTATTTAAGAAACGAACTATGAGCGAGAGAGAAAGAGTTGAACAAGAAGAAATTTTTTCACAAGTTTTAAGAGCCGGAAGAAGAACTTATTTTTTTGATGTAAGATCTACAAAGGCTGACGATTACTATTTAACAGTAACTGAAAGTAAAAAATTTACACATGATGATGGATCTTTTCATTATCAAAAACATAAAATTTATTTATATAAAGAAGATTTTTCTGACTTTAAAGAGATGTTAAATAAAGCAACAGATTTTATTGTAAACGAAAAAGGATCTGAAGTAATTAGTGAGCGTCATCAGAAAGATTACAAGAAAGAAGAAGTGGTAAATGAAACTTCGGCAGAAAGTTTTACAGACGTTTCTTTTGACGATATTTAAGCAGAAGAAAAACTGCAAGTATAAACTAAAACACAAATGATATTTGTGTTTCGGTTAATACTAGTAAAATCAATTCAAATTCAATTTACACAGAAAAGCATCAATCTTTTAAGATTGATGTTTTTTATTTTAAAAGCCCTTTTGACTCGTTTATATTTTTAAAAGTAAGTTCGGTAAGTTGTTTTTGTGTTAAAATTCGACCAACTTTACTGTTTAATTTAAGATGATAGTTGTTTGTTTTTAGTAGTTTTTCTTTCATATAGTCAAGTTTTAATAAACTCATATATAACCAAACAAGCACTGGTTTTCAGTAAGATGATTTAAATACAAGGAAAATCTTTTTTATATAAGGTGTTTTTCCCTTTTATAAAACTTTTTTCATAGTTTTTGTTTTGGCAACGGTTTCTTTCCATTCCTTTTTAGGATTGCTTTCTTTGGTAATACCGCCACCAACAAAGATATAAGCAGTATTTTTTTTAATTTCCATACATCTTAAATTTACAAAAAGCTCAGAGGTGTTTTTATCGTTTACAGCTATATTTAATTCACCTAAAAAACCGGTGTAATAACCTCTGTCATAATCTTCCGATTTTAAAATAAATTCTTTTGAAGGCTCTAAAGGTAATCCGCAAACAGCAGGAGTTGGATGTAGTTTTTGTATTAAAACAGAATTTTCAGTAGCTATTTCTCCAGTTATAAGCGTTCTTAAATGGAGTAAATTACCAGCTTTTATGGTTTCTGCATTACTTTTTTCTGTTTTTTTACAGATGGTCGAAAGTTTATCAGTAATATAATCAGTAACAAATTGTTGTTCTTCAATTTCTTTAGGTTGCCAAGAAACAGTTTCAGAATCGTTAAAAACTTGTGTGCCTGCTAACGACATTGTTTTAAAACGATTATTTTCAATTTTAACTAGAGTCTCAGGAGTTGCTCCTGCCCACAATCCAACTTTAGGATGAAACCATAAGTAAGTAAAGGCATTCGGATAATTTATAAGAAGCTTTTTTAAGGTTTTAGTGGCATTAAAATCGGTAATATTTACAGTTTCTTTTCTTGATAAAACTACTTTTTTAAACAGGTGATTATTTATCGCTTCAATTCCTTTTTTAACGAGGTTGCAATGTTTTTCTTCGGATGAGTTATCAGTTGTAAAAATAGTATTATCATCAATTTTAAGGTCTAAATTAATTTTTTGTTCCTCAAAAAAAGATTGATTTTTAGGTAGTAGAATAACATCATTTTTAGCATCAAAAGGCGCAAAAATAAAGCCACTTTCTGTGTAGTTATCAGAAGTATATAAAGTATTGTTTTTTTGAAACCATCCTTTTAAAATAGTAGAGTTTGGTTTGCGATACACTACAAACGGAAGGTTGTTTTCTAGCGTTTTTGCTATTCTTAAAAATATATCCAAGCTAAGTTTTTTTTAATTATTTTTTATCTAAAACAATGTTGGTAATTTTACACAAAGAGATCAAGTTATTTTGTTCATCAACAATTTTAACCTCCCATAAATGAGTCGTTTTGCCTTGATGTATCGCTCTTGCTGTAGCAAAAATTACTCCTTCTTTTTTACTTTTTAGATGATTAATACTTAGTTCTATTCCTTTAACAATTTTAGTCGAATCATTTAAAAAAAAAGCCGAAGCAGAGCTACCTACAGTTTCTGCCAAGGCAGCCGTTGCGCCGCCATGTAAAATTCCGTAAGGTTGATGTACTTTTGAGTTTACAGGCATTTTTGCGGTTAAAAAATCATCACCAACTTCAGTAAACTCAATTTCAAGAGTTTCCATTAAAGTATTTTTGTTGTAACTATTAAGTATTGCTAAAGATTGTTGCTTGTTCATTTAATTAAAAATTATCATTCAAAAATACGTATTTTTGTGACGACTAAAAATGATACAATGTATAAAGTACGTGTAATATTAGATACTAAAGAAGATGTTATTAGAACACTGGTTTTTAACGAAGCAAAATCATTAGAAGATTTACATTTTGATATTGCCAAATCGTTTGGTTTTAACGGACAAGAAATGGCTTCTTTTTATCGTACCGATGAAGATTGGAACCAGGGCGAAGAAATTCCGCTATTTAATATGGCAGAAGCTGGCGAAGAAGTATCAATGGCAACCTGTGTTTTAAAAGAAATCTTACCAAGTATAAACGACAAGCTAATTTACGTGTATGATTTTTTACAAATGTGGACGTTTTATGTTGAAATTGTTGAGCAATCTGATGAAATAATTACAGAGTCTAAAATAATTTTAACCGTTGGTGAAATTCCTGATGAAGCACCCGAAAAAGAGTTTAAAGCTGATACTTCTACAGACTTAGACGACGATTTTAATGATAATTTTACAAGTTTCGAAAATATAGACGATTTCGATTTTGATAATTTTTAAGACATGGCACAATTCATAAAACTGTACAACGACAATCCAAACCCTAAGGAAATTGATAAAATAGTAAAAGTTTTACAAAATGGAGGTTTGGTTATTTATCCAACGGATACAGTGTACGGATTAGGCTGTGATATTACCAATACAAAAGCGTTAGAAAAAATTGCAAAAATAAAAGGCGTAAAGCTAGAAAAAGCCAACTTTTCTTTTATTTGCAACGATTTAAGTCACCTATCAGATTATGTAAAACAAATTGATACCGCTACTTTTAAAATTTTAAAAAGAGCCTTACCAGGACCTTATACTTTTATTTTGCCAGGGAGTAATTCTTTACCAAAAGTGTTTAAAAAACGTAAAACGGTAGGTATTCGTGTGCCAGATAATAATATTGCCCGTACAATTGTGGCAGCTTTAGGCAACCCAATCGTATCAACATCTATTCATGATGAAGATGAGGTTATTGAGTACACAACCGACCCTGAATTGATTTTTGAAAAATGGCAAACTAAAGTAGATCTTGTGGTTGATGGCGGTTTTGGAGATAATTATGCATCAACAATTATAGATTTAACAAACGGATCGCCAGAAGTAATTAGAGAAGGAAAAGGAAGTTTAGATATTTTATAAACAATTCCATCACTTAAGAATACTCTTTTTTATTAGAAGCAATTTCCCGCTTTCCGCACTCGCTCTCTGCGAGGAGCTCAAACAAATGCTACAATCGGGGCTAAGCTATTTTATAAAGTTTTGGTATTTTATTTAACGTAGTTTTTAGTAATGTTATTCCGATATAACATCAATCTGAAATTCGAAAGAACAACAAGTTCAGTTTTACGAATTTTAACTCGTGCAAGTAACTTTTAATTTATATGAACGTCATTCCGAATTTATTTCGGAATCACATCCTACAAGGCAATCATTATATAAATCGAAATTAAACCAATTTAGTTTAAGAGTCTTTAATTACGGGGAGTAAGAATACTTTTATTTCAGTTCATTAAATTGAGTTCTACCTAAAGCATAACACTGCCAAACAACAGAAGTGTGTTTGTTGTAGTTTGATTTTTGTTGCAGTTTTTGTCTTTTCTTTAAAAACTTAAAAAAGTTTGCGTAAAAACTAAAATGCGCTTTTATAATTGCAATTGTATGCATCGGTTTTAGTTCAATCAAAAATTTTACACCCGCAATTCCGTCTAAAACTAATCGAGAAAAAATAAGAATAAAAACGTTAGCAGTTGGTACGTTTTTTAACAAGTTTAATAAACTATTTCTAAAATTTAAATACGTTTTTTTCGGATTTACAGCCTCTAAGGTTGCACCACCAACATGATACACCGTTGAGGTACCTACATATTTAATATCAAAACCTTTGTTTTTTGCGCGCCAACATAAATCAATCTCTTCTTGGTGTGCAAAATAATCTTCATCAAAACCACCTAGTTGGTGATATATTTTAGAGCGGATAAACAAACAAGCACCCGATGCCCAAAAAATATCAGCAATATCATTAAACTGTCCGTTGTCAGTTTCTAGATGATTAAAAATACGTCCGCGACAATACGGATAGCCATATAAATCTATAAATCCGCCACCAGCACCCGCATATTCAAATTTCGATTTATTTTTAAAATCTAAAATCTTAGGCTGAATAATAGCTGTGTTTTCTTCTTTTTTAAAAGTGCTTAAAATAGGAGTTAACCAGTTTTTTGTAACTTCAATATCCGAATTTACCAAACAATAAATATCGGCATCAATATGTTGTAAAGCATCATTATACCCTTTTGCATAACCACCGTTAATACTGTTTTTTACAATTTTTACAGTAGGATAATTTTGCTTGATAAATTGAATAGAATCATCAGTCGAAGCATTATCGGCAACATAAACTTCGGCTTCTTGCGAGCTAAAATTTACGACCGATGGTAAAAATTGTTCTAATAACTGTTTACCATTCCAATTTAATATAACGATTGCTGTTTTCAAGAGTGCGAATTTACGTTATTAATATTATTTTTTATGCGTAAAAAATATGTAGTTTAGGCCAATTGTTTTGCCAAGATTTATTTTTAATTCTTTTATGGTATATTTCTAAATCAAAATGTGGGGTTGGTTTTACAATAAGATTGAATAAATCTTCTAAACCATGTGGAGCAATAATTTGAAATGTGTTATCTATATTTAGTTTTACAGCAATAGCAGTTGCTGTTTCTGGCCAAAAAGAAACAGCATGGTAACAGTTATTATAATGAGGCTGCTTATTACGAATATGCATACGCGCTTGGTTTTTTACAGACCAATTTACTGTTGAATTAATATTATTCAATTTTTGTTCAAGCAATATATCTATCTTTGGCGAGCAATTTTTGGCATTGAAATAAATAAGATCAATATCATTTAAAGAGGTTCTAGTTTTATGATGTTTATAATCCCAAACTTTATTTCTAATAAAACCGGCACCAATCCAACAATCAGGAAGATTCAAACTCCTAACAGTTTTTAAGATGTTGAGCATCCACTCATCATTTTTGATTATTTCAATCAACTCTAAGGTTAAGTTTGGTTTCATGAAATAAATTATTGATAATCAGGGATTTCTTTTAAAAAGATATAGGTTTCATTTTCTTTATCAAGCTTACAAAAATAATGCTGCAATCCGTTGGTAACAACTAAGTAATTGGCATCTAGTTTTAAATTATAACGGGCAATTTGATCAAAAGTATCTTGCCCTATTTTAATTTTCGGAGCCTTACATTCTACAATAATATTTGGCGTTCCATCCGAAGAAAAAATTACAATATCTGTACGTTTTTTTAAGTTGTTTATGGTTAGTTGTTTTTCAAGAGCAATTAACGAAACAGGATATTTTTTTTCATCAATTAAAAACTGTACAAAATGTTGACGTACCCATTCTTCTGGAGTTAATACCAAGTATTTTTTTCTCCATTTATCAAAAATAAGCGTCTTATTTTCGTTACTTTTGAGCTTGAATGTATAGCTAGGAAGATTGAGTTTTTGCATAATTCAAAAGTAACAAAATGAACGAAATTAAATCTATCATATCCGATATAAAAGGAGGGAACTTAAAACCTATTTATTTTTTAATGGGAGAGGAGCCTTATTATATTGATAAAATATCAGATTATATTGAAGCAAATGTACTTGACGAATCTGAAAAAGGATTTAATCAAGTGGTAATGTATGGTCGTGATGTTTCGATAGATGAGATTATGTCGTCTGCAAAACGTTATCCGATGATGGCGGATAAACAGGTGATAATTGTAAAAGAAGCGCAAGATTTAAGTCGTACAATTGATAAGATTGAAGCCTATGCTGCAAATCCGCAGTTAACAACCGTTTTGGTGTTTAATTATAAATACAAAAAGTTAGATAAGCGAAAAAAATCATACAAAACAATTGCTAAAAACGGACTGATTTACGAGAGTAAGAAGTTGTATGAAAATCAAGTTGCTGATTGGATTCGCAGAGTTTTAGGTGGAAAAAAGTATAATATAGAGCCAAAAGCTTCACAAATGTTAGTTGAGTTTTTAGGTACTGATTTAAGTAAAATTTCGAACGAATTAGATAAGCTTACTTCAGTTTTACCAAAAGACACCATTATTTCCGATAAGCATATTGAAGAAAATATTGGAATTTCTAAAGATTTTAATAATTTCGAATTGCGTAAAGCTGTCGGACAAAAAGATGTGGTAAAAGCGAATAGGATTATAAATTATTTTGCTCAAAACCCAAAGAATAATCCGCTAGTAATGAGTATTTCATTGCTTAATAGTTTTTTTACACAGCTATTAATGTATCATGGTTTAAAAGATAAATCAAAAGCATCAGTAGCTAAAAATTTAGGAGTAAATCCGTATTTTGTAGACGATTATAGTTCTGCCGCAAAAAACTATCCGATGCGAAAAGTGTCGCAAATAATAGGTTTGTTAAGAGAAGCAGATGTTAAAAGTAAAGGGGTAGGAGCAAACCAATCTCATAAAGATATTTTAAAAGAATTGTTATTTAAAATTTTACATTAAGTAAAACTTTCTTGTCATTTGACAAGTTTTAATAAAACAAGCAATTGTATTTTTGATCTAAAATATTAAAATCATGACTCCAGATTTACCACTTTACATCTCAATTTCTTTTTTAATAATAACAGCTTACGTAATTTTTGCATTTGTAAAATCTAATCAAATAAAAAAGAATACACTTCCTATAATATTAGGTTGGTCTTTGCTTATTTGCATACTAGCTTATAATGGTTTTTATGATTATAAGGATAGTGATATGTTTTCAAAATTTCCGTTTGTAATTATACCACCGGCATTATTTATAGTGTATTTAATTAGAAATAAATTTTATAAAAATAGAGATATACGATGGAGTATAGCGGTGCATATTGTTCGTTTTCCGGTTGAGTTACTATTGTTTCAATTTGCAATTAGAGAATTAATACCAATGGAAATGACATTTAAAGGTTGGAATTTTGATATTATTCCAGGTGTAACGTCTATTTTATTATTAATTTGGATGAAATACAAAAATGTAAATAGAAAACTATTGTTAGGATGGAATATTTTGGGATTAATATTTATCCTATTTATTTTAACTAATGGATTTTTATCACAAGAAATGTTATATCAAAAATTTGGTTACAGTGTGCCGAATACAGCAATTACGTATTTCCCTACCATATTGTTAGGAGGTGTAATTGTGCCAATTGTAATTTATACACATATTTCAGATATTATTTTATTAGCAAAAAAATCATAAAATGAAGAATGTTTTTAAGAAAGAAATTACCAACGAAGTAATTAATAGAATAGAGCAATTAACGCCAACAAGTCAACCAAATTGGGGAAAAATGTCTGTATCTGAAATGTTAGCGCATTGTTGTGTTGCTTATGAAATGATTTATACTGATAAACACCCAAGACCAAACGCTTTTGTTAGAATGATGCTTAAGATGTTTGTAAAAAAAGCGGTAGTAAATGAAACACCTTTTGCTAAAAATGGTAGAACGGCACCACAGTTTATAATTGTAGATAAACGTGAGTTTGAAACAGAAAAAAAACGTTTAATAGACTTTATAAATAAGACTCAAGAGTTAGGTGAGCAGTATTTCGATGGAAAAGAATCACACTCTTTTGGTAAATTATCTATTAATGAATGGAATAATTCTTTTTACAAACATTTAGATCATCATTTAACGCAATTTGGAGCTTAATAAAAACCTAAGTGTTATTTGAATAGAAAAGCATCTTTTAAATTATTAAAAGGATGCTTTTCTTGTAATTATTCTTGCCAATTCGTTTTACTATTAGGGCAGTATGTTTCTATTTTTTTTAGGCATTAATTATGTTGTGCTAACCATTTTAAAATTGTTTGATTTGTTTCTTCGGGAAGTTCTTGTTGAATCCAATGACCACAATCTAAACTAATCACATCTACATTAGGTACAAATTCAGGTAGTTTTTCAAACTTAGGAATCATATCACGATTACCATATATCATAAGTGTTGGCTGTTGTATTATTGGATTTACATCTGCTAATAAGTGCCAGTTTCGATCAAGGTTTCTGTACCAATTTATACTTCCTGTAAATCCTGATGATTTGAAAGCTGAAGCAAAAAATGCTAATTCATTTTCATTTATTATAGCTTCACCGAGTGGTTTATCTGCTTTAGCAAGGTTAATCATTAACATTCCTGGTTCGGGTGGTGCTAGAGGTACATTTTTACGAAATAAATTACGAAGAAACTGCGAGGTGTTTTTATGTAATATAGCATCTGCTACTCCTGGTTGTTTATTAAAGTGAACAAAATAAAAATCTTCACCAAATATAGCTTCCATAAATTCAATCCAAGGTTTTTCTCCTCGTTCTTGATAAGGTAATGCCAAATTTATTACTTTATTTACTCGCTTTGGATGCAATAACGATAGTCCCCAAACAACATTTGCACCCCAATCATGACCAACAAAGGTAGCGTCTTCGTATCCGTAGTGATCTAGAAGCGCAACGAGATCTCCTGTTAAGTGGTTAATATCATAATCAGTTATTTTAGTCGGACAAGATGAGTTACCATAACCGCGTTGATTTGGAACAATAACATGGTACCCTGCTTTGGCTAGAGCAGGAATTTGGTGACGCCAAGAAAAAGCATGCTCTGGAAAGCCATGACAAAGTACAATAGGTTTACCTATGTTTTGTTTACCAGCTTCAAAAACCTCGAGTTCTATGCCATTAACTGAAATCATAGTGGGCTTTGGAAACTCGATTGGATTTAGTTTTGTGTTCGTTACATTTGTCATTATTTTTTGTTTTAAAAATTAATATAATGCAAACGTAAATTCGGTTGGTGACAGCCCTATGGCAAGGGTGAAAAATAATTAATGATATTGATCAAAATATTCCTGTAAAGTCATGTTATGAGGTTTGAATTTTTCAGGTTGAATCTCTGTTTTTTGGATTCTATCTAATCTAAAAAATCTAAATTCCTTACGTAAACGACACAGCGCAACTAAATACCAATTATTAGAATTTAACAATGCAAATGGCTCTATTAACCTTTCTGTTGTAATCTCTTCCTTGTTAGTGTATTGTATTTTTACAAGGTTGTAATTGGTAAGTGCATTTTGTATGTCAGACAAGTTATTGCTATTTCTTTCTTGATTTATAACTTCATTATATTGAGTTCTATTGGCAAGTAAATTTGCTTTGTCTTTTTCGGTATATCTTAATATTGATTTTATTTTATCAATTGCTTCCGAATAATCTTTTACAAAGGAAGCATCACTGTTTTTTAAAACTAACTGTTCTGCAAGTATTAAGGCATTTGCTTGTTTTTCAGTGAACATTACAGGCGGAACCTTATATCCGTCCATTAATGTATAACCCTTTCCTTGTTCTGTTAATATAGGAACTCCTGATTGCTCTAGTGCTCTTATATCTCTATAAATAGTTCTTTTACTAAGATTAAATTTAGTTGCTAATTCTGAAGCGGTTACAATTTTTTTTGTTTGTAATTGAATTAAAATTGCTGTTAATCTTGATAGTCTATTTGTTTCGGAATATTCCATTTTAATATAGTTGTTGTTAATCGGCTACAAGGGTTTTTTGCAAGAAAGTTGCGGTTTTTAAACGCAACTTTCTGGAGTTTTAAAAATAGCTTATTTTTAATTAACGGGGTTCAGTATATTTCCAATCATTTTTTAGATACTCTAAAGCATTAATTAGAGCTTCTCTTGATGGTTTAGGGTTAAAACCTAATTTTTTTTTTGATTTATTGATATCGTAATCTTGTTTTAATCCATAAAACATATCTAAATAATGACGTTGTAATTAAGGTTCCTTTCCTTCCAAATTCCATTAAACTAGCAAAAGTATCTTTCCAAAAAGCAGTATTCTCTTGTAAAAGATCAAAGTCGGGCTTAGAAATTTTTACAAGTTTACAATCAGTAATTGTTTCTTAATAATCTATAGATGGAGTTTCGCTCATAAAACTATCTAAAGATGTAAAAAAATCATGTTCAGAAACTAAATGCCGAACTACTATTTTTTCATCAATATTTTGATACCCTTTTACTGTTCTAGTACTTAAAAAATAAATATATAGCTCTATTTTCCCTGCTTCTAAAAGTTTGGTTTGTGCAGGGATATTTTCAGTTATAAAACTTTTTTACTTGGTAAAGATCAATATTGGTTAAATTAAACCGTGATTTAATAATTAAGTTTAGTAACGTAATGTGATTTTTTAAAACTCAGTAATTTCATTAATAACTAACTTTTTTAAAGCTTCTCCTTTTACTAGTTTATAAGAAATTTGCCTTGTTTTATCTGTTAAAAAGGTTTTGTTTTCTGTTGTTTGATAAACGGGAAATCTTTGAACTAAAGAATTTTCGATAACTGAAAATTCATCATTACCGTTATAATCATTATTTACTTTATTGTTTTTTGTTACCGGTACAAAAGCCACCTTACTCATAGATTTTTTATTGTTTACAGAAAAAGCATAGACATTTCCATGTTTTTTATCATTTAAAGACTGTGTATAAATAAGTAATTCAGGAGAATTATCTGAATCTAAATCTTCAACTTCTGCATCAATAATAATTTCGTTTTCAATGTTAAAAGACTCATTGTAATTTTGTTTCTCTAATCCGAAAGTAAAAATAGAAAGTGTGTTTTTATTATTTTTCTTTATTGATGAAATGTTAAATCCAATACCTTGTAAATTTAAAACTTTACTAAATGTTGTTAAATCTATTTGTAAAGTATCTAGCTTTTTATCAACTTTCTTATAAGTAGCAGCAATAGTAGCTCCTCCGTTGCAGAAAAAGCTTAAATCTTCTTCTTTTTCAGAAGAAATAGTTATATTTTCTTTATCAAAATGAAAAGTTATTTTTTTACCATTGTAGGTTGATACATAATCAGTTTCATTTTTTTTATAGGCTTTAGTATCAAAAGTACAAGTAGGTTTTTTTTGATCAGCTCTTGACCTAACAGAAATTAAAACTGACTTATTATTGTTTGGTTTAACAGAAACAGCAACCCAATCCAATCCTTCAGCTCTTTTATCATAATTATTGTCTACATAATTACCGTAAAAAGCAACATGAGTTTCCTTTTTTGTAGTTGTTGTATCGTTTTTTTCTTTGTTAACTGATTGTTTACAGCTGATTAAAACCACGAATAATAATGCTGTTAAAAAAGTTTTAGTCATAATTTTATTGATTTATACTTATTTAAACCTAAAAGTTAAAAAGTTATTTGCTATTTAATTGTGTTTTTCTTTCTCAAATATACTAAAACCATTAAGTTGTAAGAGGTAAAGTTTTTAATAAATTATTGACTCTTTTTCTTAATTTCGCCATTCAAAATATAAATGCATGATTACTGTAGATCAATTAACGGTTGAGTTTAGTGGAAAAACCTTATTTAAAGATGTTTCGTTTGTAATAAATGAAAATGATAAAATTGCTTTAATGGGTAAAAATGGAGCAGGAAAATCAACCATGATGAAAATCATAGCAGGTGTTTCTAAAACGACTAAAGGCGGAGTTAGAAGCCCGAAAGATACCGTAGTAGCCTATTTACCTCAGCATTTATTAATGGAAGATAATTGTACAGTTCGTGAAGAAGCATCAAAGGCTTTTGAGGCTGTTTTTAAGATGAAAGCCGAAATGGATTCGTTAAATAAACAGTTAGAAACGCGTACTGATTACGAATCGGAAGAATACATGAAAATTATTGAGCGTGTTACCGATTTAGGAGAAAGTTATTACGCTTTAGAAGAGGTTAATTACGAAGCAGAGGTTGAAAAAGCGTTAAAAGGATTAGGATTTAAGCAAGAAGATTTTGATAGACTAACATCAGAGTTTAGTGGTGGTTGGCGTATGCGTATTGAATTGGCTAAAATTTTATTACAAAAACCCGATTTAATTTTACTCGATGAGCCTACGAATCACGTAGATATTGAATCTGTAATTTGGTTAGAAAATTTTTTGTTAAACAAAGCCAAAGCTGTTGTGGTAATTTCGCACGATAAAGCATTTATCGATAATATAACCAACCGAACTATTGAGGTTACCATGGGTACGATTCACGATTATAAAGCGAATTACTCACATTATTTAGAACTGCGTAAAGAGCGTCGTTCACATCAAATAAAAGCATATCAAGAACAGCAAAAAACCATTGCAGATATTAAAGGATTTATTGAGCGTTTTAAAGGAACCTACTCTAAAACAAATCAAGTTGCTTCACGAGAAAGAATGCTAGAAAAAATTGTGCCGATTGAAATTGACGAAGTAGATACTACAGCGTTAAAATTGCGTTTTCCACCATCGCCACGATCGGGTGATTATCCTGTAAAAGTTGAAAGTTTAACAAAAAAATACGGAGATTTAACGGTTTTTGAAGATGCTAGTTTTTCAATTGCTCGTGGCGAAAAAGTATCGTTTGTAGGGCGTAACGGAGAAGGGAAATCAACGATGATAAAAGCTATTATGGGCGAAATAGATTTTGAAGGCGAATGTGGTTTAGGGCATAATGCCAAGGTTGGATATTTTGCGCAGAATCAAGCGTCATTATTAGACCCTGAATTAACAGTTTTTCAAACAGTAGATGAGGTTGCCGAAGGTGATATACGAACACAAATAAAAAATATTTTAGGACGTTTTATGTTTGCTGGCGACGATATTGAAAAGAAAGTAAAAGTGCTTTCTGGAGGAGAGAAAACGCGTTTGGCAATGGTTAAATTGTTGCTAGAACCTGTAAATGTGTTAATTTTAGATGAGCCTACAAATCACTTAGATTTACGATCAAAAGATGTGATTAAAGAAGCGTTATTGCATTTTGACGGAACTTTAATTTTAGTGTCTCACGATCGTGATTTCTTACAAGGTTTGTCTGAAAAAGTATTCGAATTTAAAGATCAACGAGTTATTGAACATTTTGAAACTATCGATGCTTTCTTAGAGCGTAACAATATTAAAGCCTTAAAAGAAATCGATTTATAAGTAGTTTATCTATCTAAAAAATCTTGAAAAGCTTTTTGACTCATTGCTTTACCTAATGAATCTAACGGTTTGTAATTCCCTTCTTTAATAACGGGTTTGTTGCTAACGTAATCGTACACAAATGTTCCGTTTTTAGAAACAGTTCCGAAACCGTTATTAAAAACATAATGTACATACTGTTTTTCAGATTTGTTAAAAATGTGTTTTCCAAATTTAAATTGATTGGAGTTGCCTCCTAATAAATTGGTTATAGTATAAGCAAAATCACTTTGTGCGCTAAAATTATCAATCTTAACACCTGTTTTAGCCAATGCTCCACCTAACCAAACCATCGGTATTTGAAATTTTTTAGGGCTGTTAAAATAACCTTCATGCTTTGGTAACGGATGCCCATGATCTGCCAAAATAACAACTAAAGTGTTTTTCCACCAAGGTTGTTTCTTAGCGTCGTTAATAAATTTACCAATTGCTTTATCAGTATATGCGTGAGCACTTTTATATAGGTTTTCTTCGGATTTTTTGCCAAATTTATATTCGCCAGGAAACTCGTACGGTTCGTGACTCGTTAAAGTTAGTCCGATTTGAAAAAAAGGTTGTTTTAACGTTGGTTTTGATAAATCAGTAATAAAACGATCTAAAAAAATATGGTCGTGCGCACCCCATTTCGAATTCCAGTTTTCTTTATCAAATTCAGTTCCGTCTACAATTTTATCAATATTTCCATTGCGCAAATAAGTAATCATGTTACCAAAATTACTATCACCGCCATAATAAAAACCAGTATTATAGCCTAGTTTTTTCATTTCCTTGGTTAACATTGGTAGTGATTTTGATTTATGTGGCATTTTCATAATGCTATTTCTTGGTTGTGGATAGTAGCCACTTAAAATAGCCGGAACCCCTTTATCGGTTCTATCGCCATTACCATAAAAATTAGTAAATAAAATACCTTCTTTTGCTAATTTATTTAAGTTTTCGGTAACATTTGGTTCGCCACCTAAAACACCTACTGCTTTTGCAGATAAACTTTCCCAAATTATTAAAATAACGTTTGGTTTTTTGGTGTTTAAAATAGTATCAGAAGCGCTTAAAAGTTGATTCCTAGTTTTATCAATTATGTTTTTAGCTGTTTCGGATTTAAAGTGTTTATATGGATTTTTTTTACTTCTTCTATGTTTTAACGTGTTTGCAAAATTCCACATAAAATTTACAGCTGTATGATTTGCAAACATTTTGGTAGAAAAATATACATTACTTTGATTGATAGGAATGTTTGCAAATCCGCCTCGTATAGGAATAATTAAAAAACCGATTAATAAAAGCAACACAGGAACTTCTAAAATGTTTCCTTTTGTTAAACGATTAGTTAGTTTGTTGCTTATTTTATGAAAGCAATAAATTGTGAAAACTGAAATGAAAATCCAAATTAAAATGCCACCGATAAGCTGTATTGTTGTAACTGAAGCTAACATAGCTTTTGGTGTGTTAATGTAGTTTAATACTGTTGAGTCGATACGAACTCCCCAAGATTTATACAATGTAATATCAATTAACATAAATAAATTAACAGCGAAAAGAATAAGAACTGTATATGTTTTAATTAGTTTATTGATGATTTTTTTAGGAACCCAAATAGAAAAGATGATTATTAAAAACGGAATTGCAGCAAGGTATGCTGCAAAAGAAAAATCTAATTTAATTCCATATAAAAAAGTTTTAAGCGTTGTTGCAATGCCTAATTCAGCAGTTTTATCAAAATAGTAAGCTAAAAATAAAAAGCGTGCAAATAAAAAATAAGCTACCCATAAAAAATAATAAGTAATATTAAAAAGAAATCTGTTTTTAAAACTATTCATTTAAACTGTTTTATAAGAGGTTTATTCGGTAACTTTTAAACGTGCCTTAGCGGTAACTGAAATATCAGAAAAATCGTTGTTTAAATATTTTAAATATCCAGCAATGGCAATCATAGCAGCATTGTCTGTTGTATATTCAAACTTCGGAATGTAGGTTGTCCATCCCCAATGTTTTTCGGCTAAGGCTAAACGTTTTCTAATTTCTGAATTGGCAGAAACTCCGCCAGCAATAGCAATATGTTTTATGTTGGTTTGTTTAACAGTATTTTTTAATTTTTCCATCAATATTTCAATAATTGTATATTGAATAGAAGCACAAATATCATTTAGATTTTCTTTGATGAAATTAGGATTCTCTTTTACATTTTTTTGAATAAAGCGTAAAATTCCTGTTTTTAATCCGCTAAAACTAAATTGTAAATCGCCAACTTTTGGTTTGGTAAATTGATAAGCTTTCGGGTTTCCTAATTGTGCGTGTTTATCAATTAAAGGACCTCCTGGATAAGGTAATCCTAATATTTTTGCAGATTTATCAAAAGCTTCTCCAACGGCATCGTCAATAGTTTCGCCTAAAATTTCCATTTCAAAATGATTGGTAATTTTAACAATCTGTGTATGTCCGCCGCTAATAGTTAGGCAAACAAAAGGAAACGGTGGAATTTTGCTGTTTTCTTCTTCAATAAAATGAGCCAAAATATGCGCTTGCATGTGGTTTACATCTATTAACGGAATATTTAAACCTAAGGCAAAAGATTTTGCAAATGAAGTTCCCACTAATAAAGAGCCCATTAAACCAGGACCACGAGTAAAAGCAATAGCGTTTAAATCGTGTTTGGTAATTTTAGCCTGTTCAATAGCTTGTTGTACTACCGGAACAATGTTTTGTTGATGTGCTCTCGAAGCAAGCTCAGGAACAACACCGCCGTATTTAGCGTGTATTTCTTGATTAGCAACCACATTACTTATTACTTTTCCGTTATAAATTACCGATGCACTTGTGTCATCACAAGAGCTTTCGATACCTAAAATATAGCCGTTTTTTGTACTCACTTTATTATGTGTTAGAATGCAAAAATATTGATATTACGTTAGATTTTCGTTAAAATTAATATTTCTTTAAAATAAGGCAATATTTTTGCAGTTAGCTGATTACATTTGTTAGTTGGTTTATAAAAGGTATTATCATTAAGAAAATAGGGAAAATATTGTGGAGGTTTTTAAAGTACGTGCTACTTTTTTTAATCTTGCTCTTTATTTTACTGTCATTACCTTTTGTGCAGAGTAAGTTAGCTAAAGAAGCAACAAACTGGGTAAACAAAGAATATAACACCAATATTGTTGTAAAAAAAATAGATTTATCGTGGTTAGGGAGCGTTCAATTAAAAGAAATTGAAATTAGAGATCACCATAAAGACACTCTTATTTTTGTTAACAATTTAAGTACTTCGTTACTAAACGCAAAACGAATAATAGAAAACAGTGTTGATTTAGGGGAAGCTTCTTTAAGCGGAGCTTATTTTAATATGAAAACTTATAAAGGTGAAAAAGACGATAACATGTCTGTTTTTATTGATAGTTTTGAAGATGATACTCCAAAAGACAGTTTGTCAAATCCTTTTGTTTTAAAGAGTGATAAAATTTCTATAGATAATTTAACCTTTAAATTGTTTGATGAAAATGATAAAAAACCACTTCAATTTGCTGCTTATAATGCCAGCGGAACGTTATTAGATTTTTCAATTATTGGTCCTAATGTTTCTCTAAAAATGAGAGAAATGGGTTTTACTGAAAATAGAGGCATTAAGGTAACCGATTTGTCAACCGATTTTGTGTACACAAAAAAGTACATGAATTTTAGTAAAACAGTTTTAAAAACCAATAACAAATCAAAAATAGTTGGAGACATTAAAATGACCTATAATCGTAAAGATTTTGTGAATTTTAATGATAAGGTAAAATTTAAAGCAACTTTATCTAAAAGTGCACTTTCAATTAAAGACTTAAGTAAGTTGTACAAGGAACTAAGCGGAAACGATATTTTATATTTTACTGGTAATTTTAATGGTGTTTTAAATAATTTTAGTGCCAATAACGTTAAAATTAATTCTAAAAAAGGAATAAAGGTTGTTGGTAATATGGGCTTTGTTAATGTTATAAAAACGAGCAGAGGTTTTGTTTTTGATGCCGACCTAGAAAACCTTACCGCAAATTATTTTCAGTTAAAAGATGTGTTACCTAATTTGTTAGGGAAATCATTACCATCAGAATTTCAAAGATTAGGAAATTTTACGTTTAAAGGAAATGTTAACGTAACTCCAGATCAAATAGATGCAACATTATCAGTAAAATCAGAAATAGGAAATGTAATAACAGATCTTCAATTAACAGATGTAGCACATATTGACGAAGCTACTTATGCAGGAGAAATAGAGTTTGATAATTTTGATTTAGGAATTTTTGCAAACGATCCAATACTTGGTAAAATATCATTAAAAGCTGATGTAAATGGAAGCGGGTTTAATGTAGCAAGTGTAAATACTACTATTATAGGAAATGTAAGTAGTTTAGAGTTTAATAAATATAGTTATAAAAATTTAAATGTTAATGGTCAGTTTCAAAACAAAAAATTTGACGGATTATTAATTGCAAAAGATGATAATTTTAAATTAAATTTTGAAGGACTTGCTGATTTTTCATCAACAATAAATAAATTTGATTTTATAGCAAATATTGATAAGATTGATTTAAAAAAAACAAACCTTTTTACTCGAGACAGTATTGCTGAATTAAAAGGAAATATCAATTTAAACGTATCAGGAAATAATTTTGATAATATTATAGGAAAAGCAACCTTTAAAAAATTAGTATACACAAACCAAAAGCAAGAGTACCCGTTTAAGATTTTTGAAATAAAATCATCAGTAAAAGATAGTATTAAAACAATAGAAGTCAACTCGGAAGATATTGTTAAAGGAGAATTAAAAGGTAAGTTTTCTTTTGAAGATTTAATACCAATAACACAAAATGCTTTGGGTAGTGTTTACACAAATTATCGTCCGCATAAAGTAACTAAAAATCAATTTTTAGATTTTGACTTTACCATTCACAATCAAATTATAGATGTTTTTTTGCCAGAAATATCAATAAGTAAAAACACTAGGCTTAAAGGGCGAATTAATTCAGATAAAAACGCATTAAAACTTACTTTTACATCACCAGAAATAGATGCCTATAAAAATATTATTGAGGATGTTGTGTTAAGATTAGATAATAAAAATCCGCTATACAACACCCATTTAACCGCAAGTAAAATTAATACAGAATATTATAATATTGAAAAATTAAACTTGTTAAATAGAACTCAAAACGATACTTTATATTTTAAATCTATTTTTAAAGGAGGAAAAGATTATTCAGAAAGTTTTAATCTCGATTTTTATTATACAATTAATGAGTTGCAAAATTCGGTTGTAGGTATTCAAAAATCAACCTTTAATTATAAAGGTTTTGATTGGATTATAAATAACAAAAAAGATAAAAAACATAAAGTAACCTTTAATTTAAATGAAAATAATTTTAATGTAAGTCCGTTTGTTTTTCAATCAGGCGAGCAAAAAATAGCATTTAAAGGAATTGTTAGAGATAGTACTTATAAAGATTTACAAGCTACATTTAATAAAGTAAAATTAGAAAGTTTTTTACCATTAGTAGATAATTTAAAGCTAGGAGGAGATTTAACAGGAGCTATTGATTTTAAACAAGAAAAAGAAAAATTAGCTCCTAAAGGCGATTTACTTATTGAAAACTTTCATATAAATGATTTTTATCAAGGCGATTTATCATTAGATGTTTTTGGAGATAATTCCTACGAAAAATATAAGGTAGATTTAACTTTAGCAAGCGAAAAAGCAAAAAACATTTCGGCAATAGGAGGGATAGATTTATCAAAAGAAAGACCAACTGTTGATTTAAATGTGTTTTTAAAAGAATACGAAATAGCAGCTTTTAGTCCTTTAGGTGAAGAAGTTTTAAACAAACTTAGAGGTAAGGTTACGGGAAATTTTACAGCTAAAGGATTTTTAAATAATCCTGATTTTCAGGGAATGTTAAACTTTGAAGAAGCGGGTTTAAATTTTCCGTATTTAAATATTGATTTTGATTTAAAAGGAAACACAAATATTATTTTAGATAAACAACAATTTATAATCGATAATATTTTATTAGAAGATACAAAACATAAATCTCAAGGAATTTTATCAGGATATATTGCGCATCAAAATTTTAAAGATTGGTATTTAAAATTAGACATTGATACCGATAATTTATTAGTATTAGATACCAAAGAAACTGAAGAATCTTCTTACTATGGAACAGGTTTTTTAGATGGAAATGCTGAGATTAGAGGACTTACAAATAATTTAGATATTGTTATTGAAGGAAAAACAAATAAAGGAACCGTGTTTGTAATTCCTTTAAATGATGTAAAAACAATAGATAATTATAAATTAATTCGCTTTAAAACAGGGAAACCTGAAGATGAAATTGTTAATAAAGCAGTAAAAGATATAAAAGGACTCGATTTAAAAATAAATTTAGAAGTAACGAAAGATGCAATTGCTCAAGTAGTAATTGACAAGGTTACGGGAAGCGAGTTAAAAGGAAGTGGAGAAGGAAATTTAAGAATTGACATAAACACATTAGGAAAGTTTAATATGTTTGGCGATTTTGAAATAGATAAAGGACTTTACAATTTTAAATACGCAGGAATAACAAAGCCATTTACCGTACAAAAAGGAGGTACAATAGCGTGGAATGGAAATCCGTATGAAGCAGAATTAGATTTAACGGCCGTTTATAAAACCAAAGCAAACCCTGCACAATTATTAGATAATATTAATTCTAACCGTAAAATACCTATTGATTTATACACCAAAATTACGGGAGGTTTATTTAATTCGAAACAAGAATTTGATATTAAAATTCCGAATGCAAATTCAACCGTAGCATCCGAATTAGAATTTATTTTAAACGGAAATGATTTGAATACAAAAATGCAACACTTTTCATTTTTGTTAGCCTTTGGTACTTTTTATGTTGAAGATGCTATTGGTAATAGTGCCGCATCTGGTTTAACCGGAACCGCATCAGAAATAGCATCAAGTATTTTAACCAATATGCTAAACAATGAAAGTAATAAATTTCAATTAGGTTTAGGGTACACACAAGGAGATAGAAGTGATGTAAACGATATAAGATCTGACGATCAGGTTGATGTATCTATTTCAACTCAATTAAATGACCGTATTTTAGTAAACGGTAAAGTAGGGGTTCCTGTTGGAGCAAACACACAAACAAGTGTAATTGGAGAAGTAAAAGTAGAGGTGTTATTAAATGAAGAAGGAAGCTTAAGAGGTACGGTTTTTAATAGGCAAAATGAGGTGCAATATTCAGCTGAAGAAGAAGGGTATACACAAGGTATTGGTATTTCGTATCAAGTAAATTTTAATAATTTATCAGAACTTGGAGAAAAATTAGGGTTAAAGAAAAAAAAGAAAGTAAAAACAATTAAAAAAGATACAATACAACCTAAAAAAAGTAATTTAATTAGGTTTAAATCAACTAAAAAAGATTGATAAATTTAAATGGATAGCGTAAAGAAAAATTATATAGTAATTATGTTAAAAGGAATGGCAATGGGTGCTGCAGATGTTGTTCCGGGAGTTTCTGGAGGAACCATAGCATTTATTTCAGGAATTTATGAGGAGTTATTAACTTCAATTAGCAATGTTAATTTAAGCTTATTTAAAACTCTTAAACAAGATGGATTTAAAACTGCTTGGAAACAACTAAATGGTAATTTTTTAGCATCACTTTTTGTCGGAATTTTTATCAGTATTATTTCCTTAGCAAAAGTAATTTCTTGGTTACTTACTCATCATTCCATTTTATTGTGGTCTTTTTTCTTCGGATTAGTTTTAGCAAGCGTAATTTATATAGCAAAACAAATTACAAAATGGAATTCTATAGCAATTATTTTAGTTGTTTTAGGAGCTGTTTTAGCGTATTATATTACCACTTTAAATCCGATGATATCAGAAAACTCATCAACGTTATTTATGTTTTTTGCTGGTGCAATTGCTATTTGCGCAATGATTTTACCAGGTATTTCTGGCTCTTTTATTTTAGTGCTTTTAGGAGCTTATAAGCCAGTTTTGGCTGCAATAAATAATAGAGATTTTACAACAATAGCAGCAATAGGTGCCGGAGCAATTATAGGACTGTTATCTTTTTCAAGGGTTCTAAAATATTTATTTGCTAACTATAAAAATTATACACTAGCTGTTTTAACTGGTTTTATAATAGGTTCGTTAAATAAAATTTGGCCTTGGAAAAAAGTATTAACGTATAGAACAAACTCTCACGGAGAGCAAGTTCCTTTTAACGAGTTGTCAATTTCTCCATTTTCGTATGATGGTAATCCACAAATAGTTTACGCTTCAATATTAATAGTTATAGGTTTTGCTTTAATCTTGTTACTTGAAAAATTAGCAGTAAAAGAGCAATAGAAAATAAGTATCTTAATGTTTTAATAAAAAGAATGCATTACCAACATCAACGTACACTTTTACAAAAAATAATTCTTTTTTTTAAAGGATTAACCATGGGAGGCGCAAATAAAGTTCCTGGTGTTTCTGGTGGTATGGTAGCTTTTGTAATGGGATTTTATGAAGAGCTTATTTTCTCTTTTCAAAGAATAAATGGCAAAGCATTTAAATTACTTTTTAACGGACGGTTTAAAAGTTTTGCAACATATACCAATTTGCAATTTTTAACATTGGTAATGTTAGGTAGCACTTGTAGTTATTTTAGTGTTTCGTTAATTTTAGATTATTTCTTAAAAAATTACGAACTTTATGTTTGGTCGTGGTTTTTTGGAATGATAATAGGGTCTATTTATTATATATCAAAAGATTTTAATGATTGGAAACTTAAAAATATTTTGGCGCTGTTTATTGGAATATCCGTAGGAATTACAATTAGTTTTATGACACCAGCAAAAGAAAACGACAACCTTTGGTTTGTTTTTATTTGCGGAATAATAGGAGTTTCGGGTATGACATTGCCAGGTTTATCGGGTTCGTTTATCTTAATTTTATTAGGTAATTACGTACTTTTATTAGTAGATAGTGTAAATGTTTTTGGAAGCGTAGTAACAAGTGTTTTATCTGGCGATTTTGAGGTGTTAAAAGATAAGGTTAAGGTGAGGTATTTAAAAATAATAACAGTTTTTACTGCAGGCTCAGCTTTTGGCTTAGTTTCAATGTCGCATGTATTAGGTTATGTATTAAAAAGATGGCATCAAATTGTAACAGCAATTATTATTGGTTTTATAACAGGGTCTTTAGGCATCGTTTGGCCTTGGAAAAAAACAATATTTAAAATAAATAATGAAGTTTTTTTGTTGGATAAAAAAGGAAATAAAATTGTAGAAAATTATGAGCGATTTTTTCCAGATTTTTCAATTGCACAAACATGGATTGCCACAGGTTTTATCATTTTTGGTATTGCTTTAATTTTAATTATAGATTTTTATGGAAGAAAAAGAAAATAAAAACCTTTTTGCTTTAGTAGGAAAAAATATTTCATATTCTTTTTCTAAAGGGTATTTTACCAATAAGTTTGATGAATTAAATTTAAATACAAATGCGTATGTTAATTTTGATATTCAATCAATAAAAGAACTTCCTGCTAAAATAAAAGAACATAAAAAAGTTTTAAAAGGGATGAATGTAACTATTCCTTATAAATTAGAGGTTTTTAATTATTTAGATAAAATTGATAAAAAAGCACAAAAAATAGGTGCGGTAAATACTATTAAAATATCTAAAAAAGGGAAGTTAAAAGGGTTTAATACGGATATTTATGGGTTTAAAAAATCATTAAAACCATTGATAAAAAGTCACCATAAAAGCGCATTGATTTTAGGAACTGGCGGAGCATCAAAAGCGGTTGCTTTTGTGTTAAAAAAACTAAATATTAAGTATCAGTTTGTTTCAAGGAATCCTAACGGTAAAAAAGAAATTTCATATCAAAATTTATCAGAAAAAATTATAGCTTCTCATCATCTAATAATTAATTGTACACCTTTAGGTACACATCCAAATGTTGATGATTTTCCTGATATTCCGTATCAATTCTTGTCAACAAAACATTTGTTATACGATTTAATTTATAATCCATCTGAAACAACTTTTTTAAAAAAAGGAAAAGAAAAAGGAACAGAGATTAAAAACGGATTAGAAATGTTAGAGCAACAAGCAGAAAAAGCTTGGAGAATATGGAATGATGCTTAAAATATAACTGTTAAAAAATAAATTCAGAATTCTATAAGAATCCGTATATTTATAAAATTAATAATCAAGGAACTTAAACATTGTAGATATGTTAGAAAATAAAGAAGAAAAATTGCAAACACCAACGACTGATGTACAAACGGTTGAAATAGAAACAGCTGTGTCAGAAGTAGAAAATGAAGTAGCGAATGAAGCTGAAAAGGTAGACGAAAAACATGAAATACCTATGTTAGAGTATGCTAAAATGGAATTGGAAGCTTTGGTAGAAGAGTTAAAAAAATTACTTACAAACTATCAAGTACAACAATTAAAATCAAACATTGATGCGCTTAAAAGTGCTTTTAATAATAAGTTTGGAGCTTTGTTGTCAGAAAAAAAGAAGGCTTTTTTAGCAGAAGGAGGAAATTCAATAGATTTTCACTTTTCAAGCCCTATAAAATCAGAGTACAATAAATTATTAGGTGAGTACAAAACAAAAAGAGATGCTTATTATTCTCAATTAGAAAACCAATTAAAAGATAATTTAGAAAAAAGAAATAATTTAATTGATGAATTGAAAACATTGATTGTGAATGCTGATGCAAAAACGATGTATAATGATTTTCAAGAGATTCAAAAAAAGTGGAAAACAATAGGGCCGGTTCCAAAGACAAAATATAATGATACTTGGAAAATATACCACCATCATGTAGAGCGTTTTTATGATTTATTACACTTAAATAAAGATTTTAGAGAGTTAGATTTTAAACACAATTTAGAAGAAAAATTAAAGTTAATATCTAGGGCTGAAGCTTTAAATGAAGTTGCTGATGTAAACGTTGCTTTTAAAGATTTACAAGATTTACATCGCTTGTGGAAAGAAGAAATAGGACCTGTAGGTAAAGAACATAGAGAAGAGGTTTGGTCTAAATTTAGTGAAGCTACTAAAAATATTCATGACAAACGTCATCAATATTTTAAAGAGTTAAAATCTAAGTATCAGGTAATGATAGATGCTAAATTAGAAGTTGTAGCTCTTATAGATGCTTTTGATACTTCTTCTAATAAATCTCATAGCGATTGGCAAAAAAGCATTACTGAGATAGAAAAATTGCGAAAAAAGTATTTTGATATTGGTAAGTTGCCTTATAATAAAAGTGAGGCTGTATGGCAAAAATTTAAAGCCGCTACCAAAAAGTTTAATACTTCTAAAAATGTTTTTTATAAAGGAGAAAAAAACACTCAGAATGAGAATTTAAAAAATAAAATAGCTTTAATTGAATTAGCAGAAAGTATTAAAGATAGTACAGATTGGGAAAGCGCTACCAATATAATGAAGCGTATTCAGTCTGATTGGAAAAAAATAGGACACGTTCCAAGAAAGTTTTCTGATGATATTTGGAAGCGATTTAAAAATGCGTGTAATTATTATTTTGATAGGCTGCATGCTCAAAAAGATGAACAAAACAAAGAGCAACAAGTAATTGCTGAAACTAAAAAGGAATTTTTAGAACAACTTAAAGCGTCAGAAAATTTAACTTTAGAAGCTATAAAAGAGAGCATTGCTAAGTGGAGGTCATTAGGTGTTTTACCAAGAAATGCACGTCATTTAGATGAAAAGTTTAACAAAGCTATTGATGCTCATTTAAGTGGTTTAAATATGAGTAAAAATGACATTGAAATGATTAAGTTCAAAAATGTTATTGAAGGATATTTATCTCAGGAAGATTATAAAAAACTTGATAATGAACAGTATTTTATACGTAAAAAAATTGATGAATCTGTACGTGACATGCAGCAATTAGAAAATAATTTAAGTTTTATATCTAATGCTAAAGATGATAATCCGTTAGTTTTAAACGTACGAAAAGGAATTCAAGAAGTAAAAGATAAATTAGATGTTTGGAAAGATAAACTTTCTTATTTAAGAAAATTAGATTATTAATTCTAAAGTCTTCTTTCTGCTATATAACAACAAAAACTCGAGTGTATTCCACTCGAGTTTTTGTTGTTATAAATTTAATAATAAGGAGGATGTGTTTTGAATGGTTTGTAAAATTTATGGATTACCTTGTAAAAACCAATTCTGTTTTTGTTGACATTTTCTCTGAAAATCCGTATCCATTTGTATTAAAACCTTTTAAACCTTCAATTGTTTGAATATCATTTTCAATAATATAACGCACCATTAAACCTCGTGCTTTTTTAGCAAAGGTCATAATGGTTTTATATTGTCCGTTTTTAAAATCTTTAAAAACAGGAGTTATCATAGGTACTTTCAGTACCTTTTTCGGCAATGCTTTAAAATACTCAGAACTAGCTAAATTAACCAATAATTCATCGGTTTTTAATTCATCATTTAACGAATTAACTAAAGTATTGTCCCAAAATTTATATAAATTTTCTGTTCTACCAACTTTTAATTTGGTTCCCATTTCTAAACGGTATGGCTGTATTAAATCTAATGGTTTTAACAAGCCATATAACCCCGATAAAATTCGAAGTTTATGTTGCATAACAGGTAGTTTATCTTCAGCAATAGTAGCTACATCAATTCCCCTAAAAACTTCACCTGTAAAAGAAAAAACAGCTTGTTTTGCATTTTCTAAATCAAACGGAGTTTTCCAATTTTGATTTCTTTCATAATTTAAACTTGCTAAATCATCCGAAATTTTCATTAAATCACTTAATTTTTTTCTAGAAAGTGTTTTTAATTTTTTATTCAGTTTTGCAGATTGCTCTAAAAAACGCGGTTGCGTATATAAATCTGTATTTGCTTTATTTTCGAAATCTAAAGACTTTGCCGGAGATATAATAATTTTCATTTAACTAATATTTAAGGTAAAAATAAGAAGCAATTTTAAAACTTAAAATCATTTTTAGTATTTATAATCAATCGTATTATCAATAAACTTAATACTGTTTAAATTTTTAATCCATCATAGGCCAAAAACACATTTTCAGGGAGCTCTTTGCTTACTTCTTCATGAAAACCTAACAACTCGCTAATATGAGTTAAATATGCTTTCTTCGGATTTAATTCTGCAATAAAACTGAGTGCTTCATCAAGATTAAAATGTGTAGTATGTGGTTCTTTTCGCAACCCAGTTACTACTAAAACATCTAAATTAAGTAGTTTCTTTTTTTCCTTTACTGATATTGTTTTTATATCCGTAACATAAGCTACATCATTAAAACGATATCCTAAAATGGGTAAATCACCATGTAAAACTTCAATCGGAGTAACTGTAACTCCTTCAAAAATAAAATTATTGTGATGTGATATTGTTGTTGCGGCTACTTTTGGCGCACTCGGATACCTGTTTTCTGTTTTAAAAATATAATCAAACCTTTTTTCAAGAGCCTTTAAAACCCTTTCGGAGGCAAAAATAGGTACTGCTCCCATTTGAAAACAATACGGACGAATTTCATCCAAGCCTGCAATATGATCTGCATGTTCGTGAGTAAATAAAATTCCGTTAATCGATTCGATTTCTTCACGTATCATTTGCTGACGAAAATCAGGTCCGCAATCAATAACATAATTCACATCATCCCAAGAAATTACAACAGATGAACGCAAGCGTTTATCTCTCGGATCTTTAGATAAAGCTACAGGATGTTTACTCGTAATCATTGGAATACCAGTAGAAGTTCCAGTTCCTAAAAAAGTGATTCTTATTTGTTTTTTTTTCTCCATTATCAACACAAAAATACAATAAAAATTATCTGATAACTCCTATTTTCAGTACATTTGTACTACGTAACAAAAAACAACAAAATGGCAATTACGTTAAAAGGTGATCAGAAAATAAGTACAGTACCTAGTACTACTAGTAAAGCTTTAAAAATCAATTTAAACGCTCATATTTATGGTACGTTTGCTGAAATTGGAGCAGGGCAAGAAACTGTTCGTAATTTTTTTAGAGCAGGTGGCGCTTCTGGTACCATTGCAAAAGCAATGAGTGCTTATGATAAAGATTTTTCTGATGCTATTTATGGTATTGAAAACGATAATCGCTATGTTACTGAAAAGCGATTAAAAAAGATGTTAAAGCACGAGATGGACTTAATAGAAGATCGTCTTGACCGTAAAAAACATCCCGAAAAATTATTTTTTAGCTACGCTAATACCGTAGCAACTATTAATTTTTCTAAAAAATTTAAAGGCCATGGTTGGGTTGGTATCCGTTTTCAACTAGACCCACTTGAAGATTATAACGAAATTATTTTACACCTTCGTTTTAAAGAAACCGATGCCCGTTTACAACAAGAAACGCTAGGTATTTTAGGTGTTAATTTAGTGTACGGAGCATATTATCTAAACGATAATCCGAAAGAATTATTAAAATCTTTTTATGATAATATTGACAGTGATCGTTTAGAAATAGACATGATTAATTTCTCTGGGCCACGTTTTATGTATGTTGATAATCGTTTAATGAGCTTGCAACTTGTAAAAAATGGAATGACCAATGCAGTAATGTTTGGTCCTGACGGAAATAATTTACTACCAGCTCAAGTATTATACAAAAAAAATATTTTAGCGCTTCGCGGAAGTTATCGTCCTGTTACGAAAGTAAATATGGACATGCTTGAACGTTCTAAAGAACTATTTTTTGCTGAAAACAAAGTTAAGCCCGAAAAAACACAAGTTATCTTTGAAATTACCTTAAGTAATCTTCGTGCCGAAGGTGAAATAAACGAACGTGATTTCTTAGACAGGGCTGAGTTACTTTGTGCGCTAGGCTTAAATGTAATGATTACTAATTACCAAGAATACTTTAGGTTAGTTGATTATTTTAGTGAATTTACCAAAGAAAGAATGGGATTAGCAATGGGAGTTTACAATCTTATTCAAATTTTTGATGAAAAATACTATCGTGATTTAAGTGGTGGTATCTTAGAGGCTTTTGGTAAACTTTTTTATCGCGATTTAAAAGTATACATGTATCCTTATAAAAAGGAAGATTCTGGTGAATTTATTACCAGCGAAAATTTAAAAGTACACCCTAGAATGAAAGAATTATATAAATTCTTTAAAAACAATGGTAGACTTATAGATATTAAAGACTTTGATGAATCTAGCTTACATATTTTCTCTAGAAAGGTGTTGAAAATGATTAAAAATGGTGAAGAAGGATGGGAAGAAATGTTACCTGATGGCGTTTCTGATACCATTAAAGAAAAACGTTTATTTGGTTGCTCAAGAAAACGCAATTAATTTCTTTAGTTTCATTTTAAACCTTTTACTATCTTTAAAGTCTAACAACTAAACAACTTTTTGGTTGACTGACGAACTTGCACTTATATCGCAGCTACAAAATCCTACAACTAAGGAAACTGCCTTTAAACAATTACTATCGCTATATAAAGAGCGATTGTATTGGCACGTACGAAAAATTGTAGTTTCTCATGATGATGCTGACGATGTTTTGCAAAACACTTTTATCAAAATTTTTAAAAATATTGATAACTTTAAAAAAGACAGTAAACTTTACTCTTGGATGTATAGAATTGCAACAAACGAAGCGATTACATTTATAAACAAAAGAGCCAAAGAAAAAAATATTGATATTACCGAATATCAACAACAATTAGTTTCTAACCTAGATAGTGACAATTGGTTTACTGGTGATGAAATTCAATTAATTTTACAAAAAGCAATTGCAACATTACCACAAAAACAACAACTTGTTTTTAATATGAAGTACTTTGACGAAATGAAATATCAACAAATTTCTGAAGTTTTAGAAACATCTGTAGGGGCATTAAAAGCATCGTACCACATTGCTGTAAAAAAAATTGAGCAATTTATTAAAAACAATAATTAAACCTTTTACAAAAATTAAAGTCTTAGTATAGAGATGGATAAAGAGTTACAACATAAAATAGATTTCATAAATCAAAAAGCAGGAAAGAAAACAGGTTTTTCTACTCCTGAAAATTACTTTGATGCCTTCGATGAAAATGTAAACTCTTTAATAGCTAGTAGAAAATTCTCTAAACAAAATGCTTTTAAAACGCCTTCTAATTATTTTGATAGTGTTGAAAGTAATATTTTAACTAAGCTAAAATTAGAAGAAAACAAGAAAGTAAAAGTTATACCGCTTTATCAAAAAGTATTAAAATTTATGCCTGTTGCAGCCGCAGCTGCAATTTTACTTTTTATTGGTTTAAATTACTTTAATACTCAAAATTTATCTGCTTTTGATAAAATAACACAAGCCGATATTAGCTCTTGGTACGAAAATGGTTATGGAGATACAAATAACAGCGAGTTAGCTATAGTTTTAGATACTGCTGATTTTGAAGAGGACATATTACCATTTATAAACGACACTAATTTAGAAGACTACATAAATACTATTGATGATTCTTCACTTTTAAACGACCTTGAATAACATGAACACACGCACACATTTATTACTATGCCTATTTATAACATTTTTAAGCTGTTTTACTCTAAAGGCACAAGCAAAAAAAGAAAGTCATGAGAAAATACGTACTTATAAAATTGCTTATTTAACTGAAAAATTAAATTTAACTGAAAACGAAGCTCAAAAATTTTGGCCTATTTATAATAAATTCGACAAAAAAAGAAGAGAACTTTATAGAGAAGAGCGTTTTGAAATAAGAAAAAAAATTAAAGACCAAGGAGGTCTAGAAAACTTATCAGAAAAAGATTCGGAGGTTATTTTAACTCAAATTCAGTTAATCAGTCAACAAAAATATGAAGTAAAAAAGGCCTTTCACCATAAGGTTTCTAAAATATTATCTTTTAAAAAAATACTGCTTTTACAAATGTCTGAACACGAATTTAATCGCAAGCTCATAAAAAAACTAAAAGGAGAAAAAAATAAAAAAAGAAGCTAAAAGCTTCTTTTTTTTATACTTATTTTTTAACCAATGCTAAACAAACATATAAATTTGGTTTGTTTGCTGTAAACTGTTTTAGCCATATTGTTAATTCATCTATTTCATATGGTAATAATCTACTTAACGCTTTTTCTAGTTCTCTACAAAATAAATCTGTATTAAAACTCACTTTTTTCAATACTGTTTTAGTATACTCGTACATTGCTCTTGCCATGTTACTTATAGGGGATTTAATTGTTCTACTATTACGAACGTAATTTACAAAATTTTATTCTTTATTTCATTAATTTTTTGCAAAAAAAAGTCGATACTTATCTAGTATCGACTTTTTAAACAATTAACTTATAAGTTATTACAAGTTATTTACCTTTTCTATTAAAGCGTTTGCTTTTTCTTCTAATTCAGCACTTATTGCTTTAAAATGAGCTTTTTTATTCTCCACATTTTTAGCATTTATCTTTGCTATTAAGCTATCAAACGTTTCAAAAACTTCATCAACAATTGCTTCAGATTTATCAGCATCTACATTAGGGTTTAATTGCGCTGTTAATCTACAGATGTCAATAATATCTCCTAAAGTGTAATCAATATCTTTTTTTAAGTTTTTAATACTTGCCATAATTATTATATTTTTTGCAAAATTAATTGATTTTATCTAATTCCGCTTGAAATTTTTCAAAAAATTGTCCTAAATGAAATCCGTCAACCAAAGCATGATTAACATTTACTGCTACAGGCATCATTTTTTTATTATTTTCGATCATAAATTTCCCAAAAGATAATTGCGGAACACTATCGCTTTTATTACCAGAACCCGGTTCTTTATGACTTGTAAAACTAACCCAAGGTAAGGCAGAACAGTGAATACAGGCTAAAGAATATTTTGGAGGAAATAAATCAGAAGAATTTATAATACGTTCTTTTTCTTTTTGAAAATTAGTATTAAACACTTCATAATCAAAAGAAAAATCTATAAACGAAAATCCGAAGGTATTATCTGGTCTTGCAATTGTTGCTGATGCATTTATAACATCGTAAATAGCAATTTTATCACCTTCAATTCTATATTTAAAATTTTCGATTGCATTTACAGCCAGCATACAAGCATGAAGATATTTTACAAAAAAGGATTGCTTTTTTTCTTTTGCTGATTGATAACATTTAGTAACATCAACATTGGCTACAATACCAAAAGTTGGATCAGCTAATGTTTTAAAATGATTAAAATGCTGCTTTCTATTCCAGTTTTCAATATCTAAATATTTCATCTATAAAAAAGGTAAAATATCTGTAATTTTAGCAACTGTATTATATGCGTTTGATTCTTGCTCGCGACTAACTTCTTCATGCGCCCAAGTTGTATGAAACGGAATATGAATTGCCGATGCACCTACTTTAATTAATGGTAAAATATCTGATTTTAACGAATTACCAATCATTAATAATTGTGAAGTTTCAATATCTAAATGTTTAATTAACTTTAAATAATCAGCTTCTTTTTTATCGCTCATCACCTCAGTATGATGAAAATATTTTAAGATTCCAGATTTTTCTAACTTACGTTCCTGATCTAATAAATCGCCTTTTGTAGCCACAATTAATTTATATTTTCCTTGTAGTTTTTGTAAAACTTCTTCTACTCCGTCTAATAAATCGATGGGTTGTTCAAGCATTTCTTTACCAATTTCAAGAATTCTGTTAATTGTTTTTTGATTGATTTTATAATTAGATAATTCTAAAGCACACTCAACCATTGACAATACAAATCCTTTTACGCCATAGCCGTAAATTTTAAGGTTATCTATTTCTTTTTTATACAGTTCTTGATGAATTTTATTTTCTGTTTCGTAGCCCGATAATAGTTTTGCAAATTCATTTTCGGCATTTCTAAAATACGTTTCATTTACCCAAAGCGTATCATCAGCATCAAAAGCGATTACTTTAATATTATTCATTTTCTAGTAATTTTTTCGCCTTTTCTAAATCTTCTGGAGTATCAATACCAATACTTTCTACGGATGTTTCTATCATCTTTATTTTTTTACCAACTTCTAAATACCGGATGCATTCTATTTTTTCGGCAGCTTCAATTGGTGTCATTGGTGTATGATAAAAATCAATCAATGCCTTTTTTCTAAAAGCATACACTCCTTTATGTTTATAATAAGTAACTTTTACATCTTTATCTCTATGAAACGGAATAACGCTTCTTGAAAAATAAATGGCAAAATCATTAGCATCCGTAATTACTTTTACATTATTCGGATTTTTAACATCCTCTATATCGGTCATCGCAACTTTTAACGATGCTAAATCTATTTCTTCGTTTTTATCTTCTTTAAAAGCTGTTATTAATTTTGATAATGAAACTGTATCTATAAATGGTTCATCTCCTTGTACGTTTACAACAATATCAACGGTTAAATTTTCAACAGCTTCTGCAATTCTATCCGAACCACATTCGTGTTCTTTTGTACTCATTAAAGCTTTACCACCAGCTTTTATAATGGTATTAAAAATAATATCAGAATCGGTTACGACATATACTTCATCAAACAAATTGGCTTGTATAGCAGCTTCGTAAGTTCTTACAATTACTGGTTTTCCACCTAAATTTTTCATTAATTTACCAGGAAAACGAGAAGCACTATAACGTGCAGGAATCATTGCAATTATTTTCATAAAATATATTTATTTATACATTTCAAAGATACGTATTTAAACAGTTTTTAAAAGTTTACAAATGCTCACTTATTAAAAATTTAACATTAATTTTTTCCTCTTTTAGTTATTTAATAAAAACTTTTGTTACATTTGACTCATTATGAAAGTACTTTTACACATATACACCATTGCTTTAAACACTGTCTTTACGATTATGTGTAATGCCCGCATGCAAAAACAGTATGTATATGTAAAAAGTACCACAAAGAATAAACTTAAACAACGGTTTTAAAACCCGATATTTAATACAAACTACAAAAGGTGCTTTTTTACAAAAAGCACCTTTTTTTATTTAGTAACATTTTAAATTTTATATAATTATGAACACCTTAAAAAACAACAAACGAATTAATATGTATGCCACAACAATGTATTTAGTACAGAATTCTTTTTTTTCAGAATCTAATTTTCCACCTACAAATCCTTAAAACATGAACACACATATATCATCAAAAAACAACGCTTCACATTTTATTGTTAACAAAAAGCAAGTTAACAAAAACAAAACGCTAAAAACTTCAATTTTATATAACAAAATTGAATCAAGCGTAAATTCTTCACTTACTTATTATAAGGATTCTTTAAACTTAAGTTTTAAAAATATTGAGTTTGATATTATAGAAAACGCTTATTTAAACGATAAGCTTATCATAAAAAATGATATTAAAAAATTGAGTGACACCGAGGTTATTTTACACATAACGGTATCTAAAAAAGAAGAAAAAAAACAAGACATTATATGTAAAGCTATATTTGGTTATAGCTTACAAAAAACAGCTTAAATTATTAAGCTGATAAACTACAGGTTCAAGATTTTTATTTTTTTGAGCCTGTTTTACTTTATATAAACCTCTAAAAGTTTTGTGTTTTCTGATAAAATAGTTACTTCTTTTATACATGCAGGCACTAAAATAGTTTCTCCTATGGCTAATTTTTCTTGTTGATTTTTATATTTAAAAACCGCAGTTCCTTCTACACACATATAAATTACAAAACTATCTTTATCATCATGATTAGCAATATAATCTTTTGTTAAGTGTAAAAAATTAGTAGTAAAATACTTACAATCCACAATATTTGATGGATTGTTTTTTTTCTTTAAATATTCAGCTTTATAATTTGATTTTGCTGAGTAATCTATCGCATCCAAAGCTAAATCTAAATGTAAATCTCTTTGTTTGCCTTTTGTATCTTTTCTATTCCAATCAGAAATTCGATATGTAACATCAGATGTTTCTTGTATTTCTGCTAATAAAACACCTTTACCAATGGCATGTATTCTACCAGCAGGTACTAAAAAAGTATCTCCTTTTTTAACATAATCAACATTTAACAACTCTAATTGATTACCTGCTTTTATTGTTTGTAAAAATGTTTTTTTGTTTGTTTCTTCAGAAAAACCTACAACTATTTTAGCTTTTTTATCTGAATTTACAACATACCACATTTCGGTTTTTCCTAAAGAATTATGTCTTCTTTGTGCTAAAATATCATTAGGATGCACTTGTAAACTTAATTTTTTCTTAGCATCAATAAATTTAATAAGTAGCGGAAATTTATCTTGAAAAATTTGATATACTTTTTCACCTAAAATATCTTGTTTAAATTCTTTTATAAGATCATTTAAACGTTCTCCTTTTAGGTTACCATTACTAACTACAGAGATATCTTTATCTATACCAGAAATCTCCCAACTTTCACCAACGTCTGTTCTATCTGATTGCTTATTAAGTAGTATTTTTAATTTTTCTCCTCCCCAAATTTTAGGTTTTAAAATTGGTTTAAATCGTAATAATTGGTGTATCATGTTAAGCTCCTCTATAAGTTACGTAATTTCTTGGTGTTTCATACAACGTAACTTCTAAGTCTATTATTTTAGGAATACTTACACGTAATTTATTAAATATTACGACAGCTATATTTTCTGCTGTTGGAATCAAATTCTTAAATTCCTCTGTATCAAGATTTAAATTCTTATGATCAAAAGCATCCTCTATTTCAATTTTAATCAAGTTTTTTAACTTACCTAAATCGTAAACATAACCTGTTTCTTTATCTATTTCGCCAGTTAAAGAAACGATTAACTCGTAATTATGTCCGTGATAATTAGGGTTATTACACTTGCCAAAAATTTCCATATTTTTTTCATCCGACCAATTCGGATTAAACAAACGATGCGCAGCATTAAAATGTGCTTTTCTATGTACTGTTACTTTAGGCATTTTTTAAGGTATCGTAAGATTCTTTAAATATAATTTTAAACCAAGCGGTATATATCTCTGGCTGTTTCTCAATATCATTTTTTACCGCCTCTAAGGTCATCCACTTATAAGATTCTACTTCTTCTTTATTAATATTTGGTTGCTCATTAAAATCACCAACCATTACATGATCTAATTCATGCTCTGTTAATCCGTTATCAAATGGTGCTTTGTAAATAAACGAAAACACTTCTTTTAAATCACAAACAAAACCCATTTCTTCCTGTAACCTTCTTTTACCAGCGGCTAAATTTGTTTCTCCACTTCGTTGATGAGAGCAACAAGTGTTTGTCCATAATAAAGGCGAATGGTATTTGTCAGCAGCTCTTTGTTGTAACATCAGCTCTTTTTTATCATTAAAAACAAAAACCGAAAAAGCTCTGTGCAGTAAGGCTTTTTCATGAGCTTCAATTTTTTCCATTAATCCTATCGGATTATCGTTTTTATCAACTAAAATTACTTGTTCTTTCATTTGTAAATTTTACGAAAAACAAACTTACAAAATAGATGGCAGTTCAACAATTAAACCTTTTGAACAGTTAGCTTTAAAATGTATCTTTGCAACCTTAAAATTTATAGATGAGTTTTTTAGAAGAAATACAGAAAAGACGAACATTCGGAATTATATCTCACCCCGATGCAGGTAAAACTACCTTAACCGAAAAATTATTACTTTTTGGTGGTGCAATTCAGGAAGCCGGAGCCGTAAAAAACAACAAAATAAAAAAGGGAGCTACTTCCGATTTTATGGAAATTGAGCGTCAACGTGGAATTTCTGTTGCTACTTCTGTACTAGCTTTTATCTATAAAGATAAAAAAATAAACATTCTAGATACGCCTGGTCACAAGGATTTTGCTGAAGATACCTTTAGAACTTTAACCGCTGTAGATAGTGTTATTGTGGTAATTGACGTGGCTAAAGGTGTTGAGCCACAAACCGAAAAATTAGTAGAGGTTTGTAGAATGCGTAAAATTCCAATGCTTGTATTTATTAATAAGTTAGACCGTGAAGGTAAAGATGCGTTTGATTTATTAGATGAAGTTGAGCAAAAACTAGGTTTACGTGTTACTCCGATGAGTTTCCCTATCGGAATGGGATACGATTTTAAAGGAATTTATAATATTTGGGAAAAGAAATTAAATCTTTTTTCTGGAGATAATAAAACAAAAATTTCTGATGGTGTTCAGTTTGATGATTTATCAAATCCGCAATTAGACGAAATTATTGGCGAAACTGCTGCCGAAACTTTACGAGAAGAATCTGAATTGGTTTATGAAGTATATCCTGAATTTAATCAAGCAGAATATTTAGCGGGTGATTTACAACCTGTTTTCTTCGGATCAGCATTAAATAACTTTGGTGTAAAAGAGTTGTTAGATGCTTTTATTGATATAGCACCGCAACCACAGCCTAAAAAAGCAGAAGAACGTTTAGTCGACTCAAAAGAAGAAAAACTAACCGGTTTTGTATTTAAGATTCATGCAAATATGGATCCTAAACACCGAGACAGGCTTGCTTTTATAAAAATTGTTTCGGGTACTTTTAAACGAAACTCACCATACTTACATGTTCGTAATGGCAAGAAAATGAAATTTTCGAGTCCGAATGCTTTTTTTGCAGAAAAGAAAGAAATTGTAGACGAATCTTTCCCTGGCGATATTGTTGGTGTACACGATACCGGAAACTTTAAAATTGGTGATACCTTAACAGAAGGAGAGCAATTAAACTTTAAAGGAATTCCGAGTTTTTCTCCAGAGCATTTCCGTTACGTTAACAATGCTGACCCAATGAAGTCTAAACAATTATACAAAGGTTTAGATCAGTTGATGGATGAAGGTGTAGCGCAATTATTTACAATGGACATGAATGGACGTAGAATTGTAGGTACCGTTGGTGCTTTACAATACGAAGTAATTCAATATCGTTTAGAGCACGAATATGGAGCAAAATGTACTTATGAAAACATTGCTGTACATAAAGCTTGTTGGGTACAACCAGAAGATGAAAAAAACGAAGAATTTAAAGAGTTTAAACGTGTTAAACAACGTTATTTAGCCAAAGATAAAGAAGGTAAACTAGTCTTTTTAGCAGATTCTGCTTTTACCATGCAAATGACACAAAGTAAATATCCAACCGTAAAACTACACTTTACTAGTGAGTTTGAATAACCAATACCTGGTATTTAATTATTTATAAAATGGAAAACATAAAAAATAACGTCATTTCAAATAGCAAAGCATTTTTTTTTAAAAGATTACTTTCTTTGGTTAGTAACAACATATCGCTATTTTTTCTTTTTTCTTTCTTTTCTTTTCTAACTTATAGTCAAGAAAAATTAACAACCTTAAAAGGTAAAGAATTACAAACTAAAGTTCGTTTAAACTTTATTCCTGTTCAAATGCCTACGGATGATTTCCCGAATTTAAAATCAACCATGGGATTAGCTGGTTTACATTATCAAATACCAATTAACGATTGGTTGTATGGTGGTGCCGGATTTCATTTTGCGGTTACTGGCGATCAGGGAGGTTTATTTACTTTAGGTGCAGAAATTGGTGTAAACAAACAACTTTATAAAAATATTTATGTTGATGCCAACTTCCATTTTGGTGGCGGTGGCGGATATCGTAATTTGGTAAACGATGGCGGATTTATAAATCCGAATATTGGTTTACAATACAAAAAAAACAACTATTCTTTCGGAGTACAATACAGTCACTTAAATTTTTTATCAGGAGAGATAAAAAGCAATTCGGTTTCGGTTTTTGTTGAAATTCCAAGTATTTTACGCTTTACAGATTACAATAAGGCGCATCAAGAATTTATAGCTGATAATTTATCTTCGGATGATTTTTGGAGCAAGCCTATTGTAAAAAACGCACAACAAGTTCGTTTCGATTTTTTTAAACCTATCGGAAATTCAAAAAAAGATAATGGAGATGATTTAAACGAAACATTATATGTTCTCGGATTTGAATATCAAAAATACATAAGCGACAACACCTTTTTATTTGCCCACACCGATGCTATTTATAAAGGTTTACGTGCTGGTTTTATGGATTTGTTTTTTGGGGCAGGTTACCATCCATACCAATCTAAATACATAAATATTTTTACAAAATTAGGTATTGGTGCTGCTGGTGGTCGTGTGGCTCCTGAAGGCGGTTTAATGATATATCCTTCGGGCGGAATTGATTTAAAAATATCAAATAAATTAGCATTAAGCGGTCATGGTGGTTATTACCGTGCAATAGCTGGAAATTTAGAAGCCTATACTGTTGGTTTTGGTTTAAAATACTTTGGATTAAATGGCGGGACAACATCCGAAGAAAAAAAATACACCAACTTTTACACACAAGGATTGCGAATTGAAATTCAGAATCAAACATATTTTGATGTTGCTAAAACTGATGATGTTTACAATGCAACTGAAATTGATTTACAATTAATTGGTTTAAAAGTAAATTACGACCTTAATAAATGGCTTTATATTGCTGGTGAGGCAAGTTTTGCTTACGATGGTCGTTCGGGTGGTTATGCGCATGGATTAGTTGGTGGGGGAATTTATTCTCCTCGATTTTTTAATAATAAAGCACGTGGTTTTGCCGAACTTATGGGAGGTGCAGGTGGTGGTGCAGGTGTAGATACTGATGAAGGAATTATTGTGCGACCAACACTAGGTTTAAGCTATGATATTACAAATAGTGTGGCTATTTTAGCTTCTGCTGGAAAATATTATTCGCCTTTTGGAAACGTAAAATCAAACAATATTAATATAGGTATAAGTTATAACCTTGCTAGTTTAGCAGTAGAATAACAAAATATAACTTGCTTGCGCTAGGGATTGAAGTGGCATCCTTTTATGAAGAATGAATAAAAGATATAACGGAAAGCCCGCTCGAGCGCCCAAAAAATAAAAGTTTAATTAGTAAATAATAGTAAAATGAATAACGGAATTTACGCAAAGTTCACAACGCCTAAAGGCGCTATTTTAGTGAATTTAGAATACGAAAAAACTCCTGGAACTGTAGGTAACTTTGTTGCTTTAGCTGAAGGAAACTTAGAAAACGGTGCTAAACCACAAGGAACTCCTTATTATAATGGATTAAAGTTTCACCGTGTAATTTCAGATTTTATGATTCAAGGTGGATGTCCACAAGGAACTGGAACTGGAAATCCTGGTTATAAATTTGATGATGAATTTCATCCTGATTTAAAACATGATGCTCCTGGTAAATTATCTATGGCAAATGCAGGACCTGGAACAAATGGTTCTCAGTTTTTTATTACACATGTTGCTACACCGCACTTAGATGGTAATCATACCGTTTTTGGAAGTGTTATTGAAGGACAAGATGTTGTAGATGCTGTACAACAAAACGATACTATGGATGTTGAAATTATTCGTGTAGGTGAAGCTGCTGAAAAATTTAATGCTGTTGAAGCTTTTAGAACTTTTGAAGGATCTCGTGAAAAACGTGAAGCTGAAGAATTAGCTAAACAAAAGGAATTATTAGATTCTGTTGCTGCTGGTTATGACGAAACTCCATCTGGATTGCGTTATAAAATTTTACAAAACGGAGAGGGAAAACAAGCTACAAAAGGAGCTACTGTTTCTGTACACTATAAAGGTCAGTTATTAGACGGTACGGTTTTCGATTCTTCTTATAAGCGGAAGCAACCAATTGATTTTGCTATTGGTGTAGGTCAGGTAATTGCTGGTTGGGATGAAGGAATTCAGTTATTAAAAGTAGGAGATAAAGCACGTTTGGTAATACCATCTAGCTTAGCGTACGGAGCAGCAGGTGCTGGAGGTGTAATTCCACCAAATGCAACGTTAATTTTTGATGTTGAATTAATGGATGTAAAATAATTTTTTACTCTAACTTAAAACATTTAAAACTCTCTATTTTACAATAGAGAGTTTTTTGTTTACTATAAGTTTACCTTCTTAACATTTATAACACTATAAATTAAAATAGATATGATAACGACTTAAAGTGCAAACGGTTTTACTTTTTCATCTTTACTTTAAAATAAAACGACAATTTAAAATGAAAAAAATCCTCTTAATTAGCTTATTGTATATCCTAAATTCCTTCAGTGCTCACAGTCAATCTGCTGTATGCGAAACACCTAAAGAAAATAATTTTGATTTAAATGAAATTACTGTTAAAAAATGTGAGATTACAACAAAAAAGAAAAATCCACGAAAAATTATTAAAACAAAAATTATACGAAAAAGAATTATAAATAGAGCCAGAAAAAAAGCGAACAAATTAAATAATAGAGAACATACTATTAACATAAAACCTTATGAAACATCAATAAAACTACCAAATCTTACAAAAAATGTTTTGTTTACTTTGGTTGAAGAAATACCAATGTTTGAATCTTGCTCAAATAATAGTCGAAAAAACAATATTAAATGTTTTAAGAAAAAAATAAACAAACACTTTATAAAACATTTTTATGTAGATGAGTTTGATAATGAAATAACCAATGATAAAATATTTATTGAATTTAGCATTGATTTACATGGAAAAATAATAAACCCGAAAATAAAAAGTAGTAAAAACAGTGAGATTTTGCATAATAAACTAACTAAAATTATTAAAAAACTACCTCGATTTTCACCAGGAAAAGAAAAAGGATTGCCAGTTATTGTTACTTATTCTTTTCCTTTAAACTTAACTTTAAACTAATTTTTAATTAATCATTACTTTAAGTATAGCTTGCTAAAAAACAAGTAAAAAATCTTAAAATGATATAAATCAACTCTCTAGCTGAAAATAAAAAACTGCAATTAATTTGAATATTTATATATATTTTCATATTTTTACCCCATAAATAAGTTAACACCCCAACGTTAACCCCTTAAATAGAGTGTTATTATGATGAAGTATCCCTTATTAATAGCTGCTATGCTTGTTTCTATGGTAGCTGTTGCTCAGCAAGAAGTATGTGCTACTGCAGACGAAACTATTGCAGACCCTAACAGTATTACAAAATGTGCCATTGAAGACACTAAAGATGGCGGAAAAAAACAATTATCTATTGAAGTTTCAACTAGAAGACGTGTAGTTCGTAAAAAGAACGAAGCCGTTTCAGCTATTGGTGGAAATGCAGCTTCTCAAAAAGTTGCCAACATTAAGAAAAATACTTTATTAGTAGGTAAACTTGAATTAGAAGACAATTCTGAAACTATCGAAAGAATTCCATTTAATCTTGTTGAAGAAATTCCATTATTCTCAAAATGTAATAATGTTCCTTTAATAAAACAATCTAAGTGTTTTGAAACTCAAATGCATAAGCATATCATAAAAAACTTCAAATACCCACAAGATGCATTTGATGCAGGTATTGCTGGTAGAGTTTCAGTACAATTTACCATCGACGAACAGGGTAATGTTGGTACAATTCAAATGAGAGGTCCTAAAGGAGGTGAATCTTTAGAAAAAGAAGCTAGTAGAATAGTAAAAAACCTTCCAAAATTTATACCAGGTAAGCATAATGGTAAAACTGTAAAAGTAAAATATGGTATACCAATTACTTTTAGACATCCAAATGCTAAGTCTGTAAAGAAGACTGTTGCAAGAAAAGTTATAAAAAAACAACCTGTTAAGAAAGTTTCTGTTAAAGAAGAAGTAATTACTGATTTCGTTAAATTTAATAAAGTTGAAACTATTCCTTTATTTAAACCATGTGTAAAAGTTTCTGAATCTGAAAAAGGAAATTGTTTTAATGAAAGAATGGCTAGTCATATTCAAAGAAACTTTAACTATCCTGCTGCTGCAGCTGCACAAAACATTGAAGGTAAAGTTTGGGTAGGATTTATAATAGGAAAAGACGGTAAAGTTAGTAATATTAAAATGAGAGGCCCAAAAGATGGTCAATTACTAGAGCAAGAAGCTAAGAGAATGGTTTCAAAATTACCTGTTTTTGTTCCTGGTAAACAAAATGGAAAATTGGCCAATGTTCAATATTTTCTTCCAATAAATTTTACACTACAAGAATAAAAAAACTCAATCACTCAATAAAGTAAAAAAAGGCATCAAATATTATATTTGATGCCTTTTGGGTTTTAAGAATATTTGTTGTTTTTTAACAATCAGCTAAACCAACGGTAATTGCTAAACCGCCTTCAGAGGTTTCTTTGTAATTACGGTTCATGTCTTTTGCGGTTTCCCACATAGTATCAATTACTTTATCTAAAGGTACTAATGAGTTTTTAGGGTCTGTTTCTAAGGCCATTTCAGCAGCGTTAATAGCTTTTATAGCACCCATTGCATTGCGTTCAATACAAGGTACCTGAACTAGTCCTCCAATAGGGTCACAAGTTAAACCTAAATGATGTTCCATCGCTATTTCGGCAGCAACTAAACATTGAGATGGTGTTCCGCCTAAAAGTTCGGTAAGTGCCGCTGCAGCCATTGCTGATGAAACACCAATTTCTGCTTGACAACCTCCCATAGCTGCTGAAATTGTTGCATTTTTTTTAAAAATACTTCCAATTTCACCAGCCACTAATAAGAATTTTTTTATTTGTTCAAAATCAGCATTATGGTTTTCAATAACTAAATAATACATTAAAACTGCCGGAATAACTCCAGCACTTCCATTAGTTGGCGCAGTTACAACTCTACCCAATGATGCATTTACTTCGTTTACGGATAAAGCCAAACAGCTTACCCATTTTAATATTTCTCTAAATTTTACTTCGGTACTTCTAATAGCAACAATCCATTCTTGTTCGTTAGTATAGGTTGCTTCTTTTATTAATTTTTTGTGTGTATTAAAAGCTCTACGCTTTACATTTAATCCGCCAGGTAAAATACCTTCAGTATGACAACCAATATACATGCATTCTAACATGGTATCCCAAACGCGTTTTAACTCGCTATCTATTTCATCCGAAGATTTTAAAATTAATTCATTTTGATAAACAATGTCTGAAATATTTTTTTGCTCTTTTTCACAATATTCTTCTAATTCAGTTGCTCTGTTTATTGGGTAGGGGAAGTTACTTTTATTTATTTCGGTATTTAACGGGGTTTCTATTACTTCTTGAATTACAAAACCTCCTCCGATAGAATAATAGGTTTCGGTAGAAATTTCTTTTCCTTTGCTAAAACCTCTAAAAGTTAATCCGTTAGAATGAAAAGGTAAAAAGTCTTTATTAAAAAAAATATTTTCTATAGAAAAGATAAGTTGTTTTTCTGCATTAAAATTTAAGCGATTTGTTTCTTTTATTTTATTAATAATAGTTTCTATATTTTCTACAGGAATGTATTCGGGATCTGTACCACTTAAGCCTAATAAAATAGCTAAATCGGTAGCATGTCCTTTTCCTGTTAAAGATAAAGAGCCGTATAAATCAATTTTAATACCATCAATAGTGTTAAAAAGATTGGTTACTTTTAATTTTTGTATCCATTGCTGGGCGGCTCTCCATGGGCCTAAGGTGTGTGAGCTAGAAGGGCCAACGCCAATTTTTAGCATGTCAAAAACACTAATAAACTGCGACATAAATTTTGTTTGTTTGTTGATGGCTAAAATAGAAAAAGTCCTGTATTAAATTTAATACAGGACTTTGTTTTTATAAAAAGAATAATTTTACATTCCGTAAACTGATTCTTTGTCAAATTTTTTAGCAAGCATATAGTAAACTACCGCACGATATTTGTGTCTTTCAGATCTTCCAATTCTTTCCATAACATCATCAATTGCTTTGTCTAATTCTGGGCTGTCAGCTAAACCTAATTTTTTTATTAAAAAGTTTTTCTTAACAGTTTCTAGTTCTTTGGCATCAGTACCAGATACGGTTTCAGCATCTTTTTTATAAATAGAAGGTCCTAAACCTTTGGTAACTGCTTTTAATAAATCAGTATTAGAACGAATATCTCTATCGTCCATAAATTTTTTATACAATGCTACTTTTTCGTCAAATTTACTCATGGTTCTTTTTTTATAAATTAGGTGTTACATTTTTTATCATGTTCATCAATCCAAATATAAACAAATAAATTGTTCTTTCAAATAAGAATATAAATGTGAAGTTAGTAGCTGGTATTGTTGATTAAATTGTTGAAAACAAAAAGGTAAAATGGTAAAAAGGCACTGTTGTTGTTGTAATTTTATATAAATTCAAATATATAGCTTATGTCAATATCAAAATTTGAATCTATGTTGAAAACCAACGATGTATATTTTTTTGATGCCGTTGAGTTTGAAACAATCGTAGAACATTATTTAAATATAGCCAAACATTCGTTGGCTAAAAAAGCCGTACAGCTAGGTTTAGAACAGCATCCGTCATCAATTCAATTAAAATTAATGAGGGTAGAAATCTTAATTTTTGAAAATGAATTACAGAAAGCTACTAAAATGCTTGTTGACATCGAAGCGGTAGAACCTCATAACGACGAAGTTTTTATTCAGAAAGCCTTAATTTTTTCAAAAAAGAAACAGCATATAGAGGCTATTCAGGTTTTAAAAGAATCTTTAAAGTTTATTGAAGATCCAGCTGATATTTGGTCGATGCTGGGAATGGAATATTTGTATTTAAATGATTTTGAAAATGCCCAATTAAATTTTGCAAAATGTATAGAGGTTGATTACGAAGATTATTCTTCTTTATACAATATAGTGTATTGTTTTGATATGTTAGAAAACCATGAAGATGCTATACGTTTTTTAAATTCTTATGTAGATAAAAATCCGTATTGCGAAATTGCATGGCATCAATTAGGAAAACAGTATTTTGAGTTAGGAATGTATAAAAAAGCACTTTCTTCTTTTGATTATTCTGTTTTAATTGATGAAAGTTTTATTGGTGGTTATTTAGAAAAAGCCAAAACATTTGAGGCTTTAAATAACTATGAAGAGGCGATTAAAAATTATTTAATAACCTTAGAGTTAGATGACCCTACAGCCTTTGCTTATATAAGAATAGGAGCGTGTTATGAAAATTTAAATAATATACACACGGCAATTCATTTTTATAAAAAAGCAGCTCATGAAGATCCGTTATTAGATAAAGCGTGGATGTTGTTAACGAACGCTTGTTTTAACGATAATGATTTTCAAAAAGCTTTACATTACATTAATAAAGCAATTCAGATTGATGATGCAAATGAAAGTTATTGGAAAAAGTATGGTGATATTAATTTAAAACTTAACTTTTACGAAGAAGCGGTAAAAGCATATTACACTAGTATTGAGTTAGGAAATGAGGATATAGAGATTTACATCGCTTTAGCTGATCTTTTATTGTTTTTAGGAGATTTTAACGATGCATTAAAAATTGTAATCAAAGCTAAAAAAAGATATCAGGAATTTGCTGAAATAGAATATCGTTTGTGTGGATTATTTATGATTCTTGATAAAGAAGATTATAGTTTAACACATTTAAAAAACGCGTTGGCTATTGATTATGAATATCGTTTGATTATAAAGGAATTATATCCTTCTGTTTTTGAAAATAAAAAAGTAGAATCAATAATACTGAATTATAAAAAAGCCTTAAAATAATTTTATTTTAAGGCTTTTTTTTTATGCTATGAAATACGTTTCCATATTTTAGTTAGTATATAAATACTAACTAAGGTTACTATTGATAAAACGGAAGCTAAAAGCGTTTTACCGTAAATCCAATTACCTGTAGCTAGTAAGAAACTATATACCCCAACTGTACCGGTAACAAAACCTACTATTTTTACACCAATATTTTTAAATTTATCATCTCCATCAAAAATTAATTTTTCAAATTTTTCGATAGTATTTGAGTCGCTTGGTTTTGTTAAAAGTGTTACAGAAACCCATCCAATAGTTGTTATAATAACTCCTATAATTAATTGCCAATAACCAGCAATTTCAATAAAAGGAGTTTCCATTTTTCCGTTTACAAAAAAGAAAATAGCGATTACAAATGAAATAGCCATTGCAGCAATTTCACTATATGGATTTATTCTGCTCCAAAACCATCTTAAAATAAATAACAAACCTGTACCAGCACCAATTTGTAATAATAAATCAAATACATCTTTTGCCGATTGTAAGTAGAAAGAAAATAATGCAGCACATAACATTAATAATACTGTTGATACTCTACCTACCACAACTTTTTGCTTTTCTGATGCATCTTGATTTATAAATCGACTATAAAAATCGTTTACTAAATATGAGCTACCCCAGTTTAATTGTGTTGAGATTGTACTCATAAATGCGGCGATTAATGAAGTTAATACAATACCTAATAAACCAGCAGGTAAGTATGTCATCATTGCAGCGTAACCAACATCGTGCCCTTGCATATCTGGAGATAAGTTAGGGAAAGCTTGGTTCATACTATCTAAACTAGGGAAAATAACTAAAGAAGCCAAACCTACAATAATCCAAGGCCAAGGGCGTAATGCGTAATGAGCAAAGTTAAAAAACAAAGTAGCCCATGTTGCGTTTTTTTCATCTTTTGCAGCTAACATTCGTTGTGCAATATAACCACCACCACCAGGTTCTGCACCAGGGTACCAAGTACTCCACCATTGTACGGCAAATGGAATTACAAATAATGTAATTAAAGATTCGGTATTAGAAAAATCTGGAAGTATATCTAGTTTGTCGCTAACATTAGGATGTGCTAATAAATTTGATAATCCGTTTATTTCAGGAAGATCTATAATGTAAATTGTCGCCCAAACCGAACCGATCATTGCAATTATAAACTGAACAAAATCGGTAAGTAAAACACCTTTTAATCCACCTAAAGAAGAATAGATAACTACAATTATAGATGAATATAGTAACATTTCTCCTTGCGAAATTCCTAATAAGATATTTGCAATTTTTGCTCCGGCTAAACAAACACCGGCCATAGTAATAATGTTAAAAATAACTCCTAAATAAATAGCTCTAAATCCTCTTAAAAAACTAGCCATTTTACCAGAGTAACGCAATTCGTAAAACTCTAAATCGGTAGTAATTCCTGATTTTCGCCAAAGTTTTGCATAAAAGAAAACAGTTAGCATACCAGTAAGTAACATTGCCCACCAAACCCAGTTACCAGAAACTCCGTTTTTACGAACAAGTTCTGTAACTAAACCAGGGGTATCGGCAGCAAAAGTTGTTGCAACCATTGAAACACCTAGTAACCACCACGGCATGTTTCGTCCAGATAAAAAGAATTCAGCACTATTTTTTCCAGCAGATTTTGAAGCCCAAATACCGATAAGTAATGAAAGAATAAAAAATCCGATAATAATTGAAGTATCGAGTAAACTTAAGTTAATCATTTATTTTGTTTTTAGAATTTAAATTTAATTAAGTTGTTTTGGTGTACGTTAATAAATTCTACTAACAACGTTATTTTTTTGTTAAACAACATTAATTATTGTGGTAGTTGTTTTACTCGTTGCTATTTTTTAAAATGATTTGCTTTGTGTTGTTTAAATACTTTCTACCAATAGGTATTCTTTTGTCGTTTATATTTAATGAATTTCCTTCAATATAATTTACTTTGTCTAAAGCAACGGTATATGATCGGTGAATTCTTAAAAAATTACTATCAGGTAATTCTTCTGTAATACTTGTTAAAGATTTATGCACAATGTAGTTATCTATGGTTGTAGATACTTTAATGTAGTCTTTTAAACTTTCTATATATAAAATACTGTCGTATTTTACTTTTACTAGTTTTTTATCAACCTTTAAAAATATATGAGAGTTTTCGGTGTCTTTAATGTCTAAGCTGCTATTATGAATACGTTGGGTTAGCTTGTTAACTGTTTTTAAAAATCGAGGAAAAGGAATGGGTTTCACTAAATAATCGAGTACATCTAAATCATAGCCTTCAATAGCATATTCTCTGTAAGCTGTTGTAATTACTACATGTGGTTTTATTTGTGTGTTTCTTAAAAAATCTAATCCGTTCATTTTAGGCATGTTAATGTCTAAAAAAAGAACGTCTATTTTATTGCTTTCAATAGTTTGAATAGCTTCAATAGGATTATTGAAAGTGTCAACAATAACAATGTTTTTAAATTCTTGTAAATGATTTTTAATAACATTAATGGCTAATGGTTCGTCGTCTATAATAACACAGTTTATTTTCACTTTTTTGTTTTTAAGTTAAGGGGATTTCAAGTTTTACCGTAAATGTTTCTTTTTCTTTAAAAATATCTAAATTATAGTTTCCTTTATAAATAAGGTCTAATCTCCTTTTGGTGTTTGAGTTTCCGATCCCTTTTTTTAAATTATTACTAAGAAGAGAGTCGTTAACTTCAAAAGAATTTCGAATAGTTAAGATAAGTAAATTATTTGTATTCTTTTCTATATCTATACAAATATAAAAATCGCTGCTGTTTTTATTACCATGTTTAAAGCAATTTTCAATAAAGGAAAGAAAAATTAAAGGAGGAATTTTAGCATCATTAATATTTCCTTCAATATTTATTTTTATTTCTGAATTTTCATGACAACGCAATAATTCTAAATCAACATAATTTTGTATGTATTCTATTTCCTTTAATAAACTTACTTTACTTTTTTTAATATCATAAATAACATATTGCATTATGTCTGATAGTTTTAAAACGACTTCGGGGGCAAGGTTCGATTTTTCTAATGTTAAAGCGTACAAGTTATTTAATGTGTTAAAGAAAAAGTGAGGTTGGATTTGAGATTTTAAAAAATTTAATTCACTTTTTAAATGTTCTTTCCTTAAAGCTTCAATTCTTCCTTTTTGATTTACCCAATCTACCGTTAATTTTAAAGCGGTGGCTAAAGCAACCACATATAATTCGCCAATAGTAACAGCAATAATATGGTTAAAAGTAAAGGCTTGTTGGTAGGCATCCATTTCTGGCCAAATATTTTTTGTAACCAAAATGTAGTTTAAACCTGTTCTAACTGTATATAGTACGCCTAATGCTAGTAGAAAAAATAATATATAGGTTTTATATTTTTTTGTAGTTAAAAATTTAGGAATAAAATAATAGAGGTTTATATATACTAATACTATATGTAAAGGGAACTCAACTAAGTTAGATTTTAAGGAATACCAATAATCATCAAAATAACTACCCCATCTAATAACATTAAAAGCAAAATAACTTAACCAAAATATAATATGATATTTTTTAGAAATAGTTCTGATACTTTTTTTATTAGATAGTTGTTTGTGGTTCATTTGTATACAGGGCGTTAAAAAAGGCGGAAATTAATTTTTTTTAAGCAAAAAACAACGTTAATTTTTGTTGAATAATGATATTTGCTAAAATAGTGTTGTTTGTTGCTTTTTTTACGTCGTTCGTATATATTTTTTTTAGAACACTTTTTTATTAACCTAAATTTAACAAAATAATTAATTAACTTTTATTTTATGAAAAAAATTAAATCTCTGTTATTCTTTTGTTTTTCGTTGATGCTGACGTATAATACGTTTGCACAAGAAAAAACAATTACAGGTACAGTTTCGTCTAAAGCAGACGGAGAATCTTTACCTGGTGTTAGTGTTTTGATAAAGGGCACAACTATAGGTGTTGAAACCGATTTTGATGGTAATTATAGTCTTAAAGCCTCTGCGACTGATGTTTTAGAATTCTCTTTTGTAGGGATGGAAAAAGCTTTTGTTCTTGTAGGTGATAAATCTGTAATTAATGTTCAGTTAAGCGAAGGAACTTTACTGAAAGAAGTAGTGATAACTGCCTTAGGTATTAAAAAAGAGCGTAAAAGCTTAACTTATTCAGCTCAAGAAGTTGGTGGTGATGAATTAACAAAAATTAAACAAACAAACCCAATTAATAGTTTATCTGGTAAATCTGCTGGGGTAACTATATCGAGAAGTTCTTCTGGTTTAGGAGGAACAGCAAAGGTTGTTTTAAGAGGTAATTCTTCTACAACAAACAATGATCCATTATATGTTATTGATGGAGTGCCAATGTTAAATAGCGGAAATGGATCTAATGGTTCAGAGCCAGGAACAGATATTTTTGGTAGTCAAACAGGAAATAGAGATGGTGGAGACGCTATGTCTTTAATTAATCCAGATGATGTAGAATCTATTACTGTATTAAAAGGTGCTTCTGCATCAGCTTTATACGGTAGTCAAGGTGCAAATGGTGTAATTTTAGTTACGACTAAAAAAGGTAAAGAAGGTAGATTGTCAGTAAACATATCATCTAGCTTTACGGTAGACAATGTAATGTCATTACCAGAATTACAATCAGAATATCAATCAGCTTCAGTTGGTCAACCAATTGCTGAAAATGGTAATGTTTCTGACCCAAAATCTTGGGGAGCAAAAGCTTCAGGATTATCTAATGATGCAAAAAGCTTTTTTAATACAGGTCATACATCAATTAATTCTATCGCTTTAACGTCTGGTAACGCTAAAGTACAAACATACTTCTCGTATGCAAATACATTAGCAGAGGGAGTTGTACCTGAAAATAAATTAATAAAAAATAATGTAACATTAAGAGAAACAGCTAAGTTTTTAGATGATAAAATTGATGTTTCAGCTAGTGTTAATTTATCTGATCAAAGAATTAGTAACAGACCAACTAATGGTTTGTATTCAAATGTTTTAACAGGTGTTTATTTACATCCAGTAGGTATAGATAGAAATAGCTATAAAAATAAGTTTGAGTATTTTAATCAAACAACAAACATGATGGATCAATATGCTACATCATTTGATGAGAATATTCAACAAAATCCATATTGGTTAATCAACAGAAATAAAAGTGAAGATATTGTACAAAGAGTTTTAGCAAGTGTATCTGCTAAATATCAAATAACTGAAAGCTTTTCATTACAATCAAGATTAAGTTACGATAAGTCATTTTTTACATTTGATAAAAGACAATATGCTGGTACAGATCCTGTAAATACAGGAGACAACGGAAGGTATGTTTTAGAAAAAACAGAAAATACACAACAGTATGCTGATTTAATAGCTAATTATACTAAAGATTTTTCTGATAATTTAAGTTTTACAGGATTATTAGGAACTAGTTTAACAAAATCAACAACTGGAGATCAAGTTTTATTAGATTCAGGAAGAGATGGAATGGGATTAAACTTTCCAAATGAATTTACAGTAGCTAATTTTGCAACAACTAATAATATTAGACAATCTGTAGCAAATAGAGAAGTTCAGTCTGTATTTGCATCAGCAAATTTAGGGTATAAAAAAATGTTATATTTAGATGTAACTGGTAGAACAGATTGGTCATCTACTTTAGTAAATACTGAATCAACTTCATTTTTCTACCCATCAGTAGGTTTAACAGGTGTTCTTTCTGAAATGTTTGAAATGCCAGAAACAATTAAATTTGCAAAGTTGAGACTTTCTTATGCTGAGGTTGGTAAAGATATTCCTGTTTATGCAACAATACCTTTAAATTCAATCAACCCAACAAATACTTCTGTAAGTTCGGCTGCTTTTGCACCAATTGAAGGAGAAACATTAAAGCCAGAAAGACAAAAGTCTTTTGAAATTGGTACTGAATGGAGATTTTTAAACAATCGTTTAGGTTTTGAATTAACGTATTATAATACAAAAACTGAAAACCAAATATTCTTTATCCAAGCTGCTCCTAATCCACAAGGATATTCACAAAATATTGTAAATGCAGGAGAGATATCTAATAAAGGTATCGAGTTAGTATTAAACGGTAAACCAATCAGAAATGAAAACTTTACTTGGAATACAGTTTTAAACTTTGCACAAAACAAAAACGAAGTTGTAGCAGTACACCCTTCTTTACAAGATGGTGAAGCTATTATTACAGCAAGAGGTGTTAATGGTTATGAGTTTTCATTAATTGAAGGAGAAGATTTTGGTAGTATTAAAGCAAGATCTTTAGAAAGAGATGCAAATGGAGTACCAGTGGTTAACTCTTCAGGAGCTTTAAAATCTACAGATTTTGAAACAGTTGCACATGCACAGCCAGATTTTACTTTAGGATGGAGCAATACTTTTGAATATAAGAATTTTACTTTAAGTTTCTTAGTTGATGGTAAGTTTGGAGGAGATGTAGTAAGTGTTACTGAGGCAGTAAATGATAAATATGGTGTTTCGCAAGCAACAGCAAATGCAAGAAATAGAAACGGTGGTATGGTAAATGTAGTAGACGAAACAGGTGCTGCATCTCAAATAACTGCACAAAGTTTTTATAACGCAGTTGGTGGTAGAGATGGTATGTTAGGTGAGTATGTATATGACGCAACTAATGTAAGTTTAAGAGAATTATCTATTGGATATAAATTACCTGTAGAAAGTGATTTCTTTAAAAGTGTAAGATTATCTTTAATCGCAAACAACTTATTCTTCTTCTATAAAGAAGCTCCGTTTGATCCAAATGTATCTGCAAGTACAGGTATCGGTTTACAGGGTGTTGATATTTATAATCAGCCATCAACAAGAAGTGTAGGATTTAATGTTAATATAAACTTTTAACAAATGAAAAAAACAATTAAATACATACAGCTATTAATAATTTTAGTAATTGTTAATGCATGTACAGATGATTTTGAGGGGATTAATACTGATCCTAATAAAATTTCTAACGAAAGTTTAACTCAAAGAAATAACCATATCGGATCTAGGTTTTCTCCTATGTTTTCGAATGTAATTCGTGTTGAGCCAGCTTGGAATTACCAATTACAGCAAAATTTAAGTGCTGATATTTTTTCAGGTTATATGACTTCTCCAACACCATTTGCTGGAAATATAAACAACCAAACTTATGCTTTAGTTAATGGGTGGAATGGTTTTATATGGAGTGATGCTTATGATGCTGATAATGGAAACGGAGTAATGCCTTATGCAAGAGGTATTAAAGAACAAGTAGAGTTAACAAATTCTGCAGGTGGTGAAAAGTTTGTGTTTTTAGCAAACATTATTAAAGTAATGGCAATGCACAGAGTTTCTGATAATTTTGGACCGATACGTTATTCAAAATACAATGACTACGGTACGTCGGGTGAATATGACTCTCAAGAAACAGCTTATAAAGCATTTTTTGCAGAATTAGATGAAGCTATTTCAGGATTAAAACAATACGAAGGTAATGCACAATTTGTTGATTTTGATGAGTCTAATTTAGGAGGTGATATCGCTTCTTGGAGAGCTTTTGCAAACTCAGTAAGATTAAGATTAGCTATTAGAGTATCTAAAGTAGATCAAGCATTAGCAAGAACTGAAGGAGAAAAAGCATTAGCAAGTGATGCTGGTTTTATTGCAGGAGACATGACTGTTGATATGGGAGGTTTTTCACATCCTTTAGCCACTATTAGTGGAGGATGGGGAGATATTTGTATGAGTGCAGAAATGGAAGCTATTTTAAAAGGATTTAATGATGGAAGAATCAATGAATTTTTCTTAAACCCAGCAGACGCTACTTTAGGTGATTATAAAGGAATTCGTCAAGGAATTGAAATCAACGCTAAAGGACAGTACGGAAGCCATTCTTTATTAGGGAATGTAGTTTTAAATGCGACTCAAAAAGTATGGTTAACAACAGCTGAAGTATATTTCTTAAGAGCAGAAGCTGCATTAAGAGGTTGGTCTGGAGCAGGAGATGCTAAAATGAATTACGAAGCAGGTGTAAGAGCTTCTTTTTCTCAACATGGAGTTGCAGATGTAGATACTTATTTAGCTGATAACACAAGTACACCAGCTGATTTTGTTGATGCACTTAATACTGCAAATGATGTAGCTTACGGAAGTGATGTTAAAATAGCATACGATAACGGAGCTACTCAAGAAGAACAATTAGAGCAAATTATTACTCAAAAATGGATTGCTATGTTTCCTGACGGACAAGAAGCTTGGTCTGAATTTAGAAGAACAGGATATCCAAGAGTTTTCCCAGTTGTTATAAACAACAGTGGTGGAGATATTGATACTAATATACAAGTTAGAAGAATTAATTTTGTAGATAGTGAAAAGAATACAAATGGTGCTAATGTAACAGTAGCAGAAGGATTCTTAGGAGGCCCAGACCACGGAGGTACAAGACTTTGGTGGGATACAGGAGCTTCAAACTTTTAAGAAGTACATTATTTTTATTTGAATAACGCAACCAGAAGTATGTAATGTATTTCTGGTTGTTTTTTATGTCTTTTTTTTTGCTTTTAGTCGAAAAAATTAGCAAAAAAACTAGATAGACAATAAATTTACTAAAAACAATAAGATGATTGGAGACGTACAAATTTATAGCCCAAAAGATATCATATATCAGCCTGCCGGACAATTCGAGGAAACACGTTATGAAAAAAATCATAATATAATTTTCAATAACTCTCTTGAAGCTTCTAAGGTAGTAGCGCATGAAATAGCTGAGCTTATTCAGCAAAAAGAAAAAGAAAATAAAAAATGTGTTTTAGGTTTAGCAACAGGATCTTCACCAATTAAAGTATATGAAGAATTAGTTCGCTTACATATTGAAGAAGGATTAAGCTTTGCAAATGTGGTAACTTTTAACTTAGATGAGTACTGGCAAATGCAACCAGATGATGTTCAGAGTTATCATTATTTTATGCACGAACATTTATTTAATCATGTTGATATTTTACCAGAAAATATTAATGTGCCAGACGGTACAATTAAAGCTGATGAAATTTATCAATATTGTGTTGATTACGAATTAAAAATTAAAGAAGCTGGTGGTTTAGATTTTCAACTTTTAGGTATTGGACGAACAGGTCATGTAGGTTTTAACGAACCAGGATCTCACTATAATTCAAGTACAAGAAGTATAACATTAGATCATATAACAAGACAAGATGCAGCTTCTAGCTTTTTAGGAATAGATAATGTTCCTAAAAAAGCAATAACAATGGGTATTAGTACTATTAGAAAAGCAAAACGAGTAGTATTGTTAGCTTGGGGTATTAATAAAGCTAAAGTTGTAAAAGAAACGATAGAAGGAGAAGTAACGTCTCAAATTCCGGCAAGTTATTTACAAAACCATAAAAACACAACTTTTATTTTAGATGCAGAAGCATCAAGAGAGTTAACAAGAATTAAAACTCCTTGGTTGGTGACTTCTTGTGTTTGGACTACAGAATTAAAGAAAAAAGCGGTGTTCTGGTTAAGTCAAGAGCTTAAAAAACCAGTTTTAAAACTAACAGATAAAGATTATAACGAGCATGGTATGTCTGGTTTATTATCTGAAGAAGGAAGTGCTTACGATTTAAATATAAAAATATTTAATAAGTTACAACATACAATTACTGGATGGCCAGGAGGAAAACCAAATGCTGATGATACGAATCGTCCAGAAAGAGCAGAACCATCTAAAAAACGAGTGATTATTTTTAGTCCTCATCCAGATGATGATGTTATTTCAATGGGAGGAACTTTTGATAGGTTGGTTGAGCAAGGACACGAAGTGCATATTGCATACCAAACATCAGGTAATATTGCAGTTGCAGATAGTGATGCTTTAAAGTTTGTAGAAGTAGCAAAAACATTGTCTTCAAACAAAGAAGGTTTAGATGATATTATTAAAAGTATAAAGTCTAAAACACTTAATAATATTGATTCTTTAGAGGTTAGAAAGTTAAAAGGAGAAATTAGAAGAGCAGAATCGTTAGCAGCAACAAGGTATTTAAGTCTTGATGATAAAAATGTTCACTTTTTAAACCTTCCTTTTTACGAAACAGGTAAGGTAAAAAAGAATGGTTTATCTAAAGCTGATCTAGATATTATGTGTGCATTAATTGAAGAAATTAAACCACATCAAATTTATGCAGCAGGTGATTTAGCTGATCCGCACGGAACACATAAAGTATGTTTAGATGCATTATTCGAAGCAATTGAAATTCTTAAAACAAAGCCATACATGAACGATTGTTGGGTTTGGTTGTATAGAGGTGCTTGGTTTGAGTGGGAATCACACGAAATTGAAATGGCAGTACCTATGAGTCCTGATCAGGTAATTAAAAAGCGTCACGCAATTTTTTACCATCAATCTCAAAAAGACGGAGTAATGTTTCAAGGAAACGATGCTAGAGAATTTTGGGTAAGAGCTGAAGATAGAAATAGATTAACAGCAGAAAGATATCATGAACTAGGAATGGCAAACTACGCAGCAATAGAGGCGTTTAAACGATATCATTTTTAATTACCTATAACTTGGTTATAAATATTAAAAAAGATAAGTCGAATAATTTCTAGATACCAATACAAAATGATAAAAAGAATAAAAAATAAGCTTTATATAATTTTTTTACTTTGTTTTTTAAGTGCTAATAGTCAGCAAAAAATAGTTGAAAACTATAATTTAATGCCTTGGCCAAATGAAATTAAAGAAAATAGCAATAAGGTAATTATTGATGAAAATTTTACGGTTAGTTTAAATAAAAAAAATAGCAGAGTATATAAAGCTGCTACAAATTTTATTAGAAGAGTAACAAACAGAACAGGTGTTTTTATTGATACAGGATTTCCGTTGATAAAAAATGAAAAAGCAACGGTTAATGTTACTTACAATACCGTAGCTTCATTAAAAATAGGATTAGATGAATCATATACATTAAGTGTAAAAAATAATCGAATCCAAATAAATGCAAATACTGATATTGGTGTTTTAAGAGCCTTAGAAACTGTATTGCAATTAATATCTTATAATGAAGATTCTTTTTATGTAAAAGGTGCTGAAATAAAAGACAAACCAAGGTTTGTGTGGAGGGGTTTAATGATTGACGTTTCAAGACATTTTCAACCAGTTGATGTTTTAAAAAGAAACTTAAGAGCAATGGCTTCTGTTAAAATGAATGTTTTTCACTGGCATTTAACAGACGATCAAGGAGTTCGTTTTGAATCTAAAGTATATCCAAAACTTCAAGAAATTGCTGCAGACGGATTGTTTTATACACAAGAACAAATTAAAGACGTTGTTGCTTATGCGGCAGATTTAGGAATAAGAGTAGTACCAGAATTTGATGTTCCAGGACATGCATCGGCAATATTAGCGGCATATCCATCATTAGGAAGTAAAAAAGGATATGATTATTCTGTTGAACGTTTTTCTGGAGTTTTTGATCCAACTTTAAATCCATCTAAAGAAGTTACTTACTTGTTTTTAGAAACATTATTTAGAGAAATAGCACCGTTATTTCCTGATGAGTATTTTCATATTGGAGGTGATGAAAATGAAGGGAAACATTGGGATGCAAATGCTGAAATACAAGCTTTTAAAAAGAAACATAAATTAAAAACAAACCACGATTTACAAACGTATTTTAATATTAGAATCGAGAAAGTTTTAAAATCATTAGGAAAAAAACTAATGGGTTGGGACGAGATTTTAACGCCATCGCTACCAACAACGGCTGTTATTCATTCTTGGCGAGGAAAACACGAAGGTTTAAAACGCAGTACTTTAATTGAAGCGGCTAAAAAAGGATATCAAGCAGTACTTTCTAACGGATATTATATTGATAGAATGTTATCTGTAGATAGTCATTATTTAGTAGATCCAATTGGTGATGAGGTTTTAACAAAAGAAGAACGCAAAAGGGTTTTAGGAGCTGAAACCACTATGTGGAGTGAGTTGGTAACACCACTTACAATAGATTCTAGAATTTGGCCTAGAACAGCAGCAATTGCAGAGCGATTTTGGTCTAAAAAAGAAGTAAAGGACCTAAAAAACATGAGAACGAGATTAGCAGTTGTTAATTCTCATTTAGAAGAGTTAGGCATAACGCATAAAAAGAATAAAGATGTTATTTTAAGAAATATAGCAAAAGTTGAAGATGTTGAATCAATTAAAATATTGACAGATATTTTTGAACCTATAAAAGTTTATTCAAGAAACAAAGGAGGTACAGAATACAAAACATTTTCACCATTTACGCTTTTTGCAGATGCTTGTTCAGCTGATGCAGTAGATGCTTATAATTTTAACCAAGCAGTAGCTTTGTTAACTAGTAAACCTACAGATAAAAATAAAGAAGCGGTAAAAAGATATTTTAATAAATGGGTAAATGGTTACCAAAATTTTTTAGAAAAACCTTTAAATGCTAACACAAAAGTATTAAAAGAACACTATAGCAAAATAAAAGATCTTTCTGTTTTATGTTTAGAATTATTAAAAAATAATAAGGCAAACGCAAAAACAAAAGGTAAAATAAAAGAATGTATTGCTTTTTTAAAAACCCCAATGGTTGATACTGAATTGATGATTCTACCAAGCATAGAAAGTATGCTTAAAACATATGCTAAATAAACCTACTTTTTTTAAAGTAAAAGTTAAACGATTAAAAAATAAAACATACTATAATGAACTGTAATGTAACATTAAAGGAAATAGCGATAAAAACGGGTTATTCAATATCTACTGTTTCAAAAGCATTGAATGATAGTCATGAAATTAGTAGTTTAACTAAAGAAAAAATAATTAAAAAAGCTTCATCATTAAATTATATTCCAAATTTCTTTGCTCGTAATTTAAAGAAAAAGAAAAATTTTATTATCGGTGTTATTATACCCGATTTTAAAAATGATTTTTTTTACAATTTAGTAAACGGAATTGCAGAAGAAACAAGCGATCATAACCATAGAGTTATGATATATCAAACGTGTAATAATCCGCGTAAAGAAATTAATTACATCAATTTATTATCAGAAGATATTGTAGATGGTTTAATAGTTTGTACTTCTTTCTTTTTAGAAACTTATTTAAGCGATAACAATAATTATTTTAACATTTTACATAAAAATACACCTTTTACTATAGTTAATAGAAAGGATAAAGAAAATATAGAGGTAGATAAATCAAAAGAGTTTACAACTAAGTATGGTAAAAAAATAGTAAACGATTTAATTGTTAGAATAAAACAAAATAATATACAGTTAAAAGCTTCTTAAGATGATTTTAATAGCAGATAGCGGTTCTACAAAATGCGATTGGTTTTTGTATGAACTAACAAGTAACAAGGTTGTTACTAGGTTAAGAACAGAGGGAGTTAATCCTTCGGTTTTAAAAAAGAAACACATATATGAAATTCTTAAAAGCAGTAAAGAATTAGAAACATATAAAAGTGCAATAGATTCTATTTTTTTTTTTGGTGCAGGCTGCAATAACGCCAAGGCAGAAAAAAAAGTAAATGAAGTTTTTAATAAATTTTTTCCACATTTATCAAAAACAGTAATAAAAGAAGATTTAATGTTGGCTGTTTTGTCAGCGTCACAAGATCCTTCGGTGGTATGTATTTTAGGTACAGGTTCTAACTGTTGTTTTTATAACGGAACAACAATAGAACAAAAGGTTAAAGCCATGGGATATGTTTTGATGGATGAAGGAAGTGGTAATCATTTAGGAAAAGAAATTTTAAGAAGTTATTATTATCAAGAGCTTCCTGAAGATTTAAAGTTTTCGTTAGAAAAAGAATTTAATTTAAAAAACGATAAGGTATTATCGAAGCTTTATGGCTCTAAAATGCCTAATAAATATTTAGCAAGATATGCACGTTTTTTATTCGAAAATATAGAGCATCCATATGCTAAAAACATTATAACCTCTTGTATAACCGAGTTTATAGAAAAACAGTTATCAAAATATAAAGAAGAATTAAAAGAGGTTCCTTTATTTTTTATAGGTTCTGTTGGGTATCATGCAAAAGAGATTATAAAAGAGGTTTTAGAAGAAAAAAAGATGAGAGTACCCGAAAATTTTATTCGAAGACCATTAATAGCATTTATACAAGCTATAAAAGAAGATAAATTATTTTTAAAGAAGCTTGGGTAATTAATAACATTCAGTTGATTAAGCTTTGTATTTAAAATGAGTAAATTTGATATTCATATTATGGGAAAAATAAAAAAAATAGCAGTCATGACTTCAGGAGGGGATTCTCCTGGTATGAATGCGGCAATTAGATCGGTAGTAAGAGCTTGTGCTTATTATCGTACTGAATGTATGGGTATTTACAGAGGTTATCAAGGATTAATAGAAGGAGATCTAGTTCCTTTTACAGCGCGTAGCGTAAACAACATTATTAATAAAGGTGGTACGATCTTAAAATCTGCCAGATCAAAAGATTTTAGAACCAAAGAAGGTCGCTTAAAAGCTTATGAAAATTTAAAAGAAAATAATGTTGATGCTTTAGTGGTAATTGGAGGAGATGGTTCGTTTACTGGAGGTGTAGTTTTTAATCAAGAATTTAACTTTCCAATTATTGGTATTCCTGGTACAATTGATAATGATATTTCAGGAACAACACACACTATTGGTTACGATACGGCCTTAAACACAGCTGTTGAAGCAATTGATAAAATTAGAGACACCGCATCATCACATAACCGATTGTTTTTTGTCGAAGTGATGGGGAGAGATGCAGGTTTTATAGCCTTAAATGCAGGTGTTGGTGCTGGTGCAGAAGAAATACTAATACCTGAAGAAAATTTAGGACTTGAAAGAATGCTTGAATCTTTAAAGAAAAGTAGAAGAACAGGTAAATCATCAAGTATTGTAGTGGTTTCTGAAGGAGATAAAACAGGAAAAAATGTTTTTGAATTAGCGGATTATGCTGAGAAAAATTTAACAGAATACGAAGTAAGAGTTTCTGTTTTAGGACACATGCAAAGAGGTGGTGCTCCTACCTGTTTCGATAGAGTTTTAGCAAGTAGATTAGGAGTAAAAGCAGTAGAGCTTTTACTAGATGATCAAACAAATTTAATGGTTGGTTTACAAAATAATAAGGTGATTGCTACCGATTTAGAAAAAGCAATAAAAGGACAAGATAGTATTGATACAGAGCTGTTAAGAGTCTCAGATATCATGACTACATAATACTGAAAAATTAAAATAATAAATATGATTAAAATTGGAATTAACGGATTTGGTAGAATAGGTAGAATCGCTTTTAGAGCAGCAATTAACAGAGATAATGTTGAGGTTGTTGCAATTAACGACTTATTAGATGTTGATTATTTGGCATATTTATTAAAATATGATTCAGTTCATGGTCGTTTTGATGGAGATATAGCTGTAAAAGATGGTCAATTAGTAGTAAATGGAAAAGAGATTAGAGTAACTGCCGAAAGAAATCCAGCAGATTTAAAATGGAATGAAGTTGGGGCAGATTATATAATCGAATCTACAGGATTCTTTTTAACTCAAGAACAAGCAGGTTTACACATTAAAGGAGGTGCTAAAAAAGTATTTATCTCGGCGCCATCTAAAGATGCTAAAATGTTTGTTATGGGGGTTAATCACACCGAATTAAAAAAGGAAGATACGGTTGTTTCTAACGCTTCTTGTACTACAAATTGTTTGGCACCTTTATCTAAAGTTTTACACGAAAATTTTGGAATAGTTGAAGGATTAATGACAACAATTCACGCTGCAACTTCTGGACAGGGAGTGGTAGATAGCCCAAATGGAGATAGAAGACGTGGAAGATCGGTTTTAAATAACTTAATTCCTGCATCAACAGGAGCTGCAAAAGCAGTAACAAAAGTAATTCCAGCCTTAGAAGGTAAGTTAACAGGAATGGCGGTTAGAGTACCTGTTGCTGATGTTTCTTTAGTTGATTTAACATTTAAAACTGATAAATCAACATCTTTAGAAGAAATTAAAAAAGTATTAAAAGAAGCTTCTGAAGGAGAATTAAAAGGAGTTTTAGGTTATACTGAAGATAAAGTAGTTTCGCAAGACTTTGTATCAGATGCAAGAACATCAATTGTAGATGCTGATGCTAGTTTAGAGCTAAATAGTAACTTTTTTAAAGTTATATCTTGGTATGATAACGAATTTGGATATGCAACAAAAATTGTTGATTTATTAGAGTATTCTGCATCTTTGTAGATAGTTATTTGTTTGAATGAAAAAACCTGATAGTTTTTAAAAGCTATCAGGTTTTTTTTATTCGGATAAGTTTTATATTTGTGAAACCCTTTTTTTAAGAAAAACTGCATTTTTTTTTAATTAAAAACGACAAATAATATTCAAAATAATATAAAACAATGATCAAGATAGGTATTAACGGGTTTGGAAGAATTGGTAGATTAGTTCTTCGCTCAGTAATTGATAGAGAAAATGTAGAAGTTGTAGGAATTAACGATTTGTTAGATGTAAATTATTTAGCTTATTTATTAAAATACGATTCTGTACACGGACGTTTTAAAGGTGATGTAGCAGTAAAAGACGGTAATTTAGTTGTAAATAAAAAAGTGATTAGAGTTACTGCAGAGAAAAATCCAGAAGATTTAAAATGGAACGAAGTAGCGGCTGAATATATTATAGAAGCAACTGGTTTTTTTACAGATAAAGATAAGGCAGCATTGCATATTAATGGTGGGGCCAAAAAAGTACTTATTTCAGCGCCATCAAAAGATGCTAAAATGTACGTAATGGGTGTAAATCATAAAGAACTAACAGCCAACGAAAATGTTATTTCAAATGCTTCTTGCACAACAAATTGTTTGGCACCGATAGTAAAAGTAATTAACGATGCTTTTGGAATGACAGAAGGATTAATGACAACTGTTCATGCAGCTACATCAACTCAAAATACAGTTGATGGGCCAAATAAAAAATGGAGAAGAGGGCGTTCGGTAGTAAACAATATCATTCCAACATCAACAGGAGCAGCAAAAGCAGTAACAAAAGTAATTCCGCAGATGGAAGGGAAATTAACAGGAATGGCAGTTAGGGTTCCTGTAGCAGATGTTTCATTGGTAGATTTAACTTTTAAAACAGCAAAAGCTACATCGTTAAAAGAAATTATGGCAACTTTTAAAGCCGCTTCAGAAAATGATTTTAAAGGTATTATTGGATATACTGAAGATGAAGTTGTTTCTCAAGATTTTGTATCAGAAACAAGAACATCTGTAATTGATGCTGATGCTAGTTTAGAGCTGAATGAAAACTTTTTTAAAGTAATATCTTGGTACGATAATGAGTACGGATATGCAACTAAAATTGTTGATTTACTAGAGTATTCAGCTTCTTTATAACGAAAAAAATAATTTTAATTTAATATTAATTCCCGTTTATAGCGGGAATTTTTAATTAATTTTATGCTTATGGAAATAGCAATTATAGCACATGATGGAATGAAAGCAGAAATGGTTCAGTTTTTAAATGAACATAAAGCCATTTTACTTCAAAAAAAGATAG